>NZ_CP138214.1:1860937-2171093 GCF_034043515.1 Pseudomonas sp. MUP55 | reverse complement strand
CCGCAGCAAGGGTCAAGGCAGTCATGGTCGCGTCCTGGCAATCATTGTTCATGGAGCGGTCAGCATATCCATACTCACCCCATAGCGGTAAGTCCCCCGGCGCAATAGAAATTACTGATTGAATCCACCCGCGCAGCTCTAGTAAGCTCCCCCCATCATTTGGAGCCATACCATGTTGCAACTCACCCACACTCAGGTCCGCCTCGCTGCCAGCGCTTCGCGCTCGGTGTCGGCTACCCGTGTGAACGGTTCGAGCGCACTGGTCAGCTTTTATTTTGGGTATTGGTTTAGCCGCTGGCGCGCCTGATACCTGAAATCGGCGCCCACTACTCAAGGGGTCGCCTGCCAGAGAAATCTAACCCCCGGTCGGCTCCCCGACCGGGGGTTTTGTTTTTTCAGGCCCTGACATTTTTTGTTCGATCAAGCACTTAAAGGAATCACGACATGAACTACGCCACCTATTACCGCTACGACACGTGCGCTGCATGGCGATTTAGCCAGCCCCGTTCGGGACAGCCTGCCGCCTCCGATCGGTCACCTCTTGGTGGCAAGCCAACGCTGGCCAATACGGCCAATTGTCGAACACCCCAGTAGGCCAGGCGTGCGGGAATTGCCCGCCGCTTGCCCAGGAAAGCTTGAATATGAACGCCTCTATCGCCGCTTTGCCCGTCTCAACGCTCAACAGTGCCAATGAAGCCTTGACCCTGCGCCTCCCAAGCGCCCTGGAGCTCAAGCACCAACTGCCTCTCAGCCCGTTCCTCACTGAACAGGTGCACGACCACCGCCAAGCCGTACGCGCCATCCTCGATGGTCACGACTCACGCTTGCTGGTGATTGTCGGCCCATGCTCGATACACGATCCACAATCGGCCATGGAATACGCACGCAACCTGAAGAAGTTGGCGCTGGAAGTCAGCGACCAGATGCTGCTGGTCATACGCGCCTACGTCGAAAAACCCCGCACCACCATTGGCTGGAAAGGCCTTGCTTACGATCCGCACCTTGATGGCAGCGATGACATGGCCGCGGGCCTGACGCTGTCGCGGGAACTGATGCGCGAAATGCTGCGCCTGGGCCTGCCGGTCGCCACCGAGCTGTTGCAACCCATGGCCGCCGGCTACTTCGATGACCTGCTCAGCTGGGTTGCGGTTGGCGCACGCACCACCGAATCACAGATCCACCGCGAAATGGCCAGCGGTCTGGGCATGCCCGTAGGCTTCAAAAACGGGACCGACGGCGGCGTCGCGATTGCTTGTGACGCGATGCGCTCGGCCTCGCACCCGCACCGCCACTTCGGCGTCGACAGCCAGGGCCATCCGGCGATCATCCAGACTGCGGGCAACCCCGACACCCACCTGGTGCTGCGCGGCGGTCACCGTGGGCCAAACTACGATGCGCAGAGTGTGTCCCAAGTCAAGCAAGACCTGGCCAAGTCCAAGGTAGCGGCACGCATCATGGTCGATTGCAGCCACGCCAACAGTGGAAAAGACCCGCTGCGCCAGCCGGCGGTGTTCAACGAGGTGCTGGAGCAACGTTTGCAGTGCGATACCTCGTTGATCGGCATGATGCTGGAAAGCCACCTGTTCGAGGGTTGCCAACCTCTGAGCTCGTCAATGAAATATGGCGTGTCGGTGACTGATGGTTGCCTGGGCTGGGCGGGCACCGAGCAGTTGCTGCGCAGTGCCGCCGAGCGCCTTCGTGCACACAGCAACGGGGCGCCAGCGCTGGACTAGACTCCGGCCATCGGCTGGCGGGACAACGCCCTCAACCACGGCAACACCCGCAAGCCGGTTCTGGCCCGGGGTGGGTCGATAATGCCCATGAAGTGTTCGAGGTTGACGTTGTCCGGCACGCCCGGCAGGCGTACCGCTACCCTCGGCATTGCGCCTGCGCAATTGCCCAGGTCAAGATTGTCGTAGACCAGTACATGGCGAACCTGAGGATGGGGCCCACTCGCATGGGCCGCCAGCCCGGCATTGATGATCAGCACATCGAAGGGCCTGGCCGGAATGTCGGTGAGTATCTGGACTTCTTCGAAGGTTTGCACCGGCACAATCCGGTAATACCCCAACTGGTTGAGCATTTTTTCGATGTACAGCCGTTGCAAGTGCAGATCATCGGCAATCAGGATGGTCAGTGCTTTGTTCGGCATGGCAAACCCCTGGGCAGGCAGCGCTCGTCAGTGAGCGTCGCCCATTCTCCAGACAAATCTTGCCGGCAAAATCAGGCATGTTCCCCTGTCATGTAGGACTTCTCCCAAAAGCTCTGAATGGCGTTCATCGGGATCTCGTCTGATTGCACTGCGCGCTCAGTCCCTCATGCAAAGCGATGATCGCTGCCCCCACACCGTCGATTGCCCTATCCAGCGCGTTGCGGTCCTGTCTTTCACAGACGGCCTCGAGCGCTTCACAGCGAGCGATCAACACCTGCGCCTTGACCATTCGCGCACCGCCCTTGGCACGATGGGCGAGGTCGTGAAGCCTGGCGAAATCAGCCTTGTGCTGCAGCGCCGGCAACAGCGCCCGGTCCTGCTCCAGGCTGTCGAGCAACGGCACCAACAGTTCTGTAAGCTCGTGATGATCCTCCCCGACCAACACGAGCAGAGTACTCAGATCAAACCCCACTGCTTCAACGCTCAGCGTGCCGGTGGAGCGCGATGCCAGCGCCACGCGCAAATCGTCCAGTCCGGTGGGTTTGAACAGACACCCGTCCATCCCGGCTTGCCGACAGCGCTCGGCTTCCTCGGGCTGGGCATTGGCGGTGAACCCCAGGAGCAGGCAAGGCGCCAGGCCGCGCTCACGCTCAAGTGCACGGATGTCCTGTGCCAACTGGTAGCCATTTTTGAGCGGCATGTTGCAATCGGTGATGACGCCATCGAACTGCCCGGCCCTCCACAGCTCGAGCCCCTGAACCCCATCCTCGGCCGTGGTGATGCGGTGGCCCAGGAAAGACAGCTGCCTGGCCAGCAGCAACCGGTTGGCCGGGTAGTCGTCCACCACCAGGATACTCAGGGCGTGGACCGCAGATATCAGAGCATTCGCCGACGCGCCATCCTGGGGCAGTACAGCCGTCATGGCCAGGGCCAACGTCACATCTACCCGCGTGCCCTGGCCCAGCACACTGCTCAAGTGCAACCGGCCGCCCATCATTTCGCACAGGTTGCGGCTGATCACCAACCCCAGGCCGGAGCCACTGCGCGCAGACTGCTCGCCATTGTTGCCCTGGATGAAAGGGCTGAACAGGCGCAACTGGTCCTGGGCACTGATGCCAATTCCGGTGTCCTGCACCCATAATCGCAGCCCGACGTGATCCCCTTCGCAGGCTGCATGGGCGCCGAGTTCGACCTGACCCCTTTGGGTGAACTTGATGGCATTGCTCAGCAGATTCGACACCACCTGTTTGAAACGCAGAGGATCAACCAGCACCATGCGGTCGACCAAAGCATCCAGTTCAACCCGCAGCACCAACCCCTTGTCCCGCGCCAGACCTTCGAATACACGCGCCACCGACGTCAGTAACTCGTACAGATTGGCTGGCTCCAGGGCCAACGATAGATGCCCGGATTCGATCCGCGCGATATCGAGAATATCGCCGATCAGCTCCAGCATGCCGCGCGAGGCCTCCGACGCCACCTCAAGGGCATCCCGATCGGCAACGCCCTGCTCGGCATTCCTCAGGGCCAGCTCGATCATGCCGATCACCGCGTTCATCGGCGTGCGGATCTCGTGGCTCATGGTCGCCAGAAAAGTAGTCTTGGCCCGGTTGGCGGCGTCGGCTTCGTCCTTGGCTTCCTGCAACTGACCCAACAACTGTTGGCGCTCGCTTACGTCCACCCAGCCGGCAATCATGCCCACCACTTTCTCGTCACCGTCGCGGTACGGAAGCATCCACTGGTAGATGGTCAGGGCCTCGCCCGTGGGCAATTTGAGGATACGGTCGTGAATCTGCGGCTCGCCGTCTGCCATCAAGCGCAGGTAATCCTGATGAAACGACTGGGCCTGTGGCAGGTTGTCGGCGTCGGCTTCCACCACGGTTTTGCCAATCACGTCTTCGAGCTTGTAGCCAAACACGTCCAGGTAAGCGTTGTTGCACGCCATCAAGCGTCCCTGCCGGTCACGCACGTAAATCGGGTGCGGTGTGCCGTCGATAAGGACGCTCATAAAGCGCATCTGGTCGCTCAAGGCCCGTTCGGCCTGAACGCGCTTGCGAATCAGGCTGCGCAGATAGATCGCCCAGCCCAGCGTGACGATCAGCAACAGCGCGGCCAGTCCGAACCCCTGAATGATCAGATTGCGATGCCGCAGCCAGTAACTGTCTTGGATAATGACCTCGCTGCGCCATTGGGCAATCATTTCATCCATTTCCTGGGGTGTGATGCTCAGCAGCGCCTTGTCGAGGATCGAATAAAGCTCCAACTGACTGCGGTTGACCCCGAACGTGATGCGCGCTGGATCGGAGCCGACGGTGCTGGTGATGCGCAACCGGTCGCGGTAATACCGGGCGATCATATAGCGCGCGCTGATCAGCGAATTGACGGCCCCCTCCGCCTCGCCTCTGGCCACCATCGCCATCGCCTGTTCTGCGCTCTCTACATCGATGAACACGATGCCGGGAAAATCCCGTGCAATCTTGTCGCGCAGCCCGTTACCGCCGATCATCGCCAGGCGTTTTCCCACCATATCCTCAAGCGTGACCGGACTGTGCTCGTCCCCTCGGGTTATCAGCACCAGGGCGTTGGTCAGGTAGGGCCGGGTAAACCGCACTTTTTCGGCACGTTCGGTGCTGGGTGTCACCACCGCCAGCATATCGGCCGCCCCGACGCTGACCTGTTCGATCTGACGCGGTATCGAGCTGCCTCGCACCACGTCGAACTTCAATCCGGTGCGCAGGCTGATACGAGAAAGCACCTCGGCACTCAGCCCCTCGAATCGCCCCTGGTCATCAACGACTGACAGCGGCAGCAGGTTATCCAGTACAGCGACCTTGGCCCGTGGATGCTTGAGGAGCCAGCGTTGTTCACTGGCACTCAGGCGCAACCGACCGGTGCCGACAATGCCCAGGTTGCCGCTGCTCCAGCGGCGCAATATTTCCATCTGCTCACTTGAGGGAATCGCCTCCAGCGCTGCATTGATGATCGGCGGCAGCCGGGTATTCTGCCGCGTGAACGCAAAGGCAAACGGGTTGACTTCAAGGGTAGAAAAATCCGCCATGCGCACGATATTGAGCTGGTTTCGGTTGATCAGGTAATTGGCGCTGATGGCATCGCCCAGGTACACATCGGCCCGGCCAAACGCTACAGCGCCAATAGCCTCGAAAGCCGAAGAAAACAACTCCAGCTGGGCGCGGGGGTAAAAAGCCCGTACTGCTTCAGGCGGCAGATAGTGATAGAGCATCGCCACGCGTTTGCCCGCCAAGTCGTCACTCAGCGCCTGGCTATCGTCAATACGGGTTACCAGGGTGGGTTGGTCATTGGCGTAGGAGCGTGACAACACCAGTTGCGGATCGGCGGCTTCATAGCCATTGGCCGAGCCAAGGAAATCCACATCGCCGCGCTTGAGGGCTTCGATCACTTCATCGCGGGTTTCGTAACGGCGAACTTCAATGGAGATATTCAGCGCCTGGCCGACCAGTGCTGCGAAATCAGCGGTAATGCCTTCGAGCTCATCACGGTTATTGGTCAGGTCAAAGGGGGCGTAATCCGGCCCGGACACCCCCATCAGCAACGTGCGCCGTTCGCGCAGCCAGCGCCAGTCGGCCTCCTGCAGCGTGACGATGGGAGGCTCAATACGAGAGTGGCCCAACAGTCGCAGCACAGTGGGCTCATCAAGGGCCATCGCGGCCATGGGCAACAGGCTCAACCCGAGGATCGTGGCGAACCGCTTGAACGCGACGGCGGTCATTTCAAATCAGATCAGATGATTGCGCTGGGCAAACTTGGACAGGTGCACCACCGAGCACATACGTAACTTCTCCTTGAGGCGTGTCTTGTAGGTGCTGATGGTCTTGTGGCTCAACAGCATGTCTTCAGCAATTTCCTTGTTGCCCAGCCCCAGAGCCAGCTTCTGCAATACAGTCAGTTCACGGTCCGACAGGCATTCGATCATCTGCCGCTCTGTCTCCTGCAGATCGTCACGGCGTACCGAGCTGGTCGGCAGGCTCGGGAAACAGCTGTAGCCTGACTGGATCGCTCTGATGGCCTTTTGCAGTTCGTCCAGCTCGCCGGTCTTTGCCACAAACCCCATGGCTCCGGCCCGCATGCAACGGGTGGAAAAAAACACGGCCAGGTAAGAGGTCAGTACCAGGATCCTGCACGGCAGGCCCAGGGTCTTGATGCGACTGATCACTTCCAACCCACCCAGCTTGGGCATCGCCAGGTCAAGGATGATCAACTCGGGACGTTGCTCGCGCGCCAATTGCATCGCATCGGCCCCATCACCTGCCTGATAAATTTCATCGAAGCCTTCCAACTTCAGCAGATGCTTGACCGTCGCACGTATAAACGGATGGTCATCCACGATTAATGCTTTGCTCATACACACCCCTAGGCGGTCAACGTACCCTTACATATCAAAAGGGGCCTCGGTACCTGTGAGAAATGACAGTTCCGACAAACGGTGCTGCACGCTCTCAGGACAATAACCGGCAGCAGCCCGGCCCCTTGCATTGAAATATCACGCGCAATGACAGCCAGATAGAACAGGCGGCCAGCGGTAAGTGCGCAACCTTAGCAATGCAATGACGTTTTGATTGAAGGGATAATCCTGACTACTTGTAGGATTTTTTCCCGACGAAACCTGACCAGGTTGGCTCGACGGGGATCATGCGGGCGGGTCAGTCGGTGGTACTTGGGCTCCAGAACGCCTGCACCACCAGACTGGAGGTAGATATGCGCGTCACCAACGCATCCAGCTCGTCACCGTCGACCGACGTCGCGGCCAGGGTCGCCTCGATTTCGACTTCGTCGCTGCCGAACGGCCGTACATCGACGTCACTGGCCGGGTAGTTGCATCGTGCCAGCTCAGCTTCCAGCAACACCATGACCGCCTGCTGCTGGCTGCGCCGTGCGATGACATAGAGGATGTTGGTGACCTCGGCCGATACCACGTCCAACGGCTGACGGTTGATGTTATTGACGATCGGCCGCAGCAGGGTATTGGCCGCCAATACGAACAGCGTACCCAGCAGCGCCTCAAGGATCAGGTCGGCGCCCGCGCAGGCGCCGACCGCGGCCGATGCCCAGAGGGTGGCGGCCGTGTTGAGCCCGCGCACATTGCCCTCTTCGCGCATGATCACCCCCGCGCCCAGAAAGCCGATGCCCGACACCACATACGCGACCACGCGCACCGCGCCGTCAGCACCACCCAGACGATTGGCCATGTCGACAAAGATCGCCGCGCCAACCGCCACCAGCACATTGGTGCGCAAGCCGGCGGTGCGCTGGCGGTACTGGCGTTCGAAGCCGATCAGGCCGCCGAGAATGAACGCCGCGGTCAGGCTGACGACGGTGTCGACCAGCGAGTCGAGGTTGATGTTGTTGATTGCCTGCATAAGAAAATCTCCATGAGTGCTGCGGCAACTGAAAATGCCACGAATCCGTGCGAGCCCCGTCGCGGCAAGCCCTGATGCTTGTGTAGGAGCGAGCTTGCTCGCGAAGCACTCAGGGCCCCTGCGTTTATCCAGAATGAACGCGTTGCCTACGCGTTTTTCGCGAGCAAGCTCGCTCCTACAAGGGGCCATGTCGCTTGGCTAACTGTCATCAGGGCAAGCCTGGCCCCGGCATAAAACGTGTTACTGCCAGCCAAACTTGCGGATGTAGTAGCCCTTCACCGCCTGGGTCAGTGCCATGTACGCCAGCAGAATCACCGGCAGGAACACGAAATACAGCGACGGCAGTGCCTGCAATTTGAAGTAATGCGCCAGTGGCCCCATCGGCAGGAAGATGCCGACGGCCATGATCACACCCGTCATCACCATCAACGGCAACGCCGCACGGCTTTGCAGGAACGGGATTTTCGGGGTGCGGATCATGTGCACGATCAACGTCTGGGTGAGCAGCCCCACCACGAACCAGCCCGACTGGAACAGGGTCTGGTGGTCCGGGGTGTTGGCATCGAACACATACCACATGAGTGCGAACGTGGTGATGTCGAAGATCGAGCTGATCGGCCCGAAGAACAGCATGAAGCGCCCCACATCCCCCGGCTGCCAGCGTTGCGGCTGGGCAAGCATCTCCTCGTCGACGTTGTCGAAGGGAATGGCGATCTGCGAGATATCATACAGCAGGTTCTGCACCAGCAGGTGCATCGGCAGCATGGGCAGAAACGGAATAAACGCACTCGCCACCAGCACCGAGAACACGTTGCCGAAGTTGGAACTTGCGGTCATCTTGATGTACTTGAGCATGTTGGCAAAGGTGCGCCGGCCTTCCAGCACGCCCTCCTCCAGGATCATCAGGCTCTTTTCCAACAGGATGATGTCGGCAGCTTCCTTGGCGATGTCCACCGCGCTGTCCACCGAGATACCGATATCGGCCGTACGCAATGCCGGCGCGTCGTTGATGCCGTCGCCCATGAACCCGACCACATGCCCGTTGGCCTTGAGCAGGCGCACGATGCGCTCCTTGTGGCTGGGCGTGAGCTTGGCGAACACGTTGGTGGTTTCCACGGCCAAGGCCAGCTCGGCGTCGGTCATGTCTTCGATGGCGTTGCCCATCAGCAGCCCTTGTTGCTCCAGGCCCACTTCACGGCAGATTTTCGCGGTGACCAGCTCGTTGTCACCCGTCAGCACTTTGACCGCCACGCCATGGGCCTTGAGCGCCTTGAGCACAGGCGCGGTACTTTCCTTGGGTGGGTCGAGGAACGCCACATAGCCGATCAGGGTCAGGTTGTTTTCATCGGCCAGGCTGTAGGTGTCGCGCCCCGACGACATCGGTTGCGCGGCCACGGCCACTACGCGCAAGCCTTCTTCGTTGAACGCCGCGGTCACCTGGCGAATGCGCGCCAGCAACTCGTCCGTCAACGCCTCGTTGACCTCGCCGTGACGCACGGTGCTGCACACCGACAGAATCTCTTCCACCGCGCCCTTGCAGATCAACAGGTGTGGCTGGTTCTGCTCGGCAACCACGACCGACATGCGGCGGCGATTGAAGTCGAACGGAATCTCATCGATCTTCTGAAACGCGGTCCCCACTTTCAAGTCACGATGGATTTCGACGTGCTCGAGCACCGCCACGTCCAGCAGGTTTTTCAAGCCGGTCTGGTAGTAGCTGTTGAGGTAGGCCATTTCCAGCACATCCTCGGATTCCTGCCCCCACACATCCACATGGCGCGCGAGGAAAATTCGGTCCTGGGTCAGCGTGCCGGTCTTGTCCGTGCACAACACATCCATGGCGCCGAAGTTCTGGATCGCGTCCAGGCGCTTGACGATGACCTTCTTGCGCGACAGGAACACCGCGCCCTTGGCCAGTGTCGAGGTGACGATCATCGGCAGCATTTCGGGGGTAAGGCCCACGGCAATCGACAGTGCGAACAGCAGCGCTTCGGTCCAGTCACCCTTGGTAAACCCGTTGATGAACAACACCAGCGGCGCCATCACGAACATGAAGCGGATCAGCAGCCAGCTGACCTTGTTCACCCCATGCTGGAACGAGGTGGTGGCGCGGTCGGTCGCGGTGACGCGCTGCGCCAACGCACCGAAATAGGTGTTATTGCCCGTGGCCAGAATCACCGCTGTGGCGGCGCCGGACACCACATTGGTGCCCATGAACAGGATATTTTCCAAGTCCAGCGGGTTGCGCGCATCGGCATCCTGCTGCTGCACGAACTTCTCCACCGGCATCGATTCGCCGGTCATTGCCGCCTGGCTGACGAACAAATCCTTGGCACTGAGTACGCGGCAATCGGCGGGAATCATGTCACCGGCCGACAGCACGATCAGGTCGCCTGGCACCAGTTGCTTGATCGGCAGTTCAAGACGCTTGACCGCGTCCCGGCGCAGCACCGTCGCCGTGTTGCTGACCATGGCCTTCAAGGCGTCGGCGGCCTTGTTCGACTTGGCCTCCTGCCAGAAGCGCAGCAAGGTCGACAGCACCACCATGGAGAAAATCACCGTGGCGGCCTTCATGTCCTCGGTCAGCCAGGAAATCACCGCCAACAGGGTCAGCAGCAGGTTGAACGGGTTTTTATAGCAGTGCCACAGGTGCACCCACCAAGGCAGCGGTTGCTCATGCTCGACCTCATTGAGCCCGTATTGCTCGCGCAACGCGTCGGCCTCCGGTGTACTCAACCCCTCGGCATGGCTGCCCAGCACGCCCAGTAACTGCACAGCGCTGCCGTTGGCCGCCGCCACCAGGGTTTGCGCCAGGCTGGGCGGGACTTCGCGGCTGACACTGGCGTCGGTCACCGTCTCAAGCATCGCCAGACGCCGAAAATGCCGGGCGATATGCCGGGTCCGCAGAAAACCGGCGAAGAACTCTTTGAGCAGCGTGAGGTTCATGGTGTTACTCCTGCGCGAGGAAAAAACCGTCGTGCAGGTACTGCCCGTCCACGCCGCACCTTTGAAACAGGCACAGCCGAACCTGGCCCGCCCGCCGCAAACGGCAGGCGCGTCCGTCGCATCCCGAGGCAACTCAGGTGCTGGTCAGCGTCGATGAGAGGGAATCAGGCAGGCGCCAGGAATGGCGACTGCCGGGATGCCGTTTCTCGCTTTTTCTGGCGAGACAACGGCATCTGGAAAATGCGCGTTACCTTGCCAAGTATGTGCCGGTTACTAAGACCGGCCGACTACTGTCACTCGAACAAGTACCCACTGAGGGTCTCCGCTATTGATGAAAACGCGCGAAGCTTACGCCGCGATTTATGCAGAGTAAACCGTAGGAAAGTTTCCGCAGGGTGAATAAGAAATTTCTTCAGGATGGGTTCAGGAACGTGGTTACCGGCCCCCGGATGGGTCGATCAGATACTTCTGACTATGGAGTATCTGGTCGGTCCCGTTCCACCAAGGACAGGTAGGCATCAATACTCTCGCCTGCGATAGGCTTGACCCCAATCAATACCCTGTTCACCTGCCGCCCCATTGCGACGCCCTCCCGAATGCGTACCGTCACATACCCTAGCCTGGGCCAAAAACGCTCGGCCTTGGTATTGCCCGCCACCACCGTCACCCGCAGCCATTGGGCGCCCTTCTCCACAGCCCAGGCTTCAAGGTCTGCGTGCAGCCGCTGCGCCAGCCCGCTGCCGTGCCAGCGTGAGTGCACCAGCAACAACCCGATTTGCCACACACCGACGGCGAGCAAATCCGCAGCGATATTCACGACGGCGACCAACTGGTTGTGCACATCGCGGTAACCCAGCCAGTACATCCGGCTGCAACGCCAGCCTGCGGGCAGTTGGCCGCTTAATTCTTCCCGTGCCTCGGTCGGGGTCGCGGGTTCGCCGTTAACCGCCCTGAAGTAATCCGGCGCTTGCTCGAAAAAGTCTTGTAGCTCAGCCTCGTCACGACTCAGCAGCTCAACCACCCGAATGCCTTCGAGGGTGCAGTTGGGCAACATCGGTAGCTCAACGTCCATGTTCAACCTCATCAATCATCCCGCGTCAGCACTTCCAGCAATTCAATCTCGAAGCGCAGATTGCTGTTGGGCTTGATATGCGCCCCCATCGAGCGCTCGCCGTAGGCCAGATGCGCCGGGACGAACAAGGTGCGCACGCCACCGACCTGCATGCCCATCAAGCCCTGGTCCCAGCCTTTGATCACGCGGCCGGTGCCGATCACGCACTGAAACGGCTTACCCCGTTCCCAGGACGAATCGAACACCGTGCCGTCTTCCAGGGTGCCGGTGTATTGAGTAGTGATCAGCGCGCCCTTGACCACGGTTTTGCCGTCGCCCAGACGGATGTCGGTGATCTGCAGTTCTTTGCTCATGGGGTTCTCGTAGAAGGCGTAAAGGTTGGGGTTTTCCCAGAACCGGGCAGGTTTGGCAAGCGCCATGACGACGCGATCCAATGTGGGAGGGGGCTTGCCCCCGATGGCGATGGTCCAGTCAAGAATGAGCTGACTGCCAACCTGCTATCGGGAGCAGGCCACCTCCCCCACTCTGATTGGCATGCATCCAGCGGTCGACGTTTACAACCAATGCCAGAACCGGCTCCAGAAACCGCGCCCCAACTCGTCCTTGCACCCGGCATATTGCCGCGCGTACAGCTGCGAACGCGCCTGCACCTTGCTCGCCACTGGCAGTAGCCAGGCTTTGCTGGCATAGGTGCGCTGACGATAGCCGCCCCAGCCTTCGTGATAGTTCAGGTATTGGCCGTAGGCGTCGTATTTGTAGACGCCGTTGATGGTGTAGGTCTTGTCCATGTACCAACCGATGAAGTCGATGGCGTCGTCGAAATCTTCACGATCGGCGCCGCTGCGCCCGGTGCTTTTGCGGTAGTCATTCCACACTTCATCCTTGGCCTGGGCATAGCCCGAAGCGGTGGACACGCGCCCCCAGGGAATGATCCACAGCAGGTATTTACGCGGCGTCTTGGCGTCGTAGCGAAAGCCCGACTCCTGATACATGATCGCGAACGGCACCTGGATCGGCACGCCCCAGCGTTTTTGCGTGACCTTGGCCGCGTCATACCAGTCATCTTTTTCGCGGAAGATGGCGCAGAGATCGTTGGGCGCGCGTGGCGGCGAGGTGCCGCACGCCGCCAACAGAGAAGTGAGTAATAACAGTCCGACGGTTTTGCTTGCGCTCAAAGGGCACCTTTGCGTGAAACGCGTAAAATGCCGGCATTTTACGCGTTCACAAGCGCGGCGTCCCTGCCGCAGGCGGTATCAAGCCAACGGCACGCGACGGGTTGTCAGCGCGATGCGGCCGACGAAGAAGCTCAACGCGGCACCCAACAGCAGCATGGCCAAGGTACCCCAGGCTGCGCGGGACAATTGCTTGGCCGCTACTTCACCGGCTTCGCGGGCTTTCTGTTCAGCTTGCTGCTTGAGTTCTTCGACTTTCTGCATGGCTTGCTGATAGGCCTGGGCATAGTTATCAACGATCTGGGTGGCCTCTTCCTTGCTCTTGCCGGTACGCGCCGCAACGATGTTGACCAGTGCTTCCTTGTCCGCTGCATTCAGGGCCGGCTCGCCGGACGCCTTGACGCGCTCGAACCACTGCTTGAGCTCATCACCAGCCTGGGCTGGATGGGTCGCTGCATCAGTGGCCGATTGCTTGCCATCAGCGGCCGCCTGGTCGGTTTTCTGCTCGACGTTGGCCGGGTTCAGCTCAGGCTTGCCGGTTTGCTTGAGCAGCGTATCGAGTTGGCCTTGCAGGCTGTTCCAATCCAGCTGGATGCCCTGCTCGTTCAACTGCTGCTTGATGCTGTTGCCAATGCCCGGTGCGGCGGCGGCGATGCCATTGCCGGCGGCGGACAGGCCTTTGCCCACGACGTTGCCAGCGGTGCCCACCACACTCGATGCCAGCCCTGCCAGCAGCCAGGTGGTCAGCAAAGTGGTCAGCGTCCAGGTCAGCACGCCATGCAGGCCACCGCGATCCGGTGCGGTGCGCCCGGCCACGAACGCGCCGAGGGCGACGGCGACCAGCGTCGATACAAACAGCCAGATCCCGGCACCGGTACCGAAACCGCTCAGGGGGTTGCCCGCTTCCATTGGGTCAACAGCGCTGGCGCCAATGGCCGTACCCAGCACGCTCAAGACCAGGTAGGTGACCAGTGCAATTGCACTACCGGCCAATACCGAGCTCCAGGACACGCGAAACAGTGATCGATTGGTTTCATAGACAGTCGTCATACAAAGAGCCCTTTTCCAGATGATGGGAGCAAGGCAAAGTGCCTTGATCGATGCGAGTGTGGCGAAACGACATACGTTCAGTCGTGGCCCATATGCACTACCTTTACTGGTGCATTCGCACTCCCAACCGGACAATTTCTCTGCACTATCCTGAACCCCGGATGTCGTAAAACCATGCGTCCAAATTTTGGAGAATCTATGACACAGGATGTTCTTGCCAAAGAAACCAACCGCCGCCAACTGCAGCAGATCATCTCCGGGTTGTCTGATGGCGTGATCCTCGCCGAGGTCGACCAGACCATTCTCTGGGCCAATGAAGCCGCACTGACCATGCACGGCGTCCATGACGTCATGGGGCTAGGCGCCAATGGTCAGGAATACGCCGAGCGCTTCACCTTGCGTTATCGCAACAACCATCCGCTGCAGCTCGACAGCTACCCCCTGGCTCGCGCTGCGGCGGGTGATGAGTTCAGCGATGTGATCGTGGAAGTCATGCCCACGGCCGATGAAGACAAGACCTGGGTTCATCGCCTGCGCAGCCTGGTGATCACCGACTCACAGGGCGAGCCGGAACTGCTGGTGCTGATCCTCAGCGATGCTACCGAATGGGCCAGCGCCGAGCAGCGTTTCGAGAAAACCTTCAACGCCAACCCCGCGCCGGCGGTGATCTGCCGCCTCAGCGACCTGCGCTACATCAAGGTCAACCAGGGCTTTCTGGAAATGACCGGCTACAACCGCGACCAGGTCATCGGCAAATCGGTGTATGAACTCGATGTTCTCGAACACGCCGAGCGCAAGGACCTGGCCATCGAGCGGCTGGGGCAAGGCTCGACCATTCCGCAGATGCAGGCCGAACTGAGGCTGCCCGAAGGCGGCAGTAAACTGGTGGTCGTGGCCGGCCAGCCGCTGGACATGAACGAAGAGGACTGCATGCTGTTTTCGTTCATGGACCTGGAGCCACGCCGCAAAGCGGAAATCGCCCTGCGCCAGAGCGAAGAGCGCTTCGCCAAATCCTTCCGCCTGACGCCGGTGCCGACGTTGGTATGCAACGCCGCCAATCGCCAGGTGGTGGACATCAACGAAGCCTTCATGAGCATAACCGGCTATATCAGCGAAGAACTGATCGGCAAGTCCATCGAAGATATCGACTTCATCGACAGCCCCCAGGCCGGCGCCCAACTATTCGCCACCCTGGAAAAAGCCGGAAACCTGGAAGGCCATGACCTCAAGGTGCGCAAGAAAGGCAATGAAGTGATCGACTGCGTGGTGTCCGCCGACACCGTGATCATCCAGGACATCCCGTGCTACCTGCTGGTGTTCATGAACATCACCGAGCGCAAACGCTCGGAACTGGAACTGGTGGCGGCCATCGAGGAAGTCATGCAGGACGCCTCCTGGTTCAGCCAGACCCTGATCGAAAAACTGGCCAATGCCAAGAGCGTCAACAGCCCGAACCTGCCGAACGTGTCGTTCACCGACCTCACCGCCCGTGAGCGGGACGTACTGGGTTTGATCTGCGAGGGCCTGGCCGACAAGGAGATCGCCTCGCGCCTGAAGCTGGCACCCAATACCGTGCGCAACCATGTGGCCACCGTGTACTCCAAGCTAGGGGTGCATAGCCGTAGTGCAGCCATTGTCTGGGCCCGTGAACGCGGGCTGTTCGCCGGCGAATTGCGCGTGAAAAACAAGCGCTGAGAGTGCAAATGCACTAGTGCCGCTAGTGCGAATTCGCCTTATGGGGCGGCGGTGCAATCAATAACCTTCAAGGCATCGCCTCTGTGCCTTGAAGGAACCTGCATGTTTACCCTCTCCCAACTGCGAAATTGCATCGAAGAAGGCTTATCGCCGCTGACCTGCGAATTCACCCTGTGCCGGGATGCGTCCCTGACCCTCAAGGTCTTCGACGCCGAAACCGGTCGGGTCGACCTGGTGGTCACCGGGATCAGCACCAACCGGCTGCAGACCCCGCAGGAAGTGGCGAAAATGGTCGATGAGTTGCGCTACGAACTGCAGAGCAACAACGTCGGCAAGCTCACGCTGGATGACTTGCCTTCATCTTCGCCCCAATGAAATAGAACACCCCACCACCGACGATAAACAACCCGAGCATATAAAACATGTAATGCGCCGGCAGGCTGGCCAGCACCAGCCCGCACAACACCGGCCCCAATGCGGCGCCGAGATTGGACAGGTTTTGCGCGCCGTAATACATCCCCCGCAACGCGTCAGGCGCGATCCGGTCGATAAACATGTACTCGGCCGGGAACACGATGATCTCCCCCACGGTAAACACCGCCATCGCCACCACCCACCACACCACGCTGGTGGATAACGCAAAGCCAATCAGCCCCAGCATGAACATGCCCAAGCCGGCGATGAGCCACTGGCTCAGGTAGCGGTGTGAGATGCGCCGGCCAATCAGGTACTGCAAGGCAATCACCAGCACGGCGTTGGTGGTGAGCACAGCGCTGATGACGGTGTAGGTGTATTCGGCGGTAGTAGTAGTCACCAAGTACTGCGACAGGTAGGCCGTGAATTGGCCGAACACCACCGCACTGAGCAGGCCACCGAGGGTGAAGCACACCAAGCGATGATCCTTGAGCAGCACCCGGCCCACGGCGAGGAACGGCAACGGTTTTTGCGTAACTTGGACAGTCGTCAGCGTGCGGTCGCCCAAGCGCCAATACAGCAGCAAAAATCCCATGCCCAACAACGCCGACAGAATAAACGGCAGACTGATGTCCGCCTTCGCCACCATCGCACCGAAAAACGGCCCTACGGCGTAGCCGATATTGGTCAGCGTGTACTTGATGGAAAACACTTCGCTGCGCCCATCCTCGGGCAACAGGCTGGCGAAACCGGCCTTGATCGCGATATCGATCACCGCATAGGCCAGGTTGATCAGGATCAGGCAGCTATAAAACGCCCAGATGTTCTGCGCCAGCACCGTACCGATAAAGCCCAGCACAAAGACCAGGCTCAAACCGAGCAGCAAACGGTAACTGTTGACCCGGTCGACGAGGAAACCGCCATAAACGCTGAGCAGCGAGCCGACAATCAGGGAACTGCCGATCACCAGGCCAACCTGGCTGATGTCGAGGGCGAAGTGGCTGGTGAGGTAGATCACCAGGTATGGAAACGTGATTGCCTTGGCCAACGTCAGCAGCAACGTGGCGGACAGCAACAGGTTGACCGTGCGGGGGTAGTTTCTGAGTGCGGCAAGCATCCTGCTCTCTTTCCTTGAAGGTAACGCGACCGTTGCGGGCGGTTACCTTAACGTAAGAAAGGTATGACGAGCAGGTGGTACGGCGGGATTATTTCTTGACCGGCGTGATCTCGAGGATGGTGCCATTGGTGGTCTTGAGCAGTACGTACTTGTCACCGACCCGCGCCCACTGGCTCTCTTCTTCAGGCTGCTTGAGGCCGCGTTTTTTCCAGTCGCCGAGCGCCGATTCCTTGCGCATCAGGATATCCGGGGCGCGGTCGCCTTCTTTCAGGTCACGGCTATTGATGTTCGAAGGCTGCACGGTTTCCTGCGGCGTATCACCGGCATGCACCACGAAACTGGCGGTAGACAGGCTTGCAGCAACGAGAACACAGGCAACGAGAGATTTTGACTTCATGGGTGCTCCTTCAATTTTGGGTGCGTACCCACGTTCGGACCGCAGCGGCGCAGGATCATTCACATCAATAACCCCGTGGCGAGGGAGCTTGCTCCCGCCGGGCTGCGCAGCAGCCCCAAAAAGCCCAGCCAAGGTGCACCTGAACGAACGCGGCGGCTCGGTTGGGGGCAGCTGCGCTGCCCAGCGGGAGCAAGCTCCCTCGCCACAGGGGGGAGTGAGCTATAGCCAGACCGCGTCCCAGAGCGGGTAGTCGCCGATACGCTCGACCAGCCCGGCCCGCAATGGATTGGCAATGATGTAGCGCGCAATCTTTACGAGATCCTCTTCGGCTCGGGCCGCGCGATCATGGTAGCCGTTCTGCCAAAAAGCGCCCTTCGTACCACAGGCTTGGTTGATGGCCAGCGTGCTCCGTGGCTTCACCTGCTGCATCACGTGCGGCAACGTTGCGTCACGCAGCTCGAACATCCAGTGAAGGTGATCAGGCATGATCACCCAGGCTAACGAAGTCGCCAGATCCGCATCGTGGGCGCGTTTGAGCTCTGCAACCAATAACCGGCCCAGAGACAAGTCAACAAAAACCGGACGCCGCTGATAAACCACGGCCGTCACCAGGTACACGCGACCCGCTTCTGAATAACGACCGCGCCGTAGCAAATGCGAGTTGGGTCTTTGAATCAATCCTTTGATTCCCTTGAATGAATGGATGACTCATTCAACCTAGCAGGCCTGAGAAACCCCGCCTCCCGACTCAATTTCACAATATTTCCCCATTCCCCGTGGCGAGGGAGCTTGCTCCCGCTGGGCTGCGCAGCAGCCCCAAAAAAGCCAACCGAGGTACAGCTGAACGAACGCGGCGGCTCGGTTGGGGGCAGCTGCGCTGCCCGGCGGGAGCAAGCTCCCTCGCCACAGGGGGATTCAAGCTAGAGCACGCGGCGTGGCGAATCTTCACTTGTCATTGCCTCCGTGAAATTAATCCTGTAATTTTTCATGAAATTATTCGAATTAAATTTCATGACACCCCAAGATGAACTCGCCACCCTCGCCGCCCTGATCCACGACTTGCGCAAGCACAAGAAGCTCACCCTCGCGCAATTGGCGCAGAAGATCGAACGCTCGGTGGGTTTCCTGTCTCAGGTAGAACGCGGCCTGTCGCGCCCGACCGTGGCCGACCTGACCGCCATCAGCCACGCCCTCGACGTGCCGACCACGTACTTCTACAGCCTGCCCAAACCCAAGGCGGTGGACTGGGTCACGCGGCCCAACGAGCGGCGCACGGTGTACTACGCCAATGGCATCACCGACATCCTCGTCTCGCCCAGCATGAACGGCGCGTTTTCGATGCTCGACAGCCTGTTGGCACCCGGCGCCAACAGTGGCGAGCAAACCATGAGCGACCGTGCCGAACAGGCCGGTTTTGTGCTGGAGGGCGAGTTGACGCTGTGGGTCGAAGGTGAGGCCGATGCAGTCACCCTGAGCTCTGGCGACAGCTTCCATCTCGCCAGTTTCGCCCGCTGTCGCTACGCCAACCTGACCGACCTGCCCACCCGCGTGCTGTGGGTTTACAACTAGGAGCTGCACCCCGTGAAAAGCCAATCTGCAACGTTGCTGGCCGAAGTACGGACCTTCCGCCAGAACCACCCTGACGTGCGCTACGTCGACCTGATCGCCCTGGACCTTGCGGGGCATTTCTACGGCAAGCGCTACCCGGTGGAGATGCTGGAAAAAGTAGCCGCCGGCAGCCCGTTGAAGCTGCCGCAGAATGCCGTATTGCTGGGCGCCCAGGGCGGCTTGTTCAAGATTGGCGACTACTGCTTCAACGACGGTGACCCGGATGCCAATCGGCGCCTGGTGCCGAATACGCTCAAGCCGGTGAGCTGGGAATCGCAGCCGCTGGGGCAGATGCTGATCACCTCCGACGGCACCGACGCGCCCATCGAATTCGAACCCCGTGAAGTCTTGGCCAAGATGCTGGAGCGCCTGCATCACAAAGGTATTCACCCCGTGGTGGCGTTCGAGCTGGAGTTCTACCTGTTCGACAAAAAGCTCGACAATGGCCTGCCGCAATTCGCCCGCGACCCGCTGAGCGACGATGCCGACGACCAGCCCACCCTGCATATCGAGCGGCTGTCGCGCTTCAGCGAAGTGCTGGACGACATGGCTCAAACCGCCAGGGCCCAGGGCATCGATATCACAGTGATCACCGCGGAGATCGGCCCGGGCCAATTTGAAATCAATTTCGGCCATTCGGACGACGCCCTGCGCGCCGCCGACTGGGCCGCCCTGTTCTGCCGCAGCACGCGGGGCGTGGCGCTCAAACACGGTTACCGCGCCAGCTTCATGGCCAAGCCTTACCTGCAATTTCCCGGCAGTGGCATGCACGTGCATGTGAGCCTGTATGACGGCGCCGGCAACAACATGCTGGCGGCGCACCAGCAGCAACCGCTGCGCCACGCCGTGGCCGGTTGCCTGGCGTTGCTCCCCCACTGCATGCCGATCTTTTCGCCCAACCACAACGCTTTCCGCCGCCTGGGCGGTACGGTCAATGCTGCCACCCGCGCCAGCTGGGGCTTCGAAGACCGTGATGCATGCGTGCGTATCCCCGAGTCCGACCCACGCAACCTGCGTATCGAGCATCGCCTGGCCAGCGCCGACGCCAATCCGTACCTGGTACTGGCGGCAATCCTCGCCGGTTTGGAGCACGGCCTTGAAGCCCGCCTGGAACCTATCGCGCCGTTGAACGAGGATCGCAGCAGCGGCACCGATTTCCCCGTGGACGTGCTCGACGCCGTGCGCGCCATGCAGCATCAGCAGGTTGTGCGCGACATGCTGGGCGCGGAATTTGTCGACGTGTACTGCGAGAACAAACGCCAGGATCATTTGGCCTTTGAGCAAGAGATTCATGCGCGAGAATATCGCTGGTTTCTCTAGAAAAAAGGCTTCGCCGGAAAACGGAAAAACCTCACGCAAATCGAATAAAAGGCTCTAGAACGGGCCTTTCAGACCGATAAATTGTCGAACAATCCTGGCTTTCGCCGTTGAGAGTAATTATCATCCGGTGCCTTCTCACTACCCATTGGGTAGTTGTTCCACTGTGTCATCCGAGGCGCCCATGTACCGTTTTTCGCTTCACCGTCCACTGATCGCGATCAGCCTGGGGCTGGTTTCCCATTCCGTCTGCGCTGCCCTGCAACCCATCGCTGAAGCCCCGCTGGCCAGCGACACCGAACTGCATTGTCACTTCAACCGCGACGCCAGCACCGACTGCACCAGCACCTACCAGTACACGATCCTTAAACCCAACGGCCGCGAAATGCTTTCGCGCATCGACTTCGATTATTCCCAAGGCGACAGGTTTGAAGTGGTCAGCGCGCAGACCACCCAACCCGGTGCCAAACCCGTCGCCCTGGCCGCCACGCAGATCGACACACGCACAGCGCCCAACCCGGACAAGGGGTTCGGCAGCGACCAGCAGACCTCCCTGGCCTTCCCGAACCTGCGAGTGGGCACGCAAATCCGTTACACCGTGCGCGAGCATTTCGCCGCCAAGCCACTGGTGACCCAGTTTCACTACGTGCTCAAGTTAGGCGCAAGCCCGGCCCGTCATGACCGTTTCAAGGCGCGTTTTACCGCCGAGCGGCCAATCCAGTGGCGCAGTGAACTGTTCGATAACTTCAAGGTGACGCTGTCGCCCGATGGCAAGACGCTGGAAGTGGTGCAAAAAAGTCCGGTTTATTTCAACTACGTCAATGAACAGTCCGGCTCGGCACTGTTGCGCATCCCGCGCCTGGAACTGGGCAGCACCCTGGATCGCCAGGCCTACTTCGGCGATTTCGCCCAGCGCTACAACCAGATTCTCGGCGCCAACCTGCCGCCACACGCTGCTGCCGCCGTCGCCGCGGCGAGCAAGCTGGCCCCGGCAGAACAGGTCGCCGCGCTGATGCAGTACATCAACGATCACTACCGTTACCTGGGCGACTGGCGCGCCACCGAGCGCGGCTATGTGCCGTTCGAGCTGGAGGAAATCGAACAGCACGGCTATGGCGACTGCAAGGATCTGGCGACCCTGCTGACGGCCATGCTCAAGGCAGCGGGCATCAGGGCCGAGACGGCGTGGGTCAGCCGTGGGGACGTGGTGGAAGACTTGCTGATTCCAGGCCCCCAAGCACCGAATCACGTCATCGTGCGAGCCGAAGTGAGCGGCCAGGTGTGGTGGCTCGACCCTACCAACCCGGTCTTCGCACCCGGACAGACCATGCCCGACATCCAGGACCGCTGGGTGCTGGTCAACGATGCCAAGGGCCAGGTGCGCGAGGAACATATCCCCCTGGAAGGCCCGGAAGTCACGGTGCGCCTGGACAAACACGTGCAGTTGGGCAAGCAAGGCGAGGGTACGGTGCAGGCCAACATCACCTTCAGTCGCCTGCCGCTGATGCAACTGAGCGTCGCCGATAATCAACAAGGGAGCACGGCGACCGACCAGAACATCTGCGCCAACTTTGGCAACGACATCAGCGACTGCCAGATCACCCGCCAAGCCACTGCGTTTGTGGTGCACGACGGCTACAGCGTCAGCGCACGGCTCAACGATAAACGCGCCCTGGAAAAACTCGGGAATGACTACGTCTACACCGATCCATCCCTGAAAGATCGCTGGGAGGGTTACATCAATTACCGTCGTCAGGGGCAACAGGCCGACCTGGACCTGGGTAACCCTGAAACCTATGACTATCACTACACCCTGACCGGCGGGCAGATGGAAAAACCCATCCCCGGCTGTCAGGTGCGCTCGCCCTGGTTCGATCTGGACCTGGACGGAGAATCGGAAGGCGGCACGCTGCGCTATCATTATCGGCTGAGTCAGAAGAAGCGCTGGTTGACCCATGATGAAGTGGCCAGCGACGCATTCGGCAAGATGATTGACGAAGCCCGCGCCTGTGCCGAACAGGTGCATCAGGTGGTGAAACTCTAAGGGTTGCCTGACACAACAGGGCCCCAATACAGGAGGGGCAAGCCCTGATGCCAGTCAGGCTTTTTGTAGGAGCGAGCTTGCTCGCGAAGAACTCAGGGCCCCTGCGCTTATTCAGAATGAACGCGTTGCCTGGACGTTTTTCGCGAGCAAGCTCGCTCCTACAAGTGGCCAATTTCGCTTAACTGAATGGCAAGCCCCTTCCCAGCTTTTCGATTCGGTTTGGTCAGTCGGCCTCACCGAGCAATAGTTTCTGCTCCCGCGCGCACATCTCCACCAGGTAGTCCCACAACACGCGCAACCGCACCGACTTGTGCAACTCCCGCCGCGAACTGATCCAATAGCTGCGCTGGATGCTCTCCCCCGGCAGCAACGGCACCAGATCCGCATCGCCCGCCGCCATGAAACACGGCAATACCGCGATGCCCAAACCCGACCGCGCAGCCTGGTGCTGGGCAATCACGCTGGTGCTGTGGAACACCACTTTGGGGTTGCGGCAGAAGCTGCTGAGAAACTTCAGTTCCTGGCTGAACAGCAGGTCGTCGACGTAATCGATCCATGAGTGGGCCGCGAGGTCTTCGCGTTTTTCAATCGGTGGATGGCGCTCAAGGTAAGCGCGGCTGGCATACAGCGCCAGGCGGTAATCGGTGAGTTTGCGGGTGACCAGTTGATCGACGCTGGGGCGTTCCAGGTGAATGCTGATTTCCGCTTCGCGATTGAGGATGCTGACAAAGCGCGGCACCGCGACCAGTTCCACTTCCAACCCAGGATAGCGTTCAAACAGCCCACCCATGCGACCGGCAAGGAACATCACCCCCAGGCCCTCCGCCACACCGAGGCGAATCTTGCCCAGGGGCGCCGCAGCATGGGTGAGTTCGTCTTCCGCCAGCAGCGCCACGTTTTCCATGGCTTCGGCATGCTTGAGCAGGGCTTCACCAGACGGCGTCAACTCGTAGCCCTGGGCATGCTGCACAAACAGCGCAGTACCCAGGCTTTTTTCGATGGCTTCGATATGCCGGGCCACGGTGGCATGGGTGGTTTTCAAACGTTGCGCGGCGGTGAGCAAGCGGCCGCTGCGCTGCAACTCGAGAAAAAACCGCAGGTCATTCCAGTCGAACATACCGCCTCCATCGCCAACCCGTGGGCCATGCTGTTTAAAAACGCACAGCAGCTGGGCAAAAACTAACATTTTTAAGACGAAAACTAACAACTAGGATGGAGCCAATAAGAAAAACAAGCGAGACCCACAGATGCCCATTGCAACTGCTGAATACGATTATGTAATCGTCGGCGCCGGCCCCGCCGGCTGCTTGCTGGCCAATCGTCTGTCTGCCAACCCGGCCCATCGCGTCCTGCTGCTGGAGGCCGGTGGTCGCGATAACTACCCCTGGATTCATATTCCCGTCGGCTACCTGTTCTGCATCGGCAACCCGCGCACCGACTGGTGCTTCAAGACCGAAGCCCAGGCAGGCCTGCAAGGCCGCGCCCTCAGTTACCCGCGCGGCAAGGTACTGGGGGGATGCTCCTCCATCAACGGCATGATCTACATGCGCGGCCAGGCCCGCGACTATGACAGCTGGGCGGCGCAGGGTAACCCCGGATGGGCCTGGGACGACGTCTTGCCGCTGTTCAAGCACAGCGAAAACCATTTCGCCGGCACGTCGCCGTTCCACAGCGACGGCGGCGAATGGCGCGTCGAGCAGCAGCGTCTGTCGTGGCCGATCCTGGACGCGTTTCGCGAGGCAGCCAAGCAAAGCGGCATCGCCAACACCAGCGACTTCAACCAGGGCGATAACGAAGGCTGCGGTTATTTCCAGGTCAACCAGAAGGCCGGGGTGCGCTGGAATGCGGCCAAGGCGTTTCTCAAACCGGTGCGCCAGCGGCCCAACCTGACGGTGCTGACCGAGGTGGAAGTCGACCGCGTGGTGCTGGAAAACGGCCGCGCGTCTCAGGTCGTCGGCCGCCAGCACGGCCAGCAGTTGAGCTGGAAAGCGCGCAGGGAAATCGTGCTGTGCGCCGGTGCCGTGGGCTCGCCGGGCATCCTGCAACGCTCGGGTATCGGCCCTGCCCATGTGCTCAAGCCCCTGGGCATCGATGTGGTCCATGAACTGCCGGGCGTCGGTGGCAACCTGCAGGACCACCTGCAACTGCGCCTGATCTACAAGCTGGAAAACGCCCGCACCCTGAACCAGATCGCCGGCACCGTCTGGGGCAAGATGGGCATGGGCCTGCGCTACCTGTATGACCGCAGCGGGCCGCTGTCGATGGCGCCCAGCCAGCTGGGCGCATTTGCCCGCTCCGGGCCGGAGCAGACCTCGGCCAACCTTGAATACCACGTACAGCCACTGTCCCTGGAGCGTTTTGGCGAGCCGCTGCATGGGTTCCCGGCCTTTACCGCATCGGTGTGCGACCTGCGCCCCCAGAGCCGCGGGCGCATCGATATCCGCTCGGCCAACCCGGCGGATGCGCCGCTGATCCAGCCCAACTACCTCAGCCACCCGCAAGACCTGCGCGTGGCCGCCGACGCCATCCGCCTGACGCGGCGGATCGTGGCCGCCCCCGCCCTGAGCCAGTTCAAGCCGGTTGAATATTTACCCGGTGACGCGCTGCAAACCGAAGAACAGCTGCACGAAGCGGCGGCGCGCATCGGCACGACCATCTTCCATCCGGTGGGCACCTGCCGCATGGGCCATGACCAGGACGCGGTGGTCGACGCACAGCTGCGCGTGCACGGCGTGCCCGGCCTGCGCATTGCCGATGCCTCGATCATGCCAAGCATCACCTCGGGCAATACCTGCTCGCCGACGCTGATGATCGCCGAGAAAGCCGCGCAACTGATCCTTTCACCGAACACAAGGAGCCTCGCCCCGGAGAGAGAAATGGTTCACGCAATCTGAATAGCGGCGCCGCACCTGGCGCCGACAGTGGAACAACAATAAATAATCACTGTGAGGGCTAACCGATGTCAGAACATGCTCAACCCCTGGGCTCGGCGATGGATGCGAGCACCAGCAACGACTCAAAGAAAGTCATTTTCGCCTCGTCCCTGGGGACGGTGTTCGAGTGGTATGACTTTTTCCTCTACGGCGCCCTCGCGGCGGTGATCAGCAAGCAATTCTTCGCCGGGGTCAACGACACCACGGCGTTTATCTTCGCGCTGATGGCGTTCGCCGCAGGCTTTGTGGTGCGGCCCTTCGGCGCGCTGGTGTTCGGCCGCCTGGGCGACATGATCGGGCGCAAGTACACCTTCCTCGTCACCATCATCCTGATGGGCGTGGCCACCTTTTGTGTCGGGCTGCTGCCGACCTATGCCAGCATCGGCATCGCGGCGCCGATCATCCTGATTGTGCTGCGCATGCTGCAAGGCCTGGCCCTCGGCGGCGAATACGGCGGCGCCGCCACCTATGTTGCCGAGCATGCCCCGGCTGGCAAACGTGGCTTGCACACCAGCTGGATTCAATCCACCGCCACCCTCGGCCTGTTGCTGTCGTTGCTGGTGGTGCTGGCCTGCCGTTATTTCACCGGCGACCAGTTCGAGGTGTGGGGCTGGCGTATTCCGTTCCTGTTCTCCATCGTATTGCTGGGCATCTCCACCTGGATTCGCATGAGCCTGCACGAATCGCCGGCATTCCTGAAAATGAAAGAGGAAGGCAAGGCCAGCAAGGCGCCGATCCGCGAGTCGTTCGGTAAATGGGAAAACCTCAAAGTTGTACTGATCGCGTTGTTCAGCATCAACGGTGGGCAGGCGGTGACCTTTTATGCAGCGCAGTTTTACGTGCTGTTCTTCCTCACCCAGTTCCTGAAGATGGACCCGGCCCTGGCCAACATGCTGCTGATTATCAGCGTGGTGATCGGCGCACCGTTCTTCATCCTGTTTGGTTGGCTGTCGGACAAGGTCGGGCGCAAGCCGGTGCTGATGCTGGGCCTGCTGCTGGCGACCTTCCTGTACTTCCCGATTTTCAAGAGCCTGGCGCACTACACCAACCCGGCGATGGACCAGGCCAGCCAGCAGGCACCGATTACCGTGCAGGCCGATCCGGCCACCTGCACCTTCCAGTTCGACCCGGTGGGCAAGGCCCGCTTTGACAGCCCGTGCGACAAGGTCAAGACCTTCCTGGTCAAGCAAGGCCTGCCGTACAGCAGCGTCGCGGCTCCGGCCGGCGCACCGGTACAGGTCAGCGTCGGTGATGTGCGCATCGATGGCTTCGATGAAGCGGCACTGCGCGGCGCGGTGGCCCTGGCCGGCTACCCGAGCTCGGCGGACATGGCCCAGGTCAACAAGGTGATGGTGGTGGTGCTGATCGTCGCACTGATCCTGATCGCCGCCATGTGCTACGGCCCCTTGGCGGCGCTGATGGTAGAGCTGTTCCCGACCCGTATCCGCTACACCTCGATGTCGCTGCCCTACCACATCGGTAACGGCTGGTTTGGCGGGTTCCTGCCCACCGTGTCGTTTGCCCTGGTGGTGTACACCGGCGATATCTTCTACGGCTTGTGGTACCCGGTGGTGGTGACCGGGGTCAGCCTGGTGGTGGGCTTGTTCTGCCTCAAAGAAACCCGGCATGTAGACATCGATAACAACTGAATAAGCCTCAAGGGCCAAGCTGCAAGCGGCAAGTAAAAGCCAATCGGCTCTTTCTTGTAGCTTGCAGCTTGAAACTTCAAGCTGTACATCCATACAGATAATGGTTGCTCAAATCTCTCTGACTAAGCATCCTGCCAGGTATCAACCTGATCTGATGTGACGCCCATGCAGTTATACCTCTGTGAAAAACCCTCCCAGGCCAAGGACATCGCGGCCGTGCTCGGCGCCAATCGCCGGGGCGATGGATGCTGGCTGGGCAGCGGAGTCACAGTCACCTGGTGCATCGGTCACCTGCTGGAAACCGCCCCGCCTGACGCGTATGACGCCAAATACAAACGCTGGGTACTCGCCGACCTGCCGATCGTCCCGGAAAAATGGAAAATGCAGGTCAAACCCAAGACCGCCAGCCAGTTCAAGGCGGTCAAGCGCCTGCTGGGGGAAGCCAGGGAACTGGTGATCGCGACCGACGCCGACCGCGAGGGCGAGATGATCGCCCGCGAACTGGTGGAGCATTGCCGTTATCGCGGGCCGATCCAGCGGTTGTGGCTGTCGGCGCTGGACGATGCCTCCATCCACAAGGCCCTGGCCGCGCTCAAGCCCGGTGCGCAGACCTTCAGCCTGTATCACTCGGCCCTGGGCCGCTCCCGCGCCGACTGGCTGATCGGCATGAACATGAGCCGCCTGTTCACCTTGCTCGGGCGCCAATCCGGCTACCAGGGCGTATTGCCGGTGGGCCGCGTGCAAACCCCCACCTTGCGGCTGGTGGTCGACCGTGACCGCAGCATCGCCGATTTCGTACCCGTGGCGTATTGGGCCATCGATGTAGAGCTGCTCCACGAGCGCATCACCTTCACCGCCCAATGGCGCGCCGCCGACGATGCCTGCGATGACCAGGGCCGTTGCCTCAACCCGCAACTGGCCCGGGACGCCGCCGATGCCATGGCCCACGCGACCAGCGCGCGCCTGGTGAAGCTGCGTACCGAGCGCATGCGTGAGGTCGCCCCCCTGCCCTTCGACCTCGGCACCCTGCAGGAAATCTGCTCGAAAAAGCTCGGCCTCGGCGCCCAGGAAACCCTGGACATTGCTCAATCCCTCTACGAAACCCACAAGGTCATCACCTACCCGCGCAGCGATTGCGGCTACCTGCCGTTGAGCCAGCACAGCGAAGCGCCGAAGATCCTCGCCGCACTCGGCCGCGCGGATGCGGCCGTGGGCGAGTTGATGAACTACATGGACCCTGCTCGTCGCTCACGCGCCTGGAACGACGCCAAGGTCAGCGCCCACCACGGCATTATTCCCACCGGAGCCGGCAAGGACATCGCCCAACTCACCGGCAAGCCTCGCGCGGTCTACACCCTGATACGCGCGCGCTACCTGGCGCAATTTCTGCCCAACCATGAATACGACCGGACCCAGGCGGATTTCGACTGTGCCGGCCAGGCGCTGCGCGCAGTGGGCAAAGTCGTCATCGAACCGGGCTGGAAACGCGCACTGCCCGAAGCCCTCGCTCCCGCCAAAGGCAGGGAAGCGCCCGCGCCTCAAGCCTTGCCTCTGCTGGTGCAGGGCCAGGACTGTGCCGTGGTCAAGGTCAACCTCAAGGACCTGTGGACCCAACCGCCCAAGCCCTTTACCGAAGGCGACCTGATCAAAGCGATGAAAAACGTCGCCAAGCTGGTGGAGGATCCATTGCTCAAGCAGAAGCTCAAGGACACCACGGGCATAGGCACCGAAGCCACACGCGCCGGGATTATCCAGGGCCTGCTGGACCGCGGTTACCTGGTGAAGAACGGCAAGGCGCTGTCGGCCACCCCGGCGGCGTTCAGCCTGATTGACGCAGTGCCTCGGGCCATCGCCGATCCCGGTACCACCGCTATCTGGGAGCAGGCGTTGGACATGGTGCAAAGCGGCGAAATGAGCCTGGAAGAGTTCGTCGCCAAACAAGCGGCGTGGATGAGCAAGCAGGTGGCACGTTGCAATGGCATGCGCATGACCATCACCGGCCCGGCCAGCCCCGCAGCGAAAAAAGGCGCAGCGGCCTGGAAAAACAAGCGCAAGAGCGCGCCACGCAAGACCACGGACAGCCCCAAACGGGCGAAAAAGCCGGCAAGTGCCGGCTAAAAGCGCAAAAAACACCGGCGAATGACGCTTTTCGACGGGTTTAACGCCGCTTTGGACCTTGCTGCAACGTGGGCCGTCTAGGATTCTGTAGGGGCAGTAGTTGACTACCTAACAACAACACCGGAGTGGCCGCCATGAAAACCGTCGCAGAATTGCTCAAAGCCAAGGATCAGAAGAATCAGGACGTCCACACCATCCAGTGGGACCACACCGTGTTCGAGGCACTGGTGCGGATGTCCGAGAAAAACGTCGGGGCCTTGCCCGTGGTCAAGGATGGCACCGTGGTTGGCATCATCAGCGAGCGCGATTACGCACGCAAACTCATCCTCAAAGGTTTATCGTCGGTCACCACCCGGGTCGATGAGGTGATGAGTTCCCCGGTCATCACCGTCGATACCCACAAGACGGTTGAGGCGTGCATGAACATCATGACCGACAGTCACCTGCGCCACCTCCCGGTCGTGGAAGACGGCAAGCTGCTCGGGCTGTTGTCCATTGGCGACCTGGTCAAGGAAGCCATTGCTGAACAAGCCGCCTTGATCCAACAGCTGGAGCAGTACATCCGAGGCGAATAGGAGACCCCATGCTCGACACGCTGGATCATCAAGCAGACCACCTCGACACGCTGCACCGGGCGATGGCCGAAAGGCGCTTTCTGGTGCTGACCGGTGCCGGAATCAGCACGTCGTCAGGCATTCCCGACTATCGTGACAGCGAAGGGGTGCGCCGGGGCAAAGCGCCGATGATGTACCAGGAGTTTCTCGCTACCCCGCAGGCGCGCCGCCGTTATTGGGCGCGGGCCATGCTCGGCTGGCCGAGGGTGCGCGCTGCACAACCGAACAAGGCGCACCTGGCGTTGGCGACGCTGCAGTCGCGCGGGCGCATCAGCGGGTTGATCACCCAAAACGTCGATACCCTGCATGATCAAGCCGGTAGCCATGACGTGATTGAACTGCACGGCAGCCTGCACCGGGTGCTGTGCCTGGATTGCCAGCAGCGCAGCCCGCGCGATCTAATCCAGCGGCAAATGGACATCGACAATCCCTACCTGGCGCAGGTCCACGCCGTGCAAGCACCGGACGGCGACACTTTGCTCGATCCCACCTTCGAAGAACACTTCCAGGTCCCCCACTGCCCGCATTGCCATGGCGAGCGTTTGAAGCCGGATGTTGTGTTCTTCGGCGAGAACGTAGCGCCGGCCACAGCGGCCAGGGCGATGGCGGCCGTACAACAGGCCGAAGGCTTGCTGGTGGTGGGGTCGTCACTGATGGCCTATTCGGCGTTTCGCCTGTGCAAGGCCATGGTGGAACAAGGCAAGCCAGTGATCGCCATCAACCTGGGCAAGACCCGCGGGGATGAGCTGTTGCAGGCAAAAATCGAAGCGTCCTGCGAGCTATTATTACCTTTGCTGGCCGGACGACTGTAAGAGCGAGCTTGCTCGCGAAAAACTCACAGGCACAACGAGCATCCAGGAAACACCTGTTAGTCTGCGACCCGCCGCTTCAAAAAATGACGCTCAAGTCACGTTTTTCGCGCATCTTCCCGTCCCCACAGCGATTTATGTAGTGCCTGAAAATAATCACTACATAATCGTTGACGTAACCTTTTTGTCCTTGCATTATCGAGACGTCTCCCGGATCGGGAGTGTTGGTAACACGCGTTTTGAACAAGCTCGTCTGACCGCCGAGCTGTTTTTCCGGATGTGCACTGCCCACAAGGCAGATTGATGAAGCTGACAGGTCCCGAAGGGGGTCGGTACAAGGAGCTCAATCGCTGCTTGTCTTCGTTACGAAAGCGTTGCGTAGCGGTTCATCAGCAAGACTACATGCATCAGGTTCAAGACCCTGCCCGTATTCGGCAGACCGTTACTGACGCCCGGTTTTCGTAACCGGAGACAACTAAGCAAGTTTTAACGAACCAACTGATAGATCGCCAACTGGTCAAGGGGCTTACACATGAATCTGAACAACCAACCAACTATCGATGAATTGGCTGAGATGTTCGCAGCGCAGAAAGACACACTCGACGACCATATCCTGTGGATTGGCAAATCGGGCGAAGTTCAACTTGACTGCCTGGCGCCCCACACCGAAGAAGCCGAGTTCGACCGTAATCACCGTGAACTGGCGGCGCGCCTGAAGATGTACCGTCGTGGTCAGGGTTATGTCGGCAAGAAAGCGGCAGCCGATCGCAACTTTATCGAGCAGGTATTCGACACACTTAACAATGCCTGGGCATCTTTCAAAGACAGCTCGCAAGTTAAAGTGATCGACCGTTACTACTAACAGGCATTTAAACTAATGTGGGAGCTGGCGTGCCAGCTCCCACTTTTGTTTCGCACTTCAGAACGTCGGAAACCGTCCCTTCCCCGCCTCATCCCGGAAGATATCGAACAACACCTGCGCCGCCGCCGATAGTTCGTGGCCTGGTTTAGTCAGCACGCCAATCGGCCGCTCGATCACAGGGCCGGTCAAGGTGATGCAACGGGCGCCCGCCTCCTCCATTTGCCGTGCACACAGTGCGGGCACAGCGCTGACGCCCAAGCCGCTGGCAACCATCTTGCCCACCGTGGCCAATTGATGGCTTTCCAACGCCACCGGCAGTTTCATCTGCAAGGCGCCCAGGTGTTCCTCAAGCATTACCCGCACCGTCGATGGCCGCTGCAAGGTAATGAAAGGCTGTTCCAACAGGTTTTTCCAGTCGATCTGAGGCCATTGCGCCAAAGGCGAATCTGCCGGCACCACTGCGATAAACCGGTCCAGGTACAGCGGCGTGAAGGCCAGTGACGAACCGTCGGACGGCTCGAACGCGACACCCAGCTCTACTTGGCGGTCGCGCACCATCTCCAGTACCTGCTCGTTGATCAAGTCATGCACCGTCACGTTCACCTGGGGATAGCGCGCGCGGAAGATCTTCAGAATGGGCGGCAGCAGGTTACCGGCAAATGACGGCATCGCCGCCACCGTCACACGCCCGCGCTGCAGGGTGAAGCGTTGACGCAGTTCGTCTTCGGCGTTGTCCCAATCGGCAATCAACCGGCGTGCGAGCGGCAACAGCGATTCACCCTCAGGCGTGAGGGCCACATTGCGTGTATTGCGACTGAACAGGCGCCCTCCCAACCCTTCTTCAAGGCCTTTGATCGTCAGGCTCAGCGCCGATTGGGACAGGTGCAGACGCTCGCAGGCAGCGGCAAAACTCAGGCTCTGAGCCACCGCCAGAAAGGCACGCATCTGTTTAACGGTCATAAGGTAGCTCCGAGCTGCAAGTTGAAAGCTGCAAGTGAAAGCGGCCGCTGACACTGCTTGTAGCTTGCCGCTTGTAGCTGATTATGCTGTTTTTCAAACCAATCAACCTAAAAAAACAACTTAACAAATCAATCCGTCAGCGCAACACTCGGTCCATTGGCTGGCCCACTCACAATAAAAGAGGTGCATATGGCAGGTTTCGATAAGCGCGTGGCGTCCTATGAAGAGGCGCTGGCAGGCCTGGAAGACGGCATGACCGTGCTCTCCGGTGGTTTTGGCCTGTGCGGCATCCCGGAAAACCTCATCGCCGAGATCAAGCGCAAAGGCACCCGCGGCCTCACCGTAGTCTCCAACAACTGCGGCGTCGACGGTTTTGGCCTGGGCATCCTGCTGGAAGAAAAACAGATCAGCAAAGTGATCGCCTCCTACGTGGGTGAAAACGCCCTGTTCGAGAAGCAACTGCTCAGCGGCGAAATCGAAGTGGTGCTCACCCCCCAGGGCACCCTGGCGGAAAAAATGCGCGCAGGCGGTGCCGGCATTCCGGCCTTCTTCACCGCCACGGGCGTCGGCACCCCTGTCGCCGAAGGCAAGGAAACCCGCGAATTCAAAGGCCGTCCCTACCTGATGGAAGAGTCCATCACCGGTGATTTCGCGATCGTCAAAGGCTGGAAAGCCGACCACTTCGGCAACGTCATTTATCGCCACACCGCCCAGAACTTCAACCCGCTGGCCGCCACCGCCGGCAAGATCACCGTGGTCGAAGTCGAGGAAATCGTCGAACCGGGCGAGCTGGACCCCGCGCAGATCCATACCCCTGGCATCTACGTCGACCGGATCATCTGCGGCACCTTCGAGAAGCGCATCGAACAGCGCACCGTCCGCAAATAATCCGCCCCAGCCCGAACAATAAGGACTCATAAAATGGCTCTTACCCGCGAACAAATGGCTCAACGCGTCGCCCGCGAAATGCAGGACGGTTTCTACGTCAACCTCGGCATCGGCATTCCAACCCTGGTGGCCAACTATATTCCCGAAGGCATGGAAGTGATGCTGCAATCGGAAAACGGCCTGCTTGGCATGGGACCGTTTCCGACAGAAGAAACCATTGATGCCGACATGATCAACGCCGGCAAGCAAACCGTCACCGCACGCATCGGCGCCTCGATTTTCTCCTCCGCCGAGTCCTTCGCAATGATTCGCGGCGGCCACGTGGACCTCACCGTACTCGGCGCGTTCGAAGTGGACGTGCAAGGCAACATCGCCTCGTGGATGATCCCCGGCAAGCTGGTCAAGGGCATGGGCGGCGCGATGGACCTGGTGGCCGGAGCGGAAAACATCATCGTGATCATGACCCATGCGTCCAAGGACGGTGAGTCGAAGCTGCTCAGCCAGTGCAGCCTGCCGCTGACCGGCGCCAACTGTATCAAGCGTGTGCTGACGGACCTGGCCTACCTGGAAATCGAAAATGGCGCTTTTGTCCTCAAGGAACGCGCACCTGGCGTCAGCGTTGAAGAGATTGTGAGCAAGACCGCCGGTAAACTGATCGTCCCGGACCACGTTCCAGAAATGCATTTCCAGTGAGCACAGATTCCATGCAAGACGTCGTGATTGTTGCTGCCACCCGCACCGCCGTGGGCAGCTTTCAGGGTTCGCTGGCGGCTATCCCAGCCCCTGAACTGGGCGCTGCGGTGATTCGCCGCCTGCTGGAACAGACCGGCCTGAACCCGGCCGAAGTGGATGAAGTGATCCTCGGCCAGGTGCTCACCGCCGGCAGCGGCCAGAACCCGGCACGTCAGGCCTCGATTCTCGCCGGCCTGCCTCACGCCGTGCCGAGCCTGACCCTGAACAAGGTCTGCGGCTCGGGCCTCAAGGCCCTGCACCTGGGCGCGCAGGCGATCCGTTGCGGCGACGCCGACGTCATCATCGCCGGCGGCATGGAGAACATGAGCCTCGCGCCGTACGTGTTGCCTGCTGCGCGCACCGGTTTGCGCATGGGCCACGCCAAGATGATCGACAGCATGATCACCGATGGCCTGTGGGATGCCTTCAATGACTACCACATGGGTATCACCGCCGAGAACCTCGTGGACAAGTACGGCATCAGCCGCGAGGCGCAGGACGCCTTTGCCGCCGCCTCCCAGCAAAAAGCCGCCGCCGCCATCGAAGCCGGGCGTTTTGCCGATGAAATCACGCCCATCCTGATTCCCCAGCGCAAGGGCGACCCGGTGGCCTTTGCGGTGGACGAACAGCCACGTGCCGGTACCACCGCCGAATCCCTGGCCAAGCTCAAGCCCGCCTTCAAAAAAGACGGCAGCGTCACCGCAGGCAACGCCTCCAGCCTCAACGACGGCGCCGCCGCGGTGCTGCTGATGAGCGCCGCCAAAGCCAAGGCCCTCGGCCTACCGGTACTGGCGCGTATTGCCAGCTACGCCAACGCTGGGGTCGACCCGGCAATCATGGGCATCGGCCCGGTGTCGGCCACCCGCCGCTGCCTGGACAAAGCTGGCTGGCAATTGGCTGACCTGGACCTGATCGAAGCCAACGAAGCCTTCGCCGCGCAATCCCTGGCGGTGGGCAAAGAGCTGGAATGGGACGCGGACAAGGTCAACGTCAACGGCGGCGCTATCGCCATCGGCCACCCGATTGGTGCTTCAGGCTGCCGTGTGTTGGTGACCCTGCTGCATGAAATGATCAAGCGCGACGCCAAGAAGGGTTTGGCAACGCTGTGCATCGGTGGCGGCCAGGGCGTGGCGCTGGCCCTCGAACGCAACTGATTCAAAGAGCAACAGGGAAAAGGCTCGGTTCCACGAAAATCGGGCCTTTTCTTTTGTCGATCCCCCGGTAAGCACCCGGTCAAAAATTGCGAGCTGGCATAGGTGTCCGTTAAGGCCCGCTGGCCGTAATCCGACATTGATTTGGAGGTAAACCGGTCGAATGGGGTCCACTGTAGGAGCGAGCTTGCTCGCGAAAAACGTCCAGGCAACGCGGTCATTCTGAATAAACGCGGAAAGCCCTGAGTTTTTCGCGAGCAAGCTCGCTCCTACAAAAAGCCTTAACTGACTGGCATCGGGGCAAGCCCACGTGAGATCAACGTTTCATACAACGCTGATACCGCTCATCCACGCGTTTGGCAAACCAGGCCGTGGTCAGGTTGCGGGTGATCTTCGGGCTTTTAAGCACAATGCCCGGCAGGACCGCCCGAGGCAGCGGCTTGCCGGCGGCTTCTTCGGCCAAGGCGAATACGCGTTTGTACAGCGTGGTGTCCTCGAAATCCAACCGCTCGCCCTGCTCCAGTTGGCTGCGAATGCTGGGGTTACGCATGTCCAGTTTCGCCCCCAATGAACGCACCGCCAGTTCTGTGGTGCCCGGCAGCAACGAACCATAGCGAATCAAATCCCCATCCAGCGCCAAGTCGGTGCCCGAGGCACGGCTGACCGCAGCCTGGAAGGCGGCATTGCGGCTGGCGTACCAACCGGCGTTGAAATCGGCGAAGCGATACAGCGGCTGGTCATAGCTGACCGGGTAGCCCAGCAAATGCGCGATGCCGAAGTACATGCCGCCACGACGGGTAAATACTTCGCGGCGAATCGTACCGTCCACCGTGTAGGGATAACCCCGCGCCTGTTTCTGCGCAAACTCGATGCTGACCTGCATCGGGCCAGCGGTGTGCACCGGGTTGAAGCCGCCAAACAGCGTGTTGCCCAGAGGCACCACGCTGATGAAGTCGTCAAAGATACCGCTCAGGTCCTTCTCCGTGCGTGCCGCATTCAAACGCTCGGCGTAGGTTTTGCCGCTGGGTGAGCGCAATTGCAACGCGCTGCGCACGACAAACGCCGGTACATGCACCTTCCCGGCCCGCCGCAGAATTTCATCCTGGGCGATCTTGCCCATGCCAGGCACCGCCGGGTCGACCTGATAGGTGGACTCTTGCTCGGTCACCGCCAGCACGGCGCAGATATTTTCGGTGCTGGGGTAGATCTTCTGGGCGTCGAACGCGGTGTAGATGTCCTGGGCCCAACCGGCACGGTCCGCGAGCGTGGCCGGTAGCAGCCGCACGATCTGCGCCTTCACCTCGGCCTCGCTGCGCTCGGGTAGTTGCGGACCGCGTGAGGTGGAGCAACCCGCCAGCACCAGCAAGGTAGCGAGGCAGAGGATCAGGCGGCTTGAATACATGAGGCTTCCTTGATTGACGGCGGGCCGGGCAGTGAGGATATCGACAGGCAAGTCTAACCGGGGTTCGTGGCTATGCCGAACTGAGTATGGCTCTGGCCGAAACTTCCCACGTAAACGCCGGATAAGCTCTACTTCCCTGCCCTGAAAACCGCTGCAAAGTCCCTCCCCTGATCACACAGTGCGAGGGATTGCAGATGGTTTTTCCAGTGAGAGCCCGGATCGTTGGGGCTCGCCCATGATCGAGGCAACCAGCCAGGCCATTGGCTTTCTGGTGCTGGCCGCGATGGATGCGAAGACGCGGGACGTCGAATCCGTGCTCAGCGATTTCCGCGGATGCCTCAACCACTACGACAACTGGGCACAGCGCTTTTTCAGCTTTTCGGCACTGGATGTGGAGCAGGTGTTCAAGGTCGGGGATGAGGTGGCGCTGGTTGCGCCAATCAACCGCTCGATCTTTCCCAGCAGCACCGTCGCTACCTGCCAGGCCAATGGCACGTTGACCCTGGTGCATAGCTTTCAGAGTTCGCGTTTCGTGCCGATCGGCAATACGCCGGTGGTGTTGCAGCGCATCGATCCAGACGGTGGCCCGCTGGGCGAGCCTATCCATAAAACCATCGGCCCAAGCGGCATCCTCGAAGTGACCGAGTGTGATCGCCACCAGCAGTATCGGGTCAGTTTCTACCCCGATGTTTCCACCGAGCATTTCAAGGCGCTGTACGCCTCTTATCAGTCGGTCATCACGCCACTGGAAAGCTGGCTGCGCAGTGAATGGGCCACCACCTTCGAACCACTTTGGGAGGGTTACTCCGAAGCGAATTTTCTCAAGCGCTACCTCTCGCTGCACCGCGCATATGCCCAAGGCTTTGGCAATGTTCTTTATTCGGTTTGGGACAACATCAAGCAGTTACTCCAGTGGTTGTCGGACCCGCTGGCCAACGCTGAAAAGCTGCTGCATTACCTTTCCCAGGACGAACTCGAAAAATTACTCGCGCTAAGTGCCGAGACCCTTGCCAAGGGTTTGCTGGTGCTCAGTGATGAGCCTTTGCTGTTCGTTTACCTGGCGGCGCTGGTCAGCTGGATGCGCATGCTGCCGCCGCCGTACATGAACGAAATGCTCGGGGAAATTGGCGCCGAGGTCGTCATCACGCTGTTACTGGGACTGGCGACGGCGGGCATGGGTCTTGTGGTGCGCATCAGCACCAAGGTGTTGGCCGGCATCAAGTCGCGCCGGGTGCGCAGGTGGCTGGAGCAGATAGCCGCGCAGTTCGGCGCAGCTCGCCTGGAGGGGCACAGCGAAGCGCTCAAGCCGGTGTTGCTGAGCAGCGCGGCAATACCGATCAAGGGGGTGCCGGTTGGGCCATTGAAGGTGGACAACACGCTGGTTTCAAACCCGGTGTCGGCGGTGCGCAGCAAGACCCAGCGCACGGCGTTGGTTCGCCAGGAGGCGGTGGATGATGTGCCTGCTTCCGCGAAAAATCCGGCCGGGGACGCTGCTGCTTCTGCGGACAAAACCGTCACCCACGGTTGCCCGGTGTCGATGGTCACCGGCGAAGAACTGCTGACCCTCACCGATGGCGCGCTGGATGGAGTTTTGCCGTTCGAGTGGACGCGGCTGTATCGCACCAGTGCGGTGGAAGTGGATTGCGGGTTGGGGTTTGGCTGGAGCCATGCGCTGGCCCAGCGGCTGGTGGTGTCGGGCGATTCGGTGGTGTGGACCGACCACGAAAACCGCTCGACCACCCTGCCCTTGCCGACGGTGGCTCGGCCGGCGATCACCAACAGCCTGGCGGAAGCGGCGATTTACCTGGGATCGTTGCCGGATGAACTGGTGCTGGCTCAGGGGTCGCGGTTCTACCACTTTTGCGACGGTGTGCTGACGGCGATCAGCGATGCGTATGACAACCGATTGCGCATTTTCCGGGATCGGTTGGGGCGGATTGAGCGGCTGGATAACGGCGTGGGCCGCTCTTTGCTGTTGCGCTACGAACTGGATCGCATTGTGGCGGTGGACTACCAGGTTCATCGCGCCAAGGGGCATGAACCCTTTGTTTGGGTGACCGAGCAGAACGTCGTTTCCTACGCCTATGACGACGCTGGACGACTGGTGTCGGCGACCAACGCTGTCGGTGAACGCGAGGTTTATCGGTACGACGAGCAACACGTCATTCTCGAGCGGCAACTGGCCGGTGGCGCGAGTTTCTTCTGGGAATGGGAACGTGCCGGCAAGGCCGCACGCTGTGTCCGGCACTGGGCCAGTTTCTCGCAGATGGACACGCGCTATGCCTGGGGCGACGACGGCCGCGTCACCGTGTACAACGCCGATGGCAGCCAAGAGGTTTATGTCCATGACGACCGAGCGCGACTGGTACAGCGCATCGACCCGGACGGCGCCCGGCACTTCAAATCCTACGATGACAAAGGCCGCCTGACCGTCGAGCAAGACCCGCTGGGCGCGGTGACGGCGTATCAGTACGACGACGCCGGACGCCTGGTGGCGCTGTTTCCGGGGGATGACGAGCCAACGTCCTACGAGCATGACGACGGCTTCGTACGGGTGGTGCGCCGGGGTGAGGCGGTCTGGACATACGAGCGTAATGACCAGGGCGATGTCATTCGCCAGATCGATCCGGATGGCCATGCGACCGACTACAGCTACGACAAGCAGGGGCAACTCACCGGCGTTTGGTACCCCGATAACAGCTGCCATCGGCTGGTGTGGAATGAGCGCGGACAGCTCGTTGAAGAACAGCTGCCCAATGGCGGGACCAAGCGCTATCGCTATGACGACCTGGGCCGGCAGATTGCCCGAGAGGATGAACAGGGCGCGCTGACCCAGTATCAATGGGACGGCGTAGGTCGGTTAACTCGCCTGGTGCTGCCGGACGGTGCAGCACGGGAATTCAGCTACAACCCCTACGGAAAAATCATCGCCGAACGCGACGAACTCGGCCACGTCACGCGCTACGAATACGCCGACGGCCTGCACCTGATCAGCCGTCGCATCAATGCCGACGGCACCCAGGTCAAGTACCGCTACGACAACGCCCGCCTGCTGCTGACCGCCATCGAAAACGAAGTCGGCGAAACCTACCAGCTCGACTACCACCCCAACGGCCTGATCCAGCAGGAAACCGGTTTCGACGGCCAACGCACCGCCTACGCCTACGACCTCAACGGGAACCTGCTGGAAAAGACCGAACGCGGCGACGACGGCCGTCAGCTAGTCACCCAATACCAGCGCGACCACGCCGGTCGCCTCGTACGAAAAACCCTGCCCGACGGCAGTATTGTCGACTATGCCTACGACCGCCAAGGCAACCTCCTCAGCGTCGACGACGGTCACTGGTTCCTGGCCTACGAATACGACAAACAAAACCGCCTCACCGCCGAACACCAGGGCTGGGGCACCTTGCGCTACGGCTACGACGCCTGCGGCCAGCTTCAACATTTACGCCTGCCCGACAACAACCGCCTCACCTTCAACCACGACAAAGGCGGCCACCTCGCCACCGTCGAACTGAACGGTGCGTTACTGACCTCACACCTCTTCAAGGCCGGCCGCGAACACCAGCGCCAACAAGGCCAACTGCTCAGCCACTACCACCACGACGACCAAAACCGCCTGCACGCCCACGCCATCACCCAACTGGAAAACCACCTCTACCAACGCCACTACGACTACGACAAAGCCGGCAACCTCACCCGCCTGCACGACACCCGCAAAGGCGAACACCTTTACCACTACGACCCGCTCCAGCGCCTGACCCGCGCCAATCACTCGCAAGACGTACAGGAGCGTTTCGGCCACAACCCGGCGGGCAATCTGCTCATGCAAAACCGGCCGGGGCCGGACATCGTTGCGGGCAATCGCCTGGTGATTCAGGGGGATCATCATTATGAGTATGACGCCTTTGGCAACCTCATCCGTGAGCGGCGAGGCAAGGGTCACTCACTCGTTACCGAGTATCGCTATGACTGCCAGCACCGGCTGATCGGCGTCACGAAACCCAACGGGCAAACGGCCAGTTATCGCTATGATCCGTTTGGGCGGCGTATCAGCAAAACCGTCGACGGCATCACGACGGAGTTTTTCTGGCAAGGCGACAAAGTCGTTGCTGAGCATCATGCGGATCGTCATCGCAGCTACCTCTACGAACCGGACAGCTTCCGCCCGCTGGTCTTGCTTGAGGGGTTCGGGCCAGAAAAAACCAAGCCCTATCACTACCAACTCGATCACCTCGGCACGCCGCAGGAACTCACTACACCTGAAGGCGACATCGTCTGGTCCGCCCACTACCGCGCCTACGGCGAAATCAGCCGGCTCGACGTAGGCAAAATCGACAACCCGCTGCGTTTCCAGGGCCAGTATTTCGACCAGGAAAGCGGCCTGCACTACAACCGCCATCGTTACTACAATCCGGATATTGGTCGTTACCTGACGCCTGATCCGGTGAAGCTGGCGGGTGGAATCAACGCTTACCAATACGTACCCAACCCTACAGGTTGGATTGATCCGCTTGGACTGAGTAGATGTCCCGGCAAGGAAGAATGTAACCCATCCGTAGGCGTTAAAGATCCTTTAGCATTAGTACCAAGTAAAAAAGTAGAACCCAGCCCTCCATCGCCGAGCCATGATGAAGGATATCTTTTTCGTGGAGACAAAGTTCCTCCAAATGAGGTATTCAAAAATGGCTTTAGAAGCAAAGGCAGCAGCGAAGATTTATACTTGCACGCGATTGACAGCGATGACCCCCCAAGCAATTTCATAAGTACATCGCCATCTCGAGCAGTCGGAATCACCTTTGCGACCAGCTATGGAGAAAAAAAAGGCTATTTATACACGCTTAAAAGCATTGAGGGCCATGATATAAATACTGAACTAGGAAAGCAGGCGCCTTACCCTAGAGAGCAAGAGTTTGCTATCCATCACAGAATTTATACGGAAGATATACTAGGCGCCACGCCAGTAAAAGCTGATGGAACATATGTCGGATATTCCATACCAAACCCTAACAGGAAATAAAATGAAAACAAAAAATATAAAAGCAATAATCAATAACGAACACAAACAAGTCACCGTCAAATATGATCCAACAAAACTCACCATGACGTTTTCAGAAGCTGAAAATTTTGGAAAGATTTATGAAGGAAAAGACCTATATGTTTGCTTCGCAAACATTCGAGCAGATTTCCCGCAGATAACTTTTCTATGCAAGGGAGCAAAAATAAACGTTAAACCTTCAAGAATGGCCTCTCAGATGAGCGCTGGACTTGTCGCGTACGAAATGACTTTGGGCCAACAAGCGACCAACGACAACATAGTTCATTTATTCGACTATGAGGAAAACGACCTAACTAACAACCCGCAGGATCAAATTGATTTCTTCAAAAAATGGTTAATATCACTAGGTGCGGAAGATTACGAAAAATTTAATTGAGCACCGTTCAAACTGAATATGAATGATCACCCTCTTATCCCTGTGACAAGCACGCCCGCTCATCACAGGGATAAACAGCGCCCTTAAATCCCCGCCAACGCCAAATCCATCGCAAAGTACGTAAATATCAAATCCGCCCCCGCCCGTTTGATCGAGCCCAAGGTCTCGCGCACGACGCGGTCTTCATCGATAGCACCCGCCTGGGCACCGAATTTGATCATCGCGTACTCACCACTTACCTGATACGCCGCCACGGGCAGGCGGGAGGCTTCGCGGATGTCGCGGATGATGTCGAGGTAGGCGCCGGCCGGTTTGACCATCAGCGCATCGGCGCCTTCCTGCTCGTCGAGCAGCGATTCGCGTACGGCTTCGCGGCGGTTCATCGGGTTCATTTGATAGCTTTTGCGGTCGCCCTTGAGGGCGCTGCCGCCAGCTTCGCGGAACGGACCGTAGAGCGCCGAGGCAAATTTGGTGGAGTAGGCCATGATCGGGATGTGGGTGAAGCCCGCGTCGTCGAGGGCGCGGCGGATGGCCTGGACCTGGCCGTCCATCGCCGCCGAGGGGGCGATCACGTCGGCGCCGGCGCGGGCGGCGGCCACGGCTTGTTTACCCAGGTTGACCAGGGTTGCGTCATTGTCGACGTGGGCGCCATGCATGACACCGCAGTGGCCGTGATCGGTGTATTCGCAAAAGCAGGTGTCGGACATCACGATCATTTCCGGCACGGCGTCCTTGATGATCGACGACATGCGCGAGACCAGGCCGCGTTCCTTCCAGGTGTCGCTGCCATTGGCGTCCAGGTGGTGGGACACGCCAAAGGTCATCACCGACTTGATGCCGGCACGGGCATAACGCTCGATCTCGCCGGCCAGTTTTTTCTCGGGGATACGCAACACGCCCGGCATGCTGGTGATCGGCACGAAGTCATCGATTTCTTCTTCGACGAAGATCGGCAGCACCAGGTCGTTGAGGGTAAATTCGCTTTCCTGGAACAAGCCACGCAGCTCCGGGGAGCGGCGCAGGCGACGTGGGCGGGCTTGGGGGAACTGGCTGGTCATGGCTTTCCTGAAAAATTGACTGAAAACGTTGGGGCGAAAGCTTATGCCCCACGCTGCGGCAGCACAAATGCCGAGGGGCCAACAGTGTATTGCCGGCCGCGTAACAATTACATTGATCTAGAGCTGCAAACGGCCATCGATGCATAACGCAACGGCCCCGCCCACCCAGATTTCATCGCCCTGGCGCTCGATACGAATACGCCCCGCACGCCCCATGGCCGTGCCCTGGCAGACCACATAGCGCTCCGGCGCCAGGCCCTCACTGAGCAACCATTGGGCAAGGCCGGCATTCAAGCTGCCGGTGGCCGGGTCTTCCTGGGCACCGTCGCCGGCGATAAAGGCGCGCACCTCGAACTGCGCGTCGTCCACCGTGCACGGAGCAATGACGCCGACCGCCAACCCGAGCAGTTGCGAGTAGTCCGGCTTGATCTCCAGCACGGCGTGACGATCGGCCAGCATCACCGCCAGCCAACCGGCACCGTTATCCACCCATTGGCTGCGCACAATCGCGTCGGGCGCCAGGCCCAGCCCCAGGCGCACACGTTCCAGCAGCGACGCCTCCACGGCCCCCGAACGCAACAGCGGTGGCGCGATAAACGCCAGCTCGTCGCCTTCGCGCCGGATGCGCACCAAGCCAATTTCGCACTCCTGAACGATCTCTTTCCCACGCGGTACGCCACCTGCGTGCAACCACGCATGGCAACTGCCCAGCGTCGGATGCCCGGCAAACGGCAGCTCCTGCAAAGTCGTGAAAATTCTTACGCGATAGTCGGCGCGTGGGTCGCGGGGCGTCAGCAGAAACGTTGTTTCGCTAAGGTTGGTCCACTTGGCGAAATCGGCCATCTGCTGGTCCGTCAGGCTGTCGGCGCCGACCACCACCGCCAGCGGGTTGCCTTTGAGCGGCACACTGCTGAATACATCCAGTTGCTTGAAATCGAAAGTCGGCATGTTCAGCTCGGAATGTTCAGGCCACGGATCACCGCTGGGCGTGCGACAAAGCCGTCCAGTGCGCGCAGTACGTTGGGAAAATCGGCGATGCCCACCAGATCGCCCGACTCGTAGAAGCCGATCAGGTTGCGAATCCAGGGGAAGGTGGCGATGTCCGCGATGCTGTAGTCATCCCCCATGATCCAGGTACGGCCCAGCAGGCGTTTTTCCAGCACCTGGAGCAACCGGCGGGACTCGGCGGCGTAGCGGTCACGCGGACGCTTGTCTTCATACGCCTTGCCCGCGAACTTGTTGAAGAACCCCACCTGGCCGAACATCGGGCCGATGCCGGCCATCTGGAACATCAACCACTGAAGGGTTTCATAGCGGGTCGCCGGGTCTTCGGAGAGCAGCCGGCTGGTTTTTTCCGCCAGGTAAATCAGGATCGCGCCGGACTCGAACAACGCCAGCGGCTGGCCGCTTGGGCCATTGGGATCGATGATCGCGGGGATTTTGTTGTTGGGGTTCAGCGACAGGAATTCCGGGGACAATTGGTCCTGGGTGTCAAAACTGACCTTGTGCGCTTCATAAGGCAGCCCCAGCTCTTCGAGCATGATCGAGACCTTGACGCCGTTGGGCGTGGGCAACGAATACAGCTGCAGGCGCTCCGGGTGCTGGGCGGGCCATTTGCTGTTGATCGGGAAAGCGGCGAGTGCGTTCATCAAAGGGAATTCCTGGGCGGGAAAAACCCCATCATAGACATCTGCTGGCCTCCCTGCATGGGTCATCATTAAGCAACATTGCCTGGTTAGAATCCGCCGTGGGCGAACCAAAACGCCGGAGCGCACTCTTAAAAGCGCTCACAGGGTGAATGGAGGCACCTGGCTATATCGACAAGGAACACCCTCAGGACGCTCACCGCGCCGCTGGGCCCGGGCCTGTCTGCCTTAATCCGACGCACGAAGACTCGAACCCATAATGAAGATCAAGCCTCTGCGCCTTGTGCACCGATTCAAACGCTATTCATACATGATGTTGCCGCTGCTGCTGGTGACGGCCGGAATTGTCACCGCACTGGACGCCCGTGAAAGCCGTGCGCAACCGGTGGACGGCGTGCAAACCCTGGTGTTCCTGCGCCATGGCGAAAAACCCGCCGGCGGTCTCGGCCAACTCAATTGCCAGGGCCTGAACCGGGCAATGAACCTGGCCAGCGTACTGCCGGAAAAATTCGGCAAGGCCGATTTCGTCTTCGCCGCCGACCCGACGCGCAATGTCGAGGAAGGCGAGCTGGACAATTCCTACAGCTACATTCGCCCGCTGATGACCATCAGCCCCAGCGCCATCAAGCTGGGCTTGCCAGTCAACATCAACTTCTCGGCGAACGACACCAGCGCCCTGGCCGACGAACTGGTCGAAGACAAATACCACAACGCCACGATCTACACCGCCTGGTCCCACGGTTACCTGCCGGAGCTGATCAATAAAGTCGCCAGCGAAGCAGTTGGTGAAAAACACACCATTACCGAAGACTGGTCCGGCAACGACTACGACTCGCTGTACGTGCTCACGCTGACCTGGCACAACGGCAAGGCCTCGCTGCTCAGCCGCAACTACAAGCAGGGGCTCAATAATGGTGAGGAAACCTGCCCAAACCCGACCCAGGTCAGCGCAGATACCTGAAGGTTGAGCGCCAGGGGCGTATGATGCCCCGCTATCGACTCATCAGCGGATCACTCCATGTCCAACCTTTCTTCTGCCCAGCCCAACCGGGGCTGGTCGTTCTGGTGCAAACCTGCGCTGTTTCTGCTGGTGGCCTGTATCGGCCTCTATTATGTGAAATGGTCGCCCTACTACCTCAAGGCGTTCGTCGCGGCCGATAACCACAGCATCGGCGCCTCGATTCTCAATGACCAGCAAAGCTCGCCCCTCGCGGCGGCGCTGGCCTATGCCCAGGTGTATTTCCTGGCGATCTGGAAAGCCGCCGTCCTGGCAGTAATCCTCGGTTCGCTGCTGCAGGTGCTGATCCCTCGCGACTGGCTGTTGCGCCTGTTTGGCCGCGCCGGCCTGGGCTCGACCCTGCGCGGCGGGCTGTTCGCCTTGCCGGGCATGATGTGCAGTTGCTGCGCGGCGCCCGTTGCGGCAGGTATGCGGCGGCAAAAGGTATCGGTCGGCGCGGCGCTGGCGTTCTGGATCGCCAACCCGGTATTGAACCCGGCCACATTGGTGTTCATGGGCTTCGTGCTGGGCTGGGGCTTTACCGCGCTGCGGCTGGTGGCCGGGATCGTGCTGGTGGTGGGTGTGTCGTTGGTGGCGCAGCGCATTGCACGTCCGGAGCAAGTACCGGAAGCGGCGCTCGAGGCGGTGGCCGAAGTCAGCACCGTTGAGTCCGGCTCCTTCCTCGCGCGCTGGTTACGCATTTTGTGGCAGCTGTTCTGGAGCACCATCCCGGTGTATATCCTCGCGGTGCTGATCCTCGGCGCGGCACGGGTGTGGCTGTTCCCACACGTGGACGGGGCGATGGCCGACAGCCTGGTATGGCTGGTACCGCTGGCAATCGTCGGCACGCTGTTCGTGATTCCTACGGCGGCGGAGATTCCGATCGTACAGACCATGATGACCCTGGGCATGGGCAACGGGCCGGCGGTCGCCTTGTTGATGACCCTGCCGAGCGTCAGCCTGCCGTCGCTGCTGATGCTGCGTAAGGACTTCGATGCGCGGGTGCTGGTGACCGTGGCCGGGTTGACCATGTTGATGGGGGTGGTGTGCGGGTTGATCGGGGCGGTGATTCTTTAGGGTCTGCGTGAAGGCTTCATCGCACCCAGCGGCCTAGTGTGGGAGGGGCCACCCCGATTGCAGTGTGTCAGGTATTAAGGACTTAGCTGACCCACCGCCATCGGGGGCAAGCTGAATTGGCCTAATGATCCCGGACACCTCTTAAGGGCGATATGATTCGCCCAATCAGGAGGTTCCGAATGCAACAGCGAAAGACCTATACCCACGAGTTCAAGCAACGTGCTGCAAGCATGGTTCTTGATGATAACTGCTCAGTTCCCGACGTCTGCGCATCGATGGACGTTGGCCCTACGGCTCTGCGCCGCTGGGTTGATCAGGTTCGTAAAGAACGTCACAAAGGGCAGCCAGTGGCAGGTACCAAGGCTATCAGCGACGAACAGCGATAGCTTCAACAGCTACGAGCCAAGATCAAGCGCCTGGAGACTGAGGCTGAAATCTTAAAAAAGGCTACGGCTCTCTTGATGTCGGATCCCGATCGTTTTTCCTGATCGAGGAACTGAGGGAGTCGAGTTCATATCCGACCAGCCTGCTTTGCAGTGCGCTAGGCGTTTCTCGCAGCGCGTTTTATGACTGGATTAAGCGTCGCTCAGCACCGAATGCCGAGCGTGACGCGCTTAGAGCAAAAGTCGTGCAATTGCATGTCGAAAGCCGGGAAAGTGCAGGCGCACGGATGATCTCTCAGCGCCTGAAGGCCCAGCAGATCAAGGCGGGAAGGTATTTAGTTGCAAAGCTCATGGCGGAGGCAAATCTGGCCAGCAAACAGCGTCGCCGCCATCAGTATCGCTCTCTAGAGGCGTCGAAGCATTTGTGGCCAAGAACCTGCTCAAGCGTAACTTCGAGCCAACCGCAATTAATCAGGTCTGGTGCGGCGACGTTACCAGCCTGATGGTTGGGAAACGTTGGTATCACTTGGCAGCGGTGATTGATCTGTTCGCCCGCCGAATCGTTGGCTGGGCGTTTTCTCTGATCAATGACGCCAACCTGGTTAGCAGGGCGCTGAGAATGGCGGTGGAGGTTCGAGGCAAACATGCAGGCTTGATGTTTCATTCAGATCAAGGCTGCCAATACACCAGCCAGCTCTTTCAGTCCGAGCTGCTGGAGCATGGAATAACGCAAAGCATGAGCCGCAGGGGGCAGTGCTGGGACAACGCGCCAACAGAGCGTTTCTTCGGGACGCTCAAATCAGAGTGGGTGCCCACCAAAGGCTATACGACAGTTGAAGAAGCCAAGCAGGATATGACCCGCTTTTTCATGCGATACAACCGAATCAGGCTCCACAGCTACAACAACTACCTGTCGCCAATAGCCATGGAGCAGGAGGCGGCTTGATCACCGTAACCGGTGTCCGGAAAAACTTGACCAGAACAAGCCCCCTCCCACAGTTTGAGCCGGTTTCTTCAGTTAATGCCGGGACACATGAGTTCGAGCACCGGATGATCGAACCCATACGCCGCAGGCCCAATGTGGGAGGGGGCTTGCCCCCGATGGCGGCCTGACAGGCGACCAGGATGTTGTAAAGCTATGTGATCTCAATGGCGTCCGAGAGGTCACCCCACCCGAGCGGCCCGCTCGCGCAAATACGCCACCACCGCGCCCTGCTCGCCGGCAAACTCGATCCGCGCGCCCTTGCTCTCACGCTGGAACGCATACATCGGGTCGTAATACTCACGCAACAACCCTTCAATCCACACCCGGTGCAGCTCCACCGCGCCACTGCGCGCCTGCTCCGCCAGCGCCTCCTGCAAAATCGCCTGCAGCCGCTGGAAGCGCTCGCCCCCCAGGCGCTTATGGATATTGGCCAGGCTTTGGGTCAGGCGCTCGGCAAACAACGCCTGGCCACTCTCACCCCATACCTCAATGAACTCGGCGCACAGGTCGACCACGTAATCGCGCAGGATACGTTCGACGCGGCCTTCAACGCTGTCTTCCAGCCACACCATGGGTAACGTCTGCATGCTTTTGTGCAGCGGCAGCGGCAACGCGCAACTGCCGATCATGCGGCTCTCGTCCTCGACCACGAACTGCTCGATGCCCGCTGCGCGCTTCTTCAGCAGGTCCACCGAAAGGCGGTTTTCGAAGTCGATGGTGGAGGGTTGCGCCGTGGCGCGCTTGCCGAAGCTGGAGCCGCGATGATTGGCATGGCCTTCCAGGTCCAGGGCGTTGCGCAACTGGCCGAGCACTTCGGTCTTGCCGGTGCCGGTCATGCCGCCGAGCAGGACGAAATCACATTCGGCGGTGGCCTGTTCCAGCGTGTCCAGCAAAAAGGTGCGCATGGCCTTGTAGCCACCGCCGACGCGGGGGTAGTCGATACCCGCTTCGGTTTTCAGCCATTGCTGCACGATCTGCGAACGCAGCCCGCCGCGAAAGCAGTACAGGTAGCCGTCTGGATGGGCCTGGGCGAATCGTGCCCAGCGCTCGATGCGTTCGGCCTTGATCGCCCCCGACACCAACTCGTGGCCCAGCACAATTGCAGCCTGCTGGCCTTGCTGCTTATAACAGGTGCCGACGCGCTGGCGTTCGTCGTCGGTCATCAGCGGCAGGTTGATCACACCGGGGAACGCGCCCTTGGCGAATTCGACCGGCGCGCGGGTGTCCATCATCGGCCGGTCGCTGAGGAAAATATCGCGGTAATCGGTGATGTCAGTCGCCATCAAACCACCTCGACCGCGTTGCTCTGTCGCTCCAGCAGTTCGCCGATCGGCTCAAGCGCCAGGCCCAGTTCAGCGGCCAGCGCATGGAACTCGGCGTCGCCTTCGGGCGTGACGGCGATCAGCAGGCCACCACTGGTTTGCGGATCGCACAGCACGCGCTTGTGCAGCTCCTGCACGCGGCCGAGCTTGCTGGCGTAGCTGTCGAAGTTGCGCAGGGTGCCACCGGGAACGCACCCCTGGTCCAGGTAGTACTCAACCCCCGGCAGGCGTGGGACTTTTGCGTATTCGATGCGGGCCGTGAGGCCGCTGCCGTCGGCCATTTCCACCAGGTGCCCAAGCAGGCCGAAACCGGTGACATCGGTCATCGCCGTCACCCCGGCCAATTTGCCGAAACGGCTGCCGGGCTTGTTGAGGGTGCACATCCAGTCACGGGCCAGGCCGATATCCGCCTCGCGCAACTTGCCCTTCTTTTCGGCGGTGGTGAGGATGCCGATGCCCAACGGTTTGGTCAGGTACAGCTTGCAGCCGGCAGTGGCGGTGTCGTTGCGCTTCATGTGGCGCTTTTGCACGATGCCGGTCACCGCCAGGCCGAAGATCGGCTCCGGCGCGTCGATCGAGTGCCCGCCCGCCAGCGGGATGCCGGCGGCGTCGCACACCGAGCGGCCGCCACGGATGACTTCGCGGGCAACTTCCGGCGCCAGCACGTTCACTGGCCAGCCAAGAATGGCGATGGCCATCAACGGGTCGCCGCCCATGGCGTAGATGTCGCTGATGGCGTTGGTGGCGGCGATGCGGCCGAAGTCGAAGGGGTCATCGACAATCGGCATGAAAAAATCGGTGGTGGAGACCACGCCGCGCTCGTCGTCGATGGCGTACACCGCTGCATCGTCGCGCGAGGCGTTGCCGACCCACAGGTTGGGGTCAAGGTTCTGCGCGCCGCTGCCGGCAAGGATCACTTCCAGCACCTGGGGCGAGATCTTGCAGCCGCAACCCGCACCGTGGCTGTACTGGGTAAGGCGAATCGGCTCGTTCATGGTGGACCTCAAGCTATCAAGTGGGCCGATTCTAGCAGACAGCAAAAGGCCGGCTGGGCTCTTGTGAGCACAGCCGGCCTTTTGTTCAGCGGTTACTGGCGGGCAGCGAGCAAACGCTTGTGGCGGTTACGCCGGGCGATATTCAAGCATTCGATCACCGCCGAGAACGCCATGGCCGCGTAGACGTAGCCTTTTGGCACGTGGGCGCCGAAGCCTTCGGCGATCAGCGTCATGCCGATCATGATCAGGAAGCCCAGGGCCAGCATCACCACGGTGGGGTTGTCGTTGATGAACTTGGCCAAGGGTTCAGCCGCCACCAGCATCACGATCACCGAGGTCACCACGGCAATGATCATGATCGGCAGGTGTTCGGTCATGCCCACTGCCGTGATGATGCTGTCGATGGAGAACACCAGGTCAAGCAACAGGATCTGCCCGATCGCCGCGGCAAAACCGATGGTCACGGTGTTGCCAATCGTGGTTTTCTCTTCTGGCTCCGGGTCCATGCTGTGATGGATCTCGGTGGTGGCCTTCCACACCAGGAACAGGCCACCGGCGATCAGGATCATGTCCTTCCAGGAGAAGGCCTGGCCGAACACTTCAAATACCGGCGCCGTCAGCTGCACGATAAACGCGATGGTGCTCAACAGACCCAGGCGCAACACCAACGCCATGCTGATGCCAATGCGCCGCGCCTTGGCCCGGTGCTGCTCAGGCAACTTGTTGGTGAGGATCGAGATGAAGATCAGGTTATCGATGCCCAGCACGATTTCCATGACGATCAAGGTCGCCAGAGCGACCCAGGCGGTGGGGCTGGCAGCCAGTTGTAAAAGATAATCCATAGGTCAGTCCTGACGTTGTGCTGGGAAATTAGGTTTCTTGGGTATGCGATTGCGCGTCTTTTTCTTCCTGATCATCCTTTTTGCGCGGATTGATCAGGCCCTGGGTCGCTTCACTCAATGCCTGTTCGGCGGCTTTCTGGGTGTCATCAATCGCTTGCTTGGCCGATTCGGTGGCTTTGCCCAGTACCTGCTGCGCACTTTTCTCGACCTGATCGCACCCGCTGATCACCACCAATGAAAGCGCAAGCAATGCCGCCGCGCCTACAGAATTGAGTTTCATGATGTATTCCTCGTTAGAACCATTGGGTCCAAATAGTGGCCCGGCGATAGCGAGGCATTCTATTCAGGCAAACAGTTCAGGAAAATTCGTATTTTTCTCGCGTATACTTCGGTTTTTACGAAGTGTAGACCGCCATGCTCAATTATCGACAACTGCATTACTTCTGGGTGGTGGCCAAGACCGGCAGCATCGTGCGCGCCTGCGAGCAATTGAACCTCACGCCCCAGACGATCAGCGGGCAGATCAGCCTGCTGGAGCAAACCTTTGGCATTGCACTGTTTCAGCGTGTGGGGCGCCAACTGGAGCTGACCGAGGCCGGGCGCCGGGCCCTGCCCTACGCCGAGCAGATGTTCCAGACCGGCAACGAATTGGAAGCGGTGCTGCGCGCGCAACCCAATGAGCAGCAGATCGTGTTTCGCGTCGGGGTGGCGGATGTGGTGCCCAAGTCCATCGTGTACCGGCTGATCGCCCCTACCATGGAGCTGAACGAACCGCTGCGCATCACCTGCCGTGAAGACAAACTCGAACGCTTATTGGCCGACCTCGCCATCCAGCGCCTGGACCTGGTGATTTCCGACAGCCCGATGCCCACGCACCTGGACATCAAGGGCTACAGCCAGAAGCTGGGGGAATGTGGCATCAGTTTTTTCGCCACCCAGGCGTTGGCTGAGCAACATGACGGCGATTTTCCGGCGTGCCTGCACGGCGCACCCCTGTTGATTCCCGGCGCGGAGACCGTGGTGCGCAGCCGTCTGCAACGCTGGTTTGCCGATCAGCAGATTCAACCCAGGATCATCGGCGAGTTCGACGACAGCGCGTTGATGCAGGCATTCGGGCAATCGGGCAGCGGCATCTTTATCGCCCCCAGCGTGATCGCCGACGAGGTGGTGCGCCAGTACGGCGTGGTGCTGATCGGCCAGACCGACGCAGTGAGCGAGTCGTTCTATGCCATTTCGGTAGAGCGCAAGGTCAAGCACCCCGGCATCGTGGCGATTACCGAAGGTGCGCGACGCGAGCTGTTTACCGCCCTGCCCACCTGAGTCAGGCGCAGGTCGACGCCGGCTTGGCCCTCATCAGCCAAAATGCCAGCAGGATCGACACCAGGATAAACCCCGACGCGGCAAAGCCCAGGCTGCCCAGGCCCAGCGTATCGATCACCCGCCCGCCGACCATCGCGCCCAAGCCGATACCCAGGTTGGCCCCGGCAATATTCAGCGACGCGGCAAATGCCGGTGCATGGGGCGCGGCCTTCATCAGCCGCACATGGCTGACCAGGAACATCGCTGCCTGGGTCACGCCCCACACGGCCATGGCCGCCGCCAGACCAATGGTTGAGTGGATGGCCGGCACCACCGCCACCATACCCGCGATCATGAAGCCGCAAAACACCATGGAGGCGATCAACGGGTGACGATCCACTGCCCGCCCGCCCAGGGAATTGCCGATCAACCCGACCGCGCCAAAGCCCATCAGGCACCAGCCCACCAGCGTGCCGTCAAACCCGGCCAGGCGCTCAAGGATGTCCGCCAAATAGGTATAGGCGGTGAACATGCCGCTGAACACCAGGATCGACAACAGGATATGGCCCTGCATCACTGGGCTGCGCAGGATCTTGAATTGCGAGCGCAGGCTGACCTGCTCGTTCTTGGCCTGAGTGACCGGCAGGTAGACAAACAGCAACAGCGCCTTGGCCAGCGCAATCACCGCGAGCGCGGCAAAAGCGGTGCGCCAACCGAACATGTCGGAAATCAGCGTGCCCACCGGAATGCCGAAAACCGTGGCGCAGACAATGCCAAAACCGATTTTCTCGATCGCGCGCCCGGCGAATTCCGGGCCGACGATATCCACCGCCGTTTCACTGGCCAGCGCCCAGAACACCGGCAGGCCCAGGGCCGGGATCAAGCGGGCCAGGGCCATCACCCAGATATTCGGCGCCAGCGCCGCCACGGTATTGGCCACCGCGAACAGGATCAGGATGCTGATGAACAGGCGCTTGCGTTGGAACCGTGCGAAGTAGGCGGTGAGGAACGGACCGAACGCCGCCACGGTGAACGCGAACAGCGTCACCAGCAGCCCAGCCTCGGACACGCTGACGTTCAGGTCCCGGGCGATCGAGGGCAGCAGGCCGACAATGACGAATTCTGTGGTCAGCACGGTAAAACCGGCGGCCGACAGCAGCAGGATGGGAAACAGCATGAAAACTCCAGAAACGACGAGATCAACGACAGCCCGAAGGGCCCGCTGACGGAGAGAAAAGAAGAGAAAGGAAATGTTAACAGAAGATGTCCGGATTTGGCCAAATCCGACGGGGCGGGTGACGCAATGACGCAGCAAACGGGACTCGTCCTACAGCATGCTAGACTTCGCGCCTGCTTCCTACAGTACTTTCTTCCTGCAATGCTGTGCCCTACTAAAAAAACTAGAGACAACTGTTTATGACTGCTGCCCCTTCCCCGCTGCAACGTTTAATGCGCGTCAGCCTGGTCACCCAAATTGTCATCGGCCTGATCGCCGGGATTCTGCTGGCCCTGTTGTTGCCTGAGGCCGCCAAGGCCACCGGTTTTATTGGCAAGGTGTTCGTCACGGCGCTGAAGGCCGTCGCGCCGATCCTGGTGTTTGTGCTGGTGATGGCGTCCATCGCCAATCATAAACACGGCCAGGAGACCCACATCCGGCCGATCCTGTTCCTGTATCTGCTGGGCACCTTTGCCGCCGCCGTGGTTGCGGTGGTTGCCAGCACATTGTTCCCATCGTCCCTGGTACTGGCCACCCATGACGCCACCGTGAGCGCTCCCGGCGGTATCGGCGAAGTCCTGCAAAGCCTGCTGCTCAGCGTGGTGGATAACCCGGTCAGCGCCCTGATGAATGCCAACTTCATTGGCATCCTGGCCTGGGCCATCGGCATGGGCATTGCCATTCGCCATGCCGGCGAAACCACCCGCACCGTGCTCGACGACTTGTCCAACGGCGTGACGCTGATCGTACGCGTGGTGATCCGCTTCGCCCCGCTGGGTATCTTCGGCCTGGTCGCCTCGACCCTGGCCACCTCCGGCTTCGGCGCCCTGCTCGGCTATGCCCACCTGCTGGTGGTGCTGATCGGTTGCATGCTGTTCGTGGCGCTGGTGATCAACCCCGCGATCGTATTCTGGAAACTGCGCCGTAACCCGTACCCGCTGGTGTTGCTGTGCCTGCGCGAAAGCGGGATCACCGCGTTCTTCACCCGCAGTTCGGCGGCCAATATTCCGGTTAACCTGGCGCTGAGCAAACGCCTGGGCCTGCATGAAGACACCTACTCGGTTTCGATCCCGCTGGGCGCCACCATCAATATGGCCGGCGCGGCAATCACCATCACTGTGCTGACCCTGGCAGCCGTGCACACGCTGGGCATTGCCGTCGACCTGCCCACCGCCGTGCTGCTGAGTGTGGTTGCAGCCATCTGCGCCTGCGGCGCTTCGGGCGTGGCCGGTGGTTCGCTGCTGTTGATTCCGCTGGCGTGCAGCCTGTTCGGCATCCCGAGCGAAATCGCCATGCAAGTAGTGGCAGTAGGCTTCATCATCGGTGTGCTGCAGGATTCGGCGGAAACCGCGCTCAATTCGTCCACCGATGTGTTGTTTACCGCGGCGGCCTGTTTGGACAAGGATCAACAGCCGGCGTAAACACCGGCCATAAAAAAGCCCGGATGCGTTCGTTGAACAACGCTTCCGGGCTTTTTTGTGAGTGCTTAGAAAGCGCCCATGTAGTCACGTTTGCCCACTTCAACGCCGTTATGACGCAGCAACGCGTAAGCGGTGGTGACGTGGAAGAAGAACTGCGGCAGGCCGTAGGTCAGCAGGTAGGATTGGCCGCTGAAGCGCTTCTCTTTCGGGGTGCCTGGGCGGGTAACGATCTCGATGCCTTCCTTGCCGTCGATTTGCTCAGGCTTGATGGTGGCGACAAAGGCCAGCACCTTGGCGATCAGCGCTTGCAGGTCGGCAAAGGTGACTTCGCTGTCTTCGTACTTGGGCACTTCGATCTCGGCCAGGCGCGCGGAAACGCCCTTGGCGAAGTCGACGGCGATCTGAACCTGGCGCACCAGCGCGAACATATCCGGGAACAGGCGCGCTTGCAGCAGCGCGTTCGGCTCGATGTTCTTGGCGGTGGCGTGGGCTTCGGCCTTGTTCAGCACATCGCTGAGGGCGTTGAGCATTTGCTTGAAGACTGGGATAGAAGCGGCATACAGGGAAATGGTCATGTCAGTCTCACGGTAAGGGCAGGGTTGGAACCAGCGGCGATTATAGCCATGCCTGCCGCTTGTCTTTTATTTTTTCAGGCTTAGGCTAGTGGATTCACTGCATAGGGAAAGCGCGATGACCGCCGAGCATGACACCGACACCCCTGAGCCGCGCCTGAACAGCACGGAAATCCGCATCCTGGGCTGCCTCATCGAAAAACAGGCGACCAACCCGGAAACCTACCCCCTGACCCTCAACGCCCTGGTGCTGGCCTGCAACCAGAAAACCAGCCGGGAACCGGTGACCAACCTGAGCCAGGGTCAGGTCGGCCAGAGCCTGCGCGTACTCGAAGGCCAGGGTTTTACCCGGCTGGTCATGGGCAGCCGCGCCGACCGTTGGGAACACCGTGTGGAGAAGGCGCTGGAGCTGGTGCCGGCCCAGGTGATCCTGATCGGCCTGCTGTTTCTGCGCGGCCCGCAGACTGTCAACGAGTTGCTCACGCGCAGCGGGCGCATGCATGACTTTGAGGACGCCGAGCAGGTGGTGCATCAGCTCGAACGCCTCATTGCACGCGGCTTGGCGGTGCTGGTGCCGCGTCAGGCGGGTCAGCGCGAAGACCGTTATACCCATGCACTGGGGGATCCGGCGGATATCGAAGCGATTATTTCGGCGCGCGCCAACCCGGTGGAGCGCGGCGGTGGTGCTGTGTCGGCCGAGCGTATTGAAGAGTTGGAAGCGCGGATTGCGGCACTGGAAGAACGGCTGGCGCAGTTGGAACAGGCTTGACACGCGTCCAACTTGAAACGGGCGGCCCACTGTAGGAGCGAGCTTGCTCGCGAAAAACGCCCAGGCAATGCGTTTATTCTGGATAAACGCGCTGCCCTTGAGTTTTTCGCGAGCAAGCTCGCTCCTACAGCGTTCCGCGTTTAGACCGCCCGGGCGAACGCCACGGCGGCCTGGAATTGCTCCTGGGTAGGACGCACGCCGGTATAGAGCACAAATTGCTCCAACGCCTGGATCGCGATCACTTCAAGCCCGGTAATCACCCGCTTGCCCTGGGCACGTCCACGCACGATCAACGGTGTTTCCGCGGGAATCGCCACCACATCGAACACGGTTTCTGCTTGATCAATGGCATCGGCCTCAAAGGCCAACTGATCCGCCTCTGCCCCGCCGGTCATGCCGATCGGCGTCACATTGACCAGCATCCGCGGGCGCAAACCGCCCAGTTCGGCCTGCCACTCATAGCCCAGGTTACGTGCCAGCGCCCTGCCCGCCACCTCGTTGCGCGCCACGATCACGCCGTTGGCATAACCGCCGTCACGCAAGGCACTGGCCACGGCCTTGGCCATGCCGCCGCTGCCGCGCAGGGCGAAGCTTGAGTCTTTGGGCACCTGATGCTTTTTCAGCAATTGCTCGACGGCGATGTAGTCGGTGTTGTACGCCTTGAGACGGCCGCCGGTATTGACGATGGTGTTGAGGGAATCGATGGCTTGAACCGAATCGTCCAGTTCGTCCATCAAGGCGATGGCCGCCTCCTTGAACGGCATGGACACACCGCAACCCCGAATGCCCAGCGCCCGTATGCCACCGATCGCGCCGGGCAAATCCTGGCTGCTGAAGGCTTTATAGTAGAAATTCAGGCCCAACTGCTCATACAGATGGTTATGGAAACGCAGGCCGAAATTCCCGGGACGGGCCGACAGTGACATGCACAGTTGGGTGTCCTTGTTGGGGTGCATCTGCATGGGTAGCTCCTTGAGTAAGCAAATCGGTACAGACCTTACACAACCTTTACCTATTGGCTGTGCTGTTTTTCAGAAACACGTTGTCTTAAAAGTATCCCCGCGACAATCCTTGAGTCTATTGATTGCAGACCACAAGCGCAGGGGCTAACCGAGGAATGACCATGATTCGTAAAGTCCCCAAGATTGCCTTGCTTATTGGCGCACTCGCTATGGCAGGCCAAGCCTCTGCCCACGGTGGTGGTTGGGGTGGCCCGGCCGTGTTGGGTGCTCTCGTCGGTGCAGCTGTCGTCGGCTCCGTGGTTGCCAGCCAGCCTCGTGAGGTCTATGTGCAGCAACCGGTGTACGTGCAGCCGCAGCCGGTGTATGCCGCTCCGCCGCCGGTCTACTACGCACCGCCACCACCGGTGTATGTGCAGCAGCAGGTCTATTACCGTCCGGCGCCGGTGTATTACGGCCCGCCACGGGGTTATGGCTACTACGGCCCTCCCCACGGCTACTACCGTCACGGCTGGTAACCGTCAGTCGGTGAATGCGCAACAGGCCTCGCCCACACGCGGGGCTTTTTTTTGCCCGAAAGTCTGGATTTACCGTGTCAAGGTCGTTGTGAGGACAATGCTTGAGTGCCAATCCCACATGATCAGGTGGGGATACCCTCTTGATCGACCGATACGAACGCTGTCATGTTTGTGTCACGCACCTGACTCAGTATCGACTCTGTCCACTCAATAACAATTAAGGACGATTGACCATGCCCACACAAAATCCGCACCGCACCGCTGGCCTCTGCACGTCCAGCAAGGTGTACAGCGCACTGACCGAACTCAAGCACCTGGAAGGCCACCGCAGCGCGAAGTTCCTGGCACTGCTGGCAGAGAACCTGGTGCGCAAGGGCGTGCTCAGCGAGCAGGAAGTGGTGCACATGCTTGATCAAGTGGTGGATTGACGTGTGGCGTTGATGTCGACTATCGAGCCAGGTGATTTTTCCTTGGCGTCACCGCACCGTAAGGTGGCCTCCATAACGTTTGGAGGTACTTATGCCCACTGTTCAAATCATGTCCGTCGTCGGCAGCGCCGTCCCCGCCCCTCTTCGCAAGCTGGGCTTGCTCGCCTGCTGGTACGTGGTACGCGATGGCGAGCCTATCAGCGGCCCGCTCACCTCGTTATCCGATGCCCAGATGCAACGCCAGTTGGCCGCCAGCTGCTGGCTTGAAGCCTAGGGCAACGGCAGCTTGACCCGCGGCTTGGTTTCGACAAACAACGCCCAGCAGGACATGAACAGCGCCGCGACCAGCGGGCCGATCACGAAGCCGTTCAGGCCAAACACTGACAGCCCGCCCAGGGTGGAGATCAGGATCAGGTAGTCCGGCATTTTGGTGTCCTTGCCCACCAGAATCGGGCGCAGCACGTTGTCCACCAGACCGATCACGAACACGCCGAACAGCGCCAGAACAACGCCCTGCCAGATTGAACCGCTCAACAGGAAGTAGGCGGCCACCGGCCCCCATACGATCCCGGCGCCCACCGCAGGCAGCAGGGACAGAAACGCCATCAATACCGCCCAGAGCAACGCACTGGGAATGTCCAGGAACCAGAAGATCAGCCCTCCCAGCGCGCCTTGGGTCACGGCCACCAGCACGTTGCCCTTGACCGTGGCCCGCACCACCCGGTTGAACTTCAGTTGCAGGCGTCGCTTTTGCGGCTCGGCCAATGGCACCGCCGTGCGCACCTTGCGCACCAGTTCCGGGCCGTCGCGCAGCAGGAAAAACAGTAGGTACAGCATGATGAAAAAGCTCACCAGGAAATCGAACGTGCCCTGACCGAAGCTGAACGCCTGGGTGGCGAAGAACTGGCTGCCCTGCATCGCGCCTTTCACCACCTTTTCCCGCAGCCCTTCCAGGTTGCCCATGCCAAAGCGGTCCAGCAGGTGTTGAAAATACGGCGGCAGGAAATGCTTGAACTGTTCGATATAACCGGCCACATCCAACTTGCCGCTTTCGATGTTCTTGTAAAGGGTGGCGCCCTCTTGCACCAGCAAGGCGCTGGTAACGATCACCGGCAAAATCGCGACCACCAGACACACCGACAAGGTGGTCAGTGAGGTGAGGTTGCGGTTCCAGCCAAAGCGCTGCTGCAGGCGGCGTTGCATGGGCGCGAAGATGATGCCGAGGATCACCGCCCAGAACACCGCGCCGTAGAAGGGCAGCAATATCCAGATAAAAGCGACGGTGACCAGAGCCAGCAGTAACAGCAGGGTCTTGAATTGCAGGTTGGTTTGATTCATGTCCGATCCATGTCAAAAAGCACAAGGCCGATGTCGGCCCTGTTGCTTAGTCCGCAGCGACACCTGGGAGTGCCCTGGTTTATCGAACAAGCATAGATCGGCTTACCTAGACCTGGATCAATGCACCGGGCCATGGCCTGCACTACCCTCGCGCCTTTTTGCGGCCCACACCTCCATGCTCCCACTGATCGCCCCCGAACTGCTCGCGCCCGCCGGCACGTTGAAGAACATGCGCTACGCCTTTGCCTATGGCGCCGATGCGGTGTATGCCGGCCAGCCGCGCTACAGCCTGCGCGTGCGCAACAATGAATTCGACCACGCCAACCTGGCCCTCGGTATCCGGGAAGCCCATGCACAGGGCAAGCGTTTCTACGTGGTGGTGAACATCGCGCCGCACAATGCCAAGCTGAAAACCTTTCTCAAGGACCTGGCCCCGGTGGTCGCCATGGGCCCGGATGCGCTGATCATGTCTGACCCAGGGCTGATCATGCTGGTGCGCCAGCATTTTCCACAGATGCCGGTTCATTTGTCGGTCCAGGCCAATACCGTTAACTGGGCCAGCGTGGCGTTCTGGCAACAACAAGGGATCTGCCGGGTAATCCTGTCGCGGGAGCTGTCCCTGGAGGAGATCGGCGAGATTCGCCAACAGGTACCGGCCATGGAGCTGGAAGTGTTCGTGCATGGCGCGCTGTGCATGGCCTATTCCGGGCGTTGCCTGCTGTCGGGCTATATGAACAAGCGCGACGCCAACCAGGGTAGCTGCACCAACGCGTGTCGCTGGAAATACCAGGCCACCCCGGCGGTGGAAAATGCCACGGGCGAGATCGTCCAGGCATTCGAGCCGACGCTGGGCATCGGCACGCCGACCGACCAGGTGTTCCTGCTGCAGGAAGCCAACCGTCCCGAAGCGCAGATGCCCGCCTTCGAAGACGAACACGGCACCTACATCATGAACGCCAAGGACCTGCGCGCCGTACAGCACGTCGAGCGCCTGACCCACATGGGCGTGCACTCGCTGAAAATCGAAGGCCGCACCAAATCGCACTTCTACTGCGCGCGCACCACCCAGGTGTATCGCCGCGCAATCGATGATGCGATGGCCGGCCGCGCCTTTGACCGCCGCTTGATGACCGACCTCGAATCCCTGGCCCAGCGCGGCTACACCGAAGGGTTCCTGCGCCGTCATGTGCACGACGAATACCAGAACTACCAGAACGGCAGCTCCGTCTCCGAGCGCCAGCAATTTGTCGGTGAATTGACCGGCGAACGCCGGGGCGAGCTGGCCGAGGTCAAGGTGAAGAACCGTTTTGCGCTGGGCAATCACCTGGAACTGATGACGCCAGCGGGCAATTTTCACTTTGACTTGGCCACGCTGCATAACGCCAAGGGCGACGCCATCGACGTAGCCCCGGGGGATGGGCACACGGTGTATCTGCCCCTTCCGGCAGAGATGGACCTGAGCTTTGGGCTGCTGATGCGCGACGTGTAGACCCTCTGATGGGCATAGTCAGTTAAGCGAAGTGGTCCATTGTAGGAGCGGGCTTGCTCGCGAAAAACATCCAGGCAACGCGTTCATTCTGAATAAACGCGGGGTGCCTGAGTTCTTCGCGAGCAAGCTCGCTCCTACAAAAAAGCCTTACCTGGCTGACTTTAGTGCAACCCCCCCTCTCACATCGAGTTTCATCACAACAATGCGTGAAGCGGGTCAGATCCTGAACTGGCCCACCAACTGCCCCAGGCGCTGGCCCAGGTCCGCCAGGCTGCGGGACGTCTGGGCGCCGAGCTGGGTTTCATCGGCCACGCTGTCCACCGCCACGGCAATCTGATGCACGCTGCGGTTGATCTCTTCAGCCACGGCGGTTTGTTCTTCGGCGGCGCTGGCGATCTGCGCGTTCATCGAGTTGATGGTACCGATCAACTGGGCCATGGTATCCAGCGACGCCCCGGCCTGGTTCGCCTGGGCCGACGTGCCGTCACCGGCATCGCTGGAGCGGCGCATGGCGTCCACAGCGGCCTGGGTGCCTTTTTGCAGGCGGTCGATCATGCCCTGGATTTCCTGGGTGCTGGTCTGGGTGCGGCTGGCCAAAGCGCGCACTTCATCGGCGACCACGGCAAAACCACGCCCGGCCTCCCCTGCCCGCGCGGCTTCAATCGCGGCGTTGAGCGCCAGCAGGTTGGTTTGTTCGGCAATCGAGCGGATCACGCCGAGCACACTGACAATCGACGACACATCCTGCTGCAGGCTGTCGAGGGACACGCCGCTGCTACGGATATCGTTCACCAGCGCATGGATCTGAGTGATGCTGCCGTCCACCACGCGCTTGGCGGCCTGGCCCTCGGCGTCGGTCTGCTGCGCGGCAACGGCGGCACCCTGGGCGCTACGTGCCACTTCGTGGGCGGCGGACGACATTTGATTGATCGCGGTGGCCACCTGGTCGGTTTCGTGACGCTGGCGTTCCATGGCGGTTTCCGAGCGCTGGGCCTGCTCGGAGACCTGGCCCACCAGGCCGGTGAGTTGCCCGGTCATTTCAGTGATCTGGCGCACCAACCCGTGGATTTTGTCGACAAACCGGTTGAACGCGCCGGCCAGGTCGCCAAGCTCATCCTGGCTGGTAATGGCCAGGCGGCGCGTCAGGTCACCTTCACCGGCGGCGATGTCGTCCAGGTTGGCCTTCATCAGGCTCAGGGGGCGCAGGATCGTGTTGGCCACCAGCAGGCCGACGGCGGCAATCACCAGCAGCACCACGACGGCCACCCCGAGAATGCTCAACAGCACGCCTTCCATGCGTTTTTCAACCTTGGCCTCGACCACCGCGACCTGGGCTTCGATGCCATCGAGGTTCACCGAGGTACCAATGACCATGTCCCACTTGGGCAGGTATTCGGTGTAGCCGAGCTTGGGCACCAGTTCGGTCTGGCCGGGCTGGGTCGAGCTGTATTGCAGGTAATGGGTGCCGTCCTTGCCGACCTTGACCAGGTCGCGGTTGACGTAGACGCCGTTGGGGTCGCGGTTGTCCTTGAAGCTCTTGCCCACGCCGTCCGGGCTGTTGCCCTTGAACAGGCGAATGGTCTCGGAGTCGTAGCCGAAGAAGTAACCGTCCTTGCCGTAGCTGGTGTTGGACAGCAGCTTGACCACCTGCGCCCGCGCCGCCGTGTCACCGGGAGCGGCAGCGTCGTAGAGCGGCTTGATGGTGGTCATGGCAACTTCGACATAACTTTGCAGCGTGGCCTTGGCGTTGTTGAGCAGGCGCTGGCGGGTTTCATCCACTTCGTTGCGCGCCTGGTCCTGAAGAATCCACACGGTGGTCAGGCTGATAACCAGGGCAAACAGCAGCACCGGCACGACGGCAAGGGTCAGGACTTTGGCCTTGAGGCTCAGACGCATGGCTTTTCTCTCTTATTAGTGGCGACTCGAGAGGTTAACGGCCAAACGTCGATTTTCTGGAGCACTCTCTTGTGGCGAGGGAGCTTGCTCCCGCTCGGGTGCGCAGCGCCCGCCAGCTTTTGGGGCCGCTTCGCAGCCCAGCGGGAGCAAGCTCCCTCGCCACGATGGACGCCTCAGAGCGTCATCGCCGCCAGCCAGCCAAACGCCAGCAGCGGCAGGTTGTAGTGCAGGAAAGTCGGCACCACGGTGTCCCAGATGTGATGGTGCTGGCCGTCGATATTCAGGCCGGAGGTCGGGCCGAGGGTGGAGTCCGATGCTGGAGAACCTGCATCGCCCAAGGCCCCGGCGGTGCCGACGATGCACACGATGGCCACCGGGCTGAAACCCAGTTGCACGCACAACGGCACAAAAATCGCGGCCAGGATCGGCACCGTGGAAAACGACGAACCGATGCCCATGGTCACCAACAGCCCCACCAGCAACATCAACAGCGCTCCCACCCCACGGCTATGGCCGATGAACGCCGCCGACGCTTGCACCAGCGAGCGCACATCACCGGTGGCCTTGAGCACTTCGGCAAAGCCCGACGAGGCGATCATGATGAAGCCGATCATCGCCATCATCTTCATACCTTCGGTGAACAGGTCATCGGTGTCGCGCCAGCGCACGATGCCCGACACCGAGAAAATCAGGAAACCGGCCAGCGCCCCGATGATCATCGAGTCCAGCCACAGCTGGATGATGAACGCCGAGGCAATCGCCAGGCCGGCCACCAGCAGGGTCAACGGGTTGTACTGCACCGCCACCTGTTCGACACGCTCGATTTTCGCCAGGTCGTACACGCGTTTTTTGCGATAGCTGATAAACACTGCCACCAGCAGGCCGACCACCATGCCCAGCGCGGGCAGGCTCATGGCGTGGGTCACGTTGACTTGGCTGATGTCCACGCCGCTTTTGGCCACGTTGGCCAACAGGATCTGGTTGAGGAAGATATTGCCGAACCCCACCGGCAGGAACATGTAGGGCGTGATCAAACCGAACGTCATGACGCACGCGATCAGGCGACGGTCCAGTTGCAGCTTGGTCAACACGTATAACAGCGGCGGCACCAGCAGCGGGATGAACGCAATGTGGATCGGCAGGATGTTCTGCGAAGCAATCGCCACCGCCCACAGCAAGCCGATCAACAGCCATTTGACGTGGTTGCCGCCGCTGGCTTCCTGCCGATCCACCAGCAACAGCGCTTTGTCCGCCAAGGCATGGGCCAGGCCGGACTTGGCAATCGCCACCGCGAAAGCGCCGAGCAAGGCGTAGGACAAAGCCACCGTCGCACCGCCGCCCAGGCCACTGTTGAACGCTTTGAGCGTGGCGTCGATACCCAGGCCACCGGTCAGGCCGCCCACCAGGGCGCCGACGATGATGGCGATGACCACATGCACGCGGGACAGGCTGAGCACCAGCATGGTGCCGACCGCGGCGATAACAGCGTTAATCATGGTTACCTCAGGACAAAAACATAAAAGACAGGCATACCCGCGCCGCAGCGGCCATCGCAGGCGCTGCCGGTGTGGGCTTGAAGAGTCTTATTAGAGGGCGCGCACTTTGCAGCAGCGGGACGGCCATGTCAAAAAACGACGCCGTTTTGAGCTTTAAATTGGATGTTTGAATAAAGAAGGAGTCAGCGCAGCCGATAACGATTTTCCATGTGTAGTCAGGTAAGGATGTCCCGATGTCGCTCAGGCAGCTCTCCATTCAATGGAAAATCACCCTACTCGCGGGCCTGTGCCTGCTGGGGATCGTGACCTTGCTGGTCGGCCTGTCGCTGTATCGGATGGCGCAAAGCTCCGAGCAGGTCAAAGCCTCCAGCATGCAGATGCTGGATGAAGCCGCCCAGGCGCGCATCGAAGCCCAGGGTGAAGTGCAGGCGCTGGGCATTCGCCAGCAGTTCATGGACGCCTACCAGTACGGCCATGGGTTTTCCCGCCAGGTGCTGTTTTTGCGCGAGCAGGCGGAAAAACGCTTCCTGGATGCCTTCGACACCCGCGAAGACCTGACCCGTCAGGTCAAGGCCGCGCTGCTGGCCAACCCTGATCTGCTCGGTTTGTCCCTGGTGTTCGAAGCCAATGCGCTGGACGGCAAGGATGAGTTGTTCGCCAACCAGGCCGAACTGGGCAGTAACGACACTGGCCGCTTCGCCCTGTACTGGTCGCAACCAACACCCGGCAAAATCACCTCCATGGCGCTGCCCGAAAGCGACATGGCCGACACCTCCGTCGGCCCCAGCGGCGAAAAAGCCAACGCCTGGTTCACCTGCCCGCGCACCACCCTCAAGCCCTGCGTGATCGAACCCTACTTTTATGTGATCGACGGGCAGAACGTGCTGATGACCAGCATCGTCTTCCCGCTGATGGTCAATGGCAAAGTCATTGCCTCGCTGTCGGTGGACATCAACCTCAACAGCTTGCAGGCCGTGAGCCAACAGGCCAGCCACAAGCTGTACGACGGCCAGACCCAGGTCAGCATCCTCAGCCCCACCGGCTTGCTCGCCGGCTACAGCCCAGACGCCAGCAAGCTCAGCCAACGCCTGGACCAGGTCGACACGGCCAGCGGCGCACAGCTGATCACTGCCCTGGCGAGCGGCACACAGATCCGCAGCCTGCGTAACGATCAGCAACTCAAAGTGCTGGCGCCTTTCGCACCGATTCCGGGGGGCAAGCCGTGGGGCGTGCTGCTGGACGTACCGAAAAAAGTGCTGGTGGCGCCAGCCGAGGCGCTCAAAGCCCAGCTGGATGCCGACAACACCAGGGGCACCCTGCTGGAGCTCGGCCTGGGCCTGCTGGCCGCCGTGGTCGGTTTGATACTGGTGTGGCTGATGGCGCGCAGCGTGACCCGGCCTATCCTTGGCGTAGCGCATATGCTTGAAGACATCGCCAGCGGCGAAGGCGACCTGACCCGCCGCCTGGCCTACGACAAACAGGACGAGCTGGGTCAACTGGCGGGCTGGTTCAACCGTTTCCTCGACAAGCTGCAACCGATCATCGCCGAGGTCAAACGCTCGGTGCAGGACGCCCGCGGCACTGCCGACCAATCCGCCGCGATTGCCAGCGAAACCAGCGCCGGCATGGAGCAGCAGTATCGCCAGGTTGACCAGGTGGCCACCGCCTCTCACGAAATGAGCGCCACCGCCCAGGACGTGGCCCGTAGCGCAGCCCAAGCCGCGCAAGCCGCCCGCGATGCCGACCAGTCCACCCGCGAGGGCCTGACCGTGATCGGCCAGACCACCAGCAACATCGGCCTGCTGGCCGCTGACATGAGCACGGCCATGGCGCAGGTTGAAGGCCTGGCCAGCAACAGCGAGAAGATCGGCTCGGTGCTCGAAGTGATTCGCGGCATCGCCGAGCAAACCAACCTGCTGGCCCTCAATGCCGCCATCGAGGCCGCCCGCGCCGGCGAGGCGGGCCGTGGCTTTGCGGTGGTGGCCGACGAAGTGCGCAACCTGGCACAGCGCACCCAGGAGTCGGTGGAGGAAACCCGCGTGGTCATCGAACACTTGCAAAGCGGTACTGCAGAAGTGGTCGGGGCCATGGGCAACAGCTATCGCCAGGCCCAGGGCAGCGTCGAGCAGGTCGGCCAGGCAGTCACCGCGCTGCGCCAGATCGGTGACGCCGTCACCGTGATCAGCGACATGAACCTGCAAATCGCCAGCGCCGCCGAAGAGCAAAGCGCGGTGGCCGAGGAGATCAACAACAACGTGGCGACGATTCGGGATGTGACCGAGTCGCTGTCGGAACAGGCCAATGAGTCGGCGCGGGTAAGCCGGGCGTTGAACAGCCTGGCGAATCAGCAGCAGGGGTTGATGGATCAGTTTCGGGTGTAGGAACCGTCTTCGCTTTGGCAGCGGGCTTGCCCTAATGCCAGTCAGTCAAGGCGAACACCGTACCTGTGGCGAGGGAGCTTGCTCCCGCTGGACTGCGCAGCAGGCCCATTGTTTGGGGCCGCTTCGCGGCCCAGCGGGAGCAAGCTCCCTCGCCACAGGTTAGTTCTCGCTTCTGGTGCGTCTTGACTGAACGCCTCTAGCTCAAACGTGGCGGTGTGGCAGCTCGATCAGCGCCTTGAGCCCACCCAGCTCACTTTCCTGCAACTGCAACGCCCCGCCCCACACCTCGACAATATCGCGCACGATGCCCAGCCCCAGGCCGTGGCCGTCGATCTGTTCATCCAGCCGCGCACCACGGCTGAACACTTGGTCACGCTGGGTCTCAGGGATGCCAGGGCCATCGTCTTCGATTGCCAGACGATAGCCGTGCGGCGTTTCACTGATGCTCAATCGCACTTCGGCATCCGCCCATTTGCAGGCGTTGTCCAGCAGGTTGCCGAGCAACTCCAGCAAGTCTTCACGGTCCCACGGCAGTTGCAGGCCAGGGGCGACGTGGTAGCTCAGGTCCAGGTGTTCGCCGTGGATCATGTTCAGGGTGGCCAGCAGCCCCGGCAGTTCCTTTTCACAGTCGAACAGCGCACCCGGCAGGGTTTCGCCCGCCAGGCGCGCACGATTGAGCTCGCGATTGAGGCGCTGCTGCACCTGCTCAAGCTGATCGCGCAACAACTGGCTCAACTGCGGCTGATCCCGGAGGGCTTCGCTCGATGCTGCACTCAACATCACCGCCAATGGGGTTTTCAGCGCGTGCCCCAGGTTGCCCAAGGCATTGCGCGAGCGTTTGAGGCTGTCTTCGGTGTGGGCGAGCAAATGGTTGATCTGCGCCACCAAGGGCTCCAGCTCCAGCGGCACCTGGGTGTCCAGTTGCGAGCGCTGGCCCTGTTGCAACTGAGCGATCTGGTTGCGCGCCGTTTCCAGCGGGCGCAAGGCGCGGCGCACGGTGATGCGTTGCAACACCAACACCACCAGCAATGCCGCCAGGCCCAGCACCAAGCCGATCTGGCGCATCAGGCGAAAGCTTTCCCGTACCGGCGTGTAGTCCTGCGCCACGCTGATGGAGATCGGTTGGCCGAAACGTTTGTAGTCCGAACGCAATATCAACAACTTCTGGCCTTCAGGCCCCAGTTGCAGGTTGCCCTTGAGCCCGGCCTCGGGGAGCGTTGGCAGTTCCTGGTCCCACAATGACCGGGAGCGCCAGTGCGTGTCGGCAAAATCAATACGGAAATAGTGCCCCGAGAAAGGGCGCTGATAAGCCGGTGACAGGCGATGCTCATCCAACTGTACGCCGTTGGGTCCGCGCACCAGCGCCGACAACAGGTTCTCGCTGTCGTTGCGCAGGCCCGCCTCCAGATAGCGCTGCAGACCGGCCTCGAACAACCACAGACTGGTTTGCGCCAGCACCACGCCGACGATCACCATCACGCTGATCAAGCCCAGGCTCAAGCGCCGCTGGATCGACTTCATGCAGGGCTCGCGCCGAACCGGTAACCCTGGCCGCGCCGGGTTTCGATCACACTGCGCCCCAACTTGCGGCGCAGGTGGTTGACGTGAACTTCCAGCACGTTGGAGTCGCGCTCGGTCTCGCCGTCATAGAGGTGTTCGGCCAGGTGAGTTTTCGACAGGATCTGTTCGGGGTGCAGCATGAAATACCGCAGCAGGCGGAACTCGGCGGCGGTGAGCTGGATTTCGTCGCCGTCGCGCAGCACGCACTGGCGACCTTCGTCCAGGTGCAGGCCGGCGGCTTGCAGGGTCGGTTGGTTGGCATGCCCGTGAGACCGTCGTAACAGCGCTTGAATGCGCAGGTACAGTTCTTCGGGGTGAAAAGGCTTGCTCAGATAATCATCGGCACCGGCCTTGAGCCCTTCGATGCGTTCTGCCCAGGAGTCACGCGCGGTCAGCACCAGCACCGGCGTGGCCAGGGCTGCCGCGCGCCATTGCGCCAGCACCTCCAGCCCCGGCAAGCCCGGCAGGCCAAGGTCGAGGATGATCAGGTCATAGGGTTCGCTGCGGCCCTGATACGCCGCGTCGCGCCCATCGGCCAGCCAATCGACCGCATAGCCTTGGCGCTGCAGGCCGGCCAGCAGCTCATCGGCCAGCGGGACGTTGTCTTCCACCAGGAGCAGGCGCATCAGTCTTCCTTATCTTTGATCAATGTACCGGTGGTTGCGTCAAGCTTGATTTCGCGCACCACGCCGTCGGTGGTCACCAGCTCCACTTCATAGGCGTATTGGCCGTGCTTTTTCTCCAGCTCCGCCTCCAGCAGCCGGGCCCCAGGGTAGCGTGACATTGCAGTGTGCAACAGCTGCTCCAGCGGCAGGATCACCCCCTGCTGACGCAGGGCCAGGGCTTCATCCTGATTGAGGTCGCGAGCGGCCAGGCTGGTGCAAAAGGCCAGGAGCGCCAGCAGCACCAGACTAGCGGCGCGTCGATATACCGTCATTACGTGTCCTGATGATTCTTGAGAACGTGCCCGGTGAGCGCATCCAATTCAACGTCCCACTCAAGGCCATGGGCATCTACCAGCTCGATCTGGTAGATATACTTGCCGTACTCTTCGTCCAGATCGGTCCCCAGCAGGGTCGAACCGGGGTGCAGGGCAAGTGCGGTGGCTTCAAGCTGATCGAAGGCGACAATAGTAACAGTGCCGGGCAATTTCAGTGGTTTGTCGGGGTCCATTGCCCAGGCCTGCGTGAGCGAGCATGCAATGATACCGGCGGCGACCAGCGCTGTAAGGCGCTTCATGATAAGTCTCCGTTTCAGGATGTTTGTCCTACGACTGCTCACCGTACGCCTGGCAACTTAACTGAAGCTGAATTGCCACCATGGCAATTCCCTGCAGGGGGCAGCTTGCTCTTGCTGGCGCAGTGTTTATAAAGATTGACGCGAGTTCGTTCCCCAATCGCTTTGACAGAGACCGGTATGACAGCCATCCACATCAAGTTCACCGCCCTGACGCTCAAGGCTGGTAAACGCGCCTTTGCCCGTATTCGTGAGCAAGGCCTTGCGCCTTCTGACGTCGGCATTCTTCCGGGCGCGGCCGGCGGCCCCAAGGCCTTGGGCATCCAGGGCCTGGACCTGGCGCTGTTCGGCGACTGGCTGGCGCGTGCGCCCCGGGAGCGGGCGCTGATCGGTGCGTCCATCGGTTCCTGGCGGTTTGCCAGCGCTTGCCTGCCCGACCCGGTACAAGGCTTGCTCGACCTGGGCCGCCTGTATAACGAACAGCGTTTTGCCAAAGGCGTGACCATGGCCGAAGTCAGCCAGAGCTGCCAACGCATGCTCGACGACCTGCTGGCCGGCCGCGATGCGCAGGTACTGGCCAATCCCGACTATCGCCTGAACATCATGGTGGTGAAGAGCCACGGCCTGCTCGCCGACGACCACAGGGGCCGGTTGGGCCTGGGCCTGTCCTCGGTGATCGCCGATAACCTGCGCGGCCGCGCACGGCTGTCGCGGCATTTCGAACGCCTGATCGTTCACGACCCCCGCCAGGCGCCCCCGGTGCACCCACTCAACGATTTCCCGTCGCGCTTCCTTGAACTGGAACTGGGCAACCTGCGTCAGGCACTGCTGGCGTCCGGCTCGATTCCCATGGTGATGCAGGGCGTGCGCGACCTGCCCGGCGCAGGCGCGGGCACCTACCGTGATGGCGGTCTGCTGGATTACCACCTCGACCTGCCCTACCGCGGCGACGATATCGTGCTGTACCCGCACTTTACCGACCGGGTCATCCCCGGCTGGTTCGACAAAGGCCTGCCGTGGCGACGCAGCAACCAGCAGGGTTTGCAGGACGTCCTGCTGCTGGCACCGTCAAAGGACTACCTGGCCCGCCTGCCTTACGGCAAATTGCCGGACCGTAGCGACTTCAAGCGTTTCATGGGCGATGACGCAAGTCGCAACAAATACTGGCAGACGGCAATGAGCGAGAGCCAGCGGTTGGGGGATGAGTTTCTGCAGTTGGCGGACAACGGGGGGCTGGGCGAGCGTTTGCAAGCCCTTTGACCCAGCGGTATGCGCGGCGACGGGTCAAGCTGTTAAACTCGTCGCCTGCCAGATACCTGACCGAGCTGAAAATACCGTGGAAATCTTCAAAGAGTTTACGTTCGAATCCGCCCACCGCCTGCCGCACGTCCCGGACGGCCATAAATGCGGGCGCCTGCACGGGCATTCGTTCAAGGTGGCGATCCACTTGAGCGGCGACCTGGATCCCCATACCGGCTGGATTCGTGACTTCTCGGAAATCAAGGCGATCTTCAAGCCGCTCTACGAGCGTCTCGACCACAACTACCTCAATGACATCCCCGGCCTGGAAAACCCTACCAGCGAAGTGCTGGCCAAGTGGATCTGGACTGAGTTGAAGCCACTGCTGCCGGAGCTCAGTGCGATTCGCATCCATGAAACGTGCACCAGCGGGTGCATCTATCGCGGCGAGTAAGCGATGCGTTGTTGAAAAAACCACCTGCGGGTGGTTTTTTTACGCCTGGCCCAAGCCGATCCAATTTGTGTCACGGCTGCACTGCTTTCGCGCTTGATCGCCCCTCTGGAACCACCCCGCCGCTGTAACGGACGAGCGCTCCGGGTACGTGCGCCACTGCCGCCGGGTTGGCACGCACGGTGCAACAGGCCTGCGTCATTATTCAGGGAGCACGGCACATGACCCAGCAAGAATCCGGCAACGATTACCCCCTCAGCGAAGTGCCTCTGCATGCGCGCAAGGGCCTGGCATCCACGGCCATGGTGCTGCTGGGGTTCACGTTTTTTACGGCAACCATGTTTGCCGGCGGCAAACTGGGAGTGGCCTTCAGTTTTACCGGCATGCTCGGCGTTGTGGCCCTGGGTAACCTGCTGCTGGGTATCTACGCCGCTGGCTTGGGTTACATCGCCTTCAAGAGCGGTTTGAACTCAGTGTTGATGGGGCGGTTCTGCTTCGGTGAAATCGGCAGCAAGCTCAGTGACCTGATCCTCGGGTTCACCCAGATCGGCTGGTACGCCTGGGGCACCGCGACTGCCGCCGTGGTGCTGGGCAAGTATTTCGAATTGAGCCAGGGCAGCGTGCTGGCCTTGATGGTGGTGTTTGGCCTGCTGTTCTGTGCCACAGCGTACGTGGGGTATCGCGGGCTGGAAATCCTGTCTTACATCGCGGTACCCGCCATGGGCATTCTGCTGTTGCTGTCGATGTGGGTCGCTACCGTCAAAATTGGCGGTTTGGATGGCTTGCTGGCGGTGGTGCCAAGCACCGAGCTGGATTTGTCCACGGCGATCACCCTGGTGTTCGGCACCTTTGTCAGCGGCGCGACCCAGGCCACCAACTGGACGCGGTTTTCCCGTTCGGCCAGGGTGGCGGTACTGGCCAGCCTGATCGGCTTTTTTATCGGCAACGGCCTGATGGTGTTGATCGGCGCCTATGGCGCCATCGTCTATCAGCAGCCCGATGTGGTGGAAGTCTTGTTGCTGCAGGGTTTTGCCATGGCGGCGATGGCCATGTTGCTGCTCAATATCTGGAGCACCCAGGACAACACCATCTATAACTTCGCCGTCGCCGGTTGCAACCTGCTGCGCACCCGGCGACGCAAAACCGTGACCCTGGCCGGTGCGGTGATCGGCACCCTGCTCGCCTTGCTGGGCATGTACGACATGCTGGTGCCGTACCTGATTCTGCTGGGCACGGTGATCCCGCCGATTGGCGGGGTGATCATGGCCGACTTTTTCTACCGTTATCGCGGCCAGTACCCACGCCTGGCGCAGGCTCGCCTGCCCGCGTTCAACTGGCCAGGGCTGACGGCGTATGCGGTGGGCACGCTGCTGGCGTTCAACTCGCCATGGGTTGCGCCGCTGGTGGGGATCGCCGCCGCGTCGCTCACCTACATACTGCTCAGCGCCCTGCTGCGGGTGCGCCAACCGTTGGCTGACGCCCAGGCATGAGCCTGACCGCGGCCGGTGGTAACCTGACGGCCGCCTGATTGAATTTAGCCAAGAGGAACTTGCCCATGCACATCATCAATGCCCGCCTGCGCAACCGTGAAGGCCTGCATGATCTGCACCTGGAACATGGCCGGATCGCCAGCATCACCGCGCAAACAGCCGTACCGGCGTTAACCGCTGGCGACCTGGATGCCGCCGGCAACCTGGTGATCCCGCCCTTCGTCGAACCGCACATTCATCTGGACGCCACCCTCACCGCTGGCGAACCACGCTGGAACATGAGCGGCACCCTGTTCGAAGGCATCGAATGCTGGGGGGAACGCAAAGCCACCATCACTCAGGAAGACACCAAAAGCCGCGCCAAACAAACCATCCAGGCCCTCGCCGCCCACGGTATCCAGCATGTGCGCACCCACGTCGACGTGACCGACCCGGACCTCACTGCGCTCAAGGCCATGCTGCAAGTGCGTGAAGAAAGCCCGCACCTGATCGACCTGCAGATCGTGGCCTTTCCCCAGGAAGGCATTGAGTCTTTCCGCAATGGCCGTGAACTGATGGAAGAAGCCATTCGCCTGGGCGCCGACGTGATCGGCGGCATTCCACATTTCGAGTACACCCGCGATCAGGGGGTGAGCTCGGTGAAATTTCTGATGGACCTGGCCGAACGCACCGGCTGCCTGGTGGATGTGCATTGCGACGAAACCGACGACCCGCACTCCCGTTTTCTTGAAGTGCTGGCCGAAGAAGCCCGCAGCCGCGACATGGGCGCCCGTGTCACCGCCAGCCACACCACCGCCATGGGCTCTTACGACAACGCCTACTGCGCCAAACTGTTTCGCCTGCTGGGCCACTCGGGCATCAGCTTCGTCTCTTGCCCCACCGAAAGTATCCACCTGCAAGGCCGCTTTGACAGTTTCCCGAAACGCCGGGGTGTCACGCGCGTCAACGAACTGCTCGAAGCCGGCATGAATGTGTGTTTCGGCCAGGACTCCATCGTCGACCCCTGGTACCCGTTGGGCAACGGCAACATCCTGCGGGTACTGGAAGCCGGTCTGCACATCTGCCATATGCTCGGCTACCGCAACCTGCAGAGCGCCCTGGATTTGGTCACCGACAACAGCGCCCAGGCCATGGCACTTGGCGACCGGTACGGCCTGGTACCCGGTCGACCCGCCAACCTGCTGGTGCTCTCGGCAGACAGCGACTATGAGGTGATTCGCAGCCAGGGCCTGCCGCTGTATTCGATCCGCAACGGCAAGGTGCTGATGAAGCGCCAGCCGGCGCAGGTGGAATTTGTGTAACGCGTGGCGTTAGACAATCGAGTCGATGTCCAGAACGTGCGCTTTGCCCAGGTCGCTATGAATGGGTGGCGGGATACTGGCAACCTGGGACAGGGCTCGGTTTTCCCGGTGGGTGAACCAGCGCTTGAGGCCCAGTTGCAGGTCGGCGCCGTGCGCATGACTACCGTACACATCCCTTGCATCAAGGCGACGCCAGCGCAGGCTGGCCAGGCGCTCACGGCTGGTATGCAAGCGGTCGATCTCTGCGTTCAAGGCATCGTTATGCTCATGATTACGGTCATTGGCCGGGCGCAAGCCCTTCAGCTCACTGCGTTTGGCTCTGAGCTGCCTGCGCATGTCTTCTAACGCGCTATCAACCAATTCGAATTCCCTCGCGGTGACCATCGGCCCCTGGCTGTCCAGGGTTTGCTGCCAGCGCCGCAATGTCGCCCACGCCGCAGGAATATAGCTGGCGGTCATGAAGTGCTGATTGGCCTGCAATAGCTGCCTCAACAGGTTGCCGCGCTCGGGCATGTCGCCGTGCAGCTGCAATGCTCGATTGCACCCGGCCTCCTGGATCGACTCACAGCCGGGTTTCCACAACACCGAAGAACGCGTGCCATCGCCAAGTTCAATCGGCATAAAGTGCTGTTGTTCGCCATGATGCTTGTAGGCATTCCCACCGACGCGTACCAGGCCCGCCGCGAACAACAAGCCGCCGGCGGTGGGGGCGCTGAACAAGGTGACGGCGCCTGGCACCCATAGTTTGGCGGTGGTGTTCATCCAAGGCGCAGGGACACTGGGGACAGGGTCGTTGTGGTTGACGATTCGGTGGTGGACCAGGGCAGAGGCGCCTGCGGTGAACTCGGAATCTGCAGCGCGGGGGGCACCGTAGGTGTAGAGGAGGATGTTGTAGTTGGCGTCCGGGATTCGGCGCAGTGCTTCGGCGAGTAGTAAGGCAATCGCGCCGCCCAGGCTGTGGCCGCAGATGATAATTCGCTGCCCTATATAGAATTGGTCAAGGTATTGCACTACGAAACTGCGCATTGATCGGTATGCCTGATAAAAGCCCTCATGCGCCTTGCCGACGCCGTCAGCGAAAACAACTTGGTGGGCATTTGCATCCCGCAGCGCGTCGGCCTTGCTGAATGTGCCTCGCACAGATATCAGGACCACTTCGTCGTGGTGGGTGATAAAGGCCTGGGTGTCGGTACCGTCCTTTTCGTCATCGAAGAAGTGCAAGCGCGCAGGGTGTTCCTGCTCAGTTTTTAGTTCCGGGCGATTTTGCGGATACAACTCCGGATCGAAGGGCAGGATTTCGAAGCGTTTTGAATAAGGGACTTCTTCATAAAGCGGATAAAAGCGAAGCACTTGCTCCGGATCAATCCGCCAAGCTTCGTGATACGCCGACAGCTGCTCGGCGAACAGATTTCCGACGCTGGGATTATGCGGAAAGCGCACTTCATCCAAAGGGTTTACGGGTGGCTCTTGGCCGAAATCGCAATAACTCATCGCAGCAAACAACGCCAACTGATACAGGTTCAAGGCACAAAAGCTGTCTTGCGTGGACAGCATCGGTCGTAACGCTCGCAAAGGCCGAACCTCAAGGGCGGAGTGGCAGTTGGGGAACAGCACAATACCGGCCAAGATTGGCTCGGGCGGGCCGAATCCAAGTTCCGCCATCATTTTTAAAGCGTGGCGTTTTGGGCCATGTGCGCGTGGTTCTATCGGCGGCAAATGGGCAATATGACGCACCAAATCACGTACCTCGACTTGATAGAACCGGTCGGCTGTCTGCTGTATAGGATTACTCTCGGTTCGCCGGCCATGAGTACCGGAAAACCGCGTTTGTTCGGCTCGAAATTGAAGTTCCGTAATAGGGAGCGCATAAGTAGGCCGTCTCATTAACCGCTGATACGGCTGCTCCACGCCAGAATACAAATCATCGAGAAGAAGAATCACAGGACCACAATAAATATTCTTTAGCTCAGCAAAGCCTTCTCCGTTTAATCGACCCTCATATCCTTGTCCGGCACTGTCATAGACGGTGTATCGTAGGCCGCCATACGAAGACCCTGAACCGAGTTCATCAACCAAACAAAAACTTACCCAATGTCCTTGCAATGCACAGGCCGGTTTAATATCACTGAAAAAAAGTTGCTTCCGTGCATCCTGACTCATGAGCTTTCTCCTTGTTAATTACACGACGGGTAAACATCACAGATGCGGCCATCCGGCATTTTTATAGGTTTGAAGTGGGTCGTATCACCGTTGCAGAAAGCGTCCATATCTTCGAAACTTTTACCTCTGCACCGCTTCCATCCACCAGGAACAGCTACCCAGTTATCATCAAAAGCGGGCTGTTCCTCATCCGTCACAGTCAACACCATCCTGAGTGTTTTCCCTGGTAGCTCATCACGCTGCGCAGCGCCACCTGGTCGCGCGTTTTGCAGTTGCCCCGCGGCGTCTAGTGAACGGCAGTGCAAAATTTTCCTGATTCCATGAACAGGACCTATCGTCCGAAACCACCACTGACAGACCCCCTTTAGCTGCTGAACCCCTGACTCTGACATCCCGGGTGTATCCAGACGATCCCTGATGGAAATGTGAGCATAGTTCCCTCCAAAATCGGCATTACGCCTCCCCCACTTCGCAGTGAAGTCGAGCTCCACGCTGATCAATACCAACGGACATCCTTCCACCCTTTCACTCAATGGCAGCTCGTGACTCACCCGACTCGCTGAAGGCTTGTAGTCAGTAAAAAAGACTTTCCTCTCAGGCCTCTTGCCTCGACGTCGCGGCAACGTGCAGATTTCACCCGTCGCAGGTCGGTAATTAGCCGCCGTTTTAAGTTCAAACTCGGCCGGCAAATCCACCTCCAGCGTAAAACTGTCCGCCGCCCTCCCCGCACATCCTGTCAGCCACATCATTCCAACAGCCAGCAATGCACCTCCCAGCCACCGGCTCATACTTGAGGCCCCTCCTTGCGCCACTGCGCCAGCACACGCTCAAAATGTTGTGTCGGCGCCTCCCCGCCTAACGGTTGCCACCGAATGGCACTGCCCCGTGTCGCCTCTTCCAACCGTCGCACCACCAGGAACTCAAGCTGCTCAGGCGAACGCCATTGCCAGATACGGGCCTGCTCCAATACTTGAGCCAGCCAGATCCTCGGGTCCTGAAACTCAACCAAGGCAGCCAGGTCTTCACTGTGTTCAGTCAGCAGGTAGCGCAGGATGTTCGCCTGCAGAATGGTCGCGGCCTGGGGGTTGGGCGTCTGCAACCAGGGCGCAGTGTCGGGCACCGGATATTCACCCGGCGCGGGGTTTTCATGGCTGTGCCAACGGCCCTCATGCCAGTAGCACACGCTGATCAGCGGGCCCAGGTAGAGGGGCCATTGCGCTGCTGGCAGATACGCCAGTGCACGGGCCAGGGTGCGGTTGTCGTGGAAACGGTAAAGGGCCTTTTCGCCTTCTGGCCCGACCAGCAGCCGCTCACGCCAATGTCGGGTCACGGGGATCAGGTCATCGCTGGGTAAACTGCCCAGCCACCCGCGATTTGTCTCCGGGTTTTGCAGAGGATGGGCCAGCGCCGGCTCCCCCGGCTGTTCCAGGAGCAGGATCACCGGGCCCTTGCTCGCCAGTTCCGCTACCGCTGTTTCGGCATAGAACGGGCAATACTGCGAGAGGTCGCGCGCCGCCATGAGCGACTGGCAGTGCTCGTTGCCGGCGTCGAGTATCAGACACAAACGACGCCCCGCTTGCTGCTGCTGCGCCATCCATCGATAAGGCATGTCTGGCATCACGCAGCCCTCCCGGTGACATCGCACTGGCCTTCGCGGCAACGCTCGCATACCGGGCAAAAATCCGCGTCCAGCTGGCGCGCCATGTCCATGACAAGGCTCTGCACAACCGACACCCCAGGCGTAATCGAAACAGACGAAGGGCTGACTGACCTTGCGGCGGATGGCGCGCCACCGACAGTGATGGGTCGGCTGCTGAAAATCCCTCCGGCCTGGATCTGCAGATGCTCGCCGCCCGCCTTGAAACTCAACTGCGCGCCGGCATCGACTACAAGACTGGCCCCCGCCTTCAGGTGAATCTGCTGGCCGGCTTCGATCACCATGACCTGAGTCACCCGAGTGTGGCTATCGCCGTGCACGGCCAAGTGATCGCTTGCCTTGATCACAACGTTGCGGTCACCCGTAATGTGGCGTTGCTCACCGCTCTCAAGACGAACCGTGCTTAAACCTTGGATGATTTCACTGCGCTCACCCAACACTTGCAAACGGCTGTCGTGACCCACCTGCTGCTCCAGGTCGCGCTGGGCTCGCAGGTAGATAAGCTCCTCGCCCTGGCGGTCTTCAAGATGCAGCTCGTTGCCGCCCGCGCCGCCGGGAACGCTGCAGCTGCGTAGCACGCTTCGGGTCTTGTGCTGCGGCAGGGAATAGGCCGGCAGGTGCAACGCATTGTGCAGGCAGCCGTTGATCAATGGCTGGTCCGGGTCGCCCTCCAGGAAGGTCACCAGCACCTCCATGCCCACTCGCGGGATCATCATGGCGCCAAACCCGGCACCGGCCCAACCGGATGCAACCCTCACCCAACAGCTGCTTTTGTCATCGGTCCTGTCCAGGCGATCCCAATGAAACCGGACCTTCACCCGACCATAGGCATCGCAGTGCACCTCCTCACCCGCAGGCCCGGTGACAGTCGCTGTTTGGCTACCATTGATGGTCGGCTTGGGATGTTTGAGAGCAGGCCGATGCACCGCACGCCAAGGGGTTGCGGTGAAGCGGTTGCGATACCCGACAAAGGTGTCCGTATCGGCTATCGCTTCCTCCAGAACCTGTGGCTGATAGCCTTCGTGCCGCACCGAGGTGATCAACCACAAGTCGTTGCAGAGCGGATCCGGGTGGTCTTGCAGTTCAAGGAAATGGCCACTGCGCAACCGGGGCTGGTCACTCTTGCCTGACGCATGATGACGGTCGGATTGATGCCGCTCCAGGCTGCGACGCGCCAGTTGCGCCCCCCGTGCGCGACCGGTGAAACCGCCAGGGAAACGATAGTCTTCAAGGGCCGGTTCCGGTGCGCGGCCGGCGGCCTCCTGCAAACGCAGCGACGGGTGTTCGAAGTCATGGTCACGGCGCACCGTTCGCCAGCTACGGGTTTGCAGGCGTACATCGAAGCGCTGAACCCCCTTCGTTGCGCCCATCGGATCGGCTGTCGAGCAGTAGCGCTGGATTGGCAGGCGCTGAAACACTGTCTGGTCATCACCAAACACCAGCAAGTGGGAATCGGCGCTATGACGGAAGTGGTAATGGATGCCCTCTTCCTCGCACAGGCGCTGAATGAAGTGCAGATCGGTTTCCGCGTATTGCACGCAAAAGAGCCGAGGCGGATAAACCACCGGACCCAGCTCGAACGCGTAGGCATCTGCCAGGATGCCGTGTTGCTCAAGAACGCTGGCGATAATCTGCGGCACACTGCGCTGCTGGAACACCCGCTGGTCGCGACGGTGGGCAAGGCAGGCAAGGCGTGGCGCGAGCGTAAGACGATAACGGGTGAGCCGAGCCCCCGGGGCGTCACGGCCGATGGCGTAAACCAACCCGTGCAGGCCTTGATCCGCTTCGCCCAGATAGAGATACACCGGCTGATGAAGCAACGCCTCCAGGTCCAGGTCTGGGTTATCACTGACTAATTGCACCTGAATGAAATACGGTTGATCCAGGCACTCGCTGCCCTTGAAAGCAAGCACCTGCAAGTTGGCCGTGCACCCTGGAATCATTAGTTTGAAATGTGACGATACAAGAGCGTCAACCATTGGTTGTTACCCGCCATCAATAAATAACCCTTTGATAAAAGTTCTTCCCCGCTGACCGCTGAATGCGGGTCGAGAAAAAACGCCTGAGCGCTCTGAAGCTTAGCGATTTCAGGAAAAATTCGACCTTTCAAAAATAAAAAAGAAGATTCTTACGGCGAGAATGGAAGTGTCTTTTATGAAGTCATAAACGGCTTTGATAAACAAATAATCATCAACGGGAAAGTTCTTACTCCAGCACTTCCAAACAGAACTATTCAATAAGGAGTCAGCTGACACTCACTGCAATGTTGACGCCTCATGCCAGAGAATGCGCAGTCCCGAAAAGACTGACGCTCAACAAGGTTTCAGCTTCAACCTGCAGACGCACTGGCGCCGTGCCACCCGGCATCACCACGGCCACTTCCCCGGCACCTACCCAGCCTGCCCGCCACGCCGCGCAGGCCACCACTGCACTGGCACAGGGACGCCCGCTACCCACAGACGGAGCAAACGCGATCGACAGCGTTTATTCGCAAACGCCATCACGCACCACCCGCGAATCCCGAGGGAACCTGGCTCGCTCGACGAGGCCTGATGTGCAAGGATGTCGCGCAGGACATCGTTCGTTGAACGCAACACCAAGGACTATTCATGACTGCCATTCCCACTTCTGCCCCCGTGGTTCCAGGGCGGCTGGAGCAAATGTCGACCCGTATCGCTTTTTTCATCGCCGGCTTCGGCATCGCGGCCTGGGCGCCGCTGGTGCCGTACGCCAAGGCGCGTGCACAACTCAACGAAGGCACGCTGGGCCTGTTGCTGTTGTGCCTGGGGGTAGGATCGATCCTCGCCATGCCCGTTGCCGGAGTGTTGGCGTCGCGCTTTGGCTGCCGACGCGTGTTGAGCGCAGGCACCATCATGATCTGCCTGGCATTGCCGATGCTGGCCACCGTCAGTTCGATTCCGCTGCTGGTCGCGGGCTTGTTTCTGTTTGGCGCAGGGCTGGGTACCGTGGACTCGACGGTCAATCTGCAAGCGGTGATCGTGGAACGCGCCAGCGGCAAAACCATGATGTCGGGCTTTCACGGGCTGTTCAGCCTGGGTGGCATCGTCGGTGCGGCGGGCGTCTCCGGCTTGCTGGCGCTGGGTTTGTCGCCGTTGCAGGCGACGCTGGTGGTGATCGTTATCATGGTAGTGGCGCTGCTCAAGGCCGGTCCCCATTTGCTCCCCTATGGCAGTGAAAGCTCAGGGCCGGCGTTCGCCATTCCCCACGGCGTGGTGCTGTTTATCGGCTGCTTGTGTTTCATCGTTTTCCTGGCCGAAGGCGCGGTACTGGACTGGAGCGCGGTGTTCCTCAGTGCCGAGCGCGGGCTGGACGAAGCGTATGCAGGCCTGGGCTACGCGGCATTCGCCCTGACCATGACCGCCGGCCGCTTGACCGGTGACGTGATTGTGCGGCGCCTGGGCGCTACCCGGGTGATCGTGGCCGGTGGCTCGTTGGCGGCAGCCGGTGTGTTCCTGGCCACGCTGTCCCCGGCGTGGGAAATGGCGCTGCTGGGGTATGCGCTGGTGGGTGCCGGCTGCTCCAATATCGTCCCGGTGCTCTATACCGCCGTGGGCAAACAGAACGTAATGCCGGAACACATCGCCGTGCCCGCCATCACCACGCTGGGCTATGCAGGCATATTGGCCGGGCCGGCCGTGATCGGGTTCATTGCCCATGGCAGCAGCGTGGCCACCGCGTTCCTGCTGATCGGTGGGCTGCTGGCGGCGGTGGCGATCAGTGGGCGGATCGTGCGGGTCTAAAACGCTCTCGGGATGAGCGGCCTGATCATTCAGACCGCCCATGCACCCGCGACGCCCCTCAGTTACCTTTTTCTTTCTTATCGTTTTCCAGCCATCGGTCGATGCTGTAGTTCTTCAGCCAGCCATCACTGTTGTGGCCTCCGAAAATAGTGCTGCCGTTAGCCTTGTTGCTCCGAAGCGAAGCGAGCAACCCTGGCCGCTCGACAATGTTCTTGGCAATGTATACCTGTTGCTCGCTGTATTTTTTCCTCGGGAACCCAGTCGCCGGATCCCTTACGACATTGCCGCCCTTATCGGTTTCATCAGGGTCTTTGCTTATCTCTATAAGCGTGTCGGTTTTGACGTAGCGGTGCTTTTCGAAGAAGAAGCTGTAATCCTTGGATTCATCGCGCAACTGATCAAATATGCCCCGGAACGCTTGAACAACCTGTGAATCGGTTTTCGAATGGAAGGGGTCCGCGCTTTGCGTATTGGGGTTGGTGTTACCAACGACCAGCTCGGATGCCTTGGCCAGGCTTTGAGGGGTGATTTTACCGCCCTCTGCGAGCATCGCTTCGTTGAGCCGGGGACGATTGAGTATCTCTGTGGCCAACAGGATGATGCGTTCGCAGACGCTGCTTGCATGCACATTCTCAGCGGCGATTTGTTGCAATCCGCTCTGCGTCAAATGGCCGTTTTTCTTGAACTTGTCCAGCATGGAAAAGTGGTTATTCAGTTCGGTCGCCAGCAGATGGTCATCCGAACGGCTATACGGATTTCCCACCTTCGACATTCCGCCGTGCAAGCCTTGGCCGTCAAAGTGTCGGCTGGCGCCCATTGTCATCGAACTGCTGTGGGACACACTCGAGGTGCTGGCGAGCGGCTGCTGAACACCATTCGCCTTGTCGACTACGCTGAGCTGCGTGTAATCACCGCTGGCTGGCGCAGGTGCCTGATTCGCACCGGCAGACCAATGCTCCAGGTTAGGTAATCGAGAGCCCGAAGTATTTATACCGTTAGTCATATTCGTTCTTACCTTATTTAGATTGCACCACTTGAACCTCGAGTGCCCCATCTTCAAAAGCGCTCTAGCTGCCAGCGCGAGACGGGTGTCGAATATGTGGCAATCCAAAAAAATATGGTTCCGGCAAACCGTCAGCCTGCTCCGTTAAACCTTGAGCTCATGTAACCAGCCAGACGACGCCGTCAACGAAAAGGTCCGACGACTGTCACTGACGGCGTGACCATTTACCCCAGAGCATTCCCAGCAATGACAGCGCAGACCGAGGCGCCGATTCATCCTCAACGGCTCGCGAGCCCCTATCGAAGTCTTCGGTGGTAGGCGCCTTGAAACTGAACTTCGGCGACGACGTGAGGTTGAGCGCCTTTGCTTGAGATTTGCCTGGAGCTTGTAGCGCAGTTGCCGCAGCAGGCAGGCTTGCAACAGCGTACTGGGATTGAGTCTGGCGAGGTTCAAATGATGTCGAATTCATAGGCCATTACCTGTTCCCGTAAACGAAGGCATCCATGGGTAAGACCGATAGATGCTTCTTCGTGGTCAATACTTGTCAATGGTTCCGGCCTCACTGGGGAGGCGTTTTCCGGGCGGACGTTCACCAAACGATGCAACGGATTGATCAGGCCCTAGCGCAGAAGCCGGTACAGATCGCTCCGGGTGATTTTGCCGTCGCGCAGAAAGCCGAAGACATTGTCCATCGAGCCCTTCAGCTCCGAGCGCGCCATGATCTCTTTCGCCAGTTGGGTAATGTTGTCGGTTGCCTCATGGCCAACCAGTGGGCGCGAGGCGAGCTTTGCGAACGTGTTGATGTCGATGGCGTTTCGGTTGGCGCTCCACCACGGGCCTTTCAACGCGTTGAAGTTATTTAGGACATTCTGCGCAAGTTGCTTGTCGTCCTGAAGCTTCAGTGGGTTCGACGAGAGAATGAATTTGCTGATGTCGTCTTTAGACAGGGCGTTATCCAAAGCACCCGTGCCGTTGTTTCGATCAAGGGCTTGCATCAGCCCGGGGCGCTTGAGCAGTTCCCTGGCCAGCTTGATATTCGCATCGTGCTCCGCATTCCCGGTCAAGGGTTGACGTGCCATCCTGCTTATATGCTGTGGCGTGACGGTCGCTGCGTACCAGGGTTTGAACGCGTTGTATTTGTCCAGCAGGCCCTGAGCCAACACCTCGTTGCTTTGCTTGCCATATACGGGATCCGGCAGTGTTGGGTTGGGACGTGCGGGCGGGCCTGGGTTGCAGCACGGTTTGCACGAGTGCGCTGTGCTATTGAAAACCGGGCCGGACTGACTCGTCGACTGCACGAAACTCGGGCCCCTCGTCACCGCAGCCTTGGCTACCGCTGTGCGTTGTGCGTCAACACGGGTTTGCGGGAGGTTGTCAGTTGATGAGGCTAACGCTTGATTGGATGCGGATACCGACATGGGATGCTCCAGTTCTGATTTAGGGCGGTGCCTTGCTGCCGCAGACGTGCCGACGATAGAAGGATCGTGGCGCAGGTCTGCACCAGCAGGCCTTTGCTGTGTGGCAGCGCGACGGCAATAGGTTCCTCGACGTGTTGAAAACAGCCGAATACGGGTAGGAACGAAGTCTTGGTGGAATGAAGAGCGAACCGCGAAATTTACCCGCCCACCACACAACGCAAATCGCCGCTCACCCTGAGCAGGTGAGCGGCGATTGTCTGGATCAGGGCGCAGTCAGAACCCGACGCTGGCCTGTACGAAGACGGTACGCGGCTCACCCAGATACAACCCGGCATTGTTGTCGCTGGAGCGGGTGTAGTGCTGTTGATCGAAAAGGTTTTTTACACCGACGCCCAGTTTGAGATTCGACCATTGCGCACCGAAGTCATAGCCGCTGCGCAGGTTGACCGACACATAACCTGGGATATCACCGAACTGGCCATCAGCGGTGCCTTGGGTGATGTAACTGGTGCCAGTGCCTGGCGCACGCTGGCCGGACTGGGCGTAGACGTCCAGGTTGTGGGTCCAGCGATTGACCTCGTAGCGCAGGCCCAGGGTAGCCACTTCACGCGAATACAGGGGCAGGTCGCGGCCCTTGAAGGGCACGTCACCTTCAGAGGTGGCCTTGGTGTACGTGAAACCGGCGTTGGCAGTGAGGCCGTCCAGGCGTGGGTCAAGGTTGGACAGGTCGTAGTGGGCCGACGCCTCGAGACCGGCGTGCTTGGTGGCGCCCAGGTTGGTCCAGCCCACATCGTTGCTGACGTATTGCAGCTCATCCGAGAAGTCGATGTAGAACAACGTCACTTCGCCGCCCCAGACGCTGTCGTTGTAGCGTGTGCCAATCTCGTAGGTCTTGGCTTTTTCCGGATTCAGGCCGTTGGCGGTCTGGTTGCCGGTGCCGCCCTGCCCCAGCTGGAAATATTGCAGGCTACCGAAGGAAGTTTCGTAATTGGCAAACAGCTTCCACGCATCGGACACGTGGTACATCACGCTCAGGGCCGGCAGCGGTTCGTTGTTATGGACCTCGCGGCGTTTCTCTTCGGTGCGCCTGCCATTGAGGCCCACCACCGGGCGATCATGCCACTCGGTGCGAATATCTTCGAAGCGGATGCCCGGGGTGATGGTCCACCGGCCGATATCGATCTTGTTATCGATGTAGAACGCGTTGGCCTCGGTGCCTCCCGTGCGGTCCTGGTAGGCATGCCCATCGCTCTGCCCGCCCGGCGTCGGCACGTTATTGACCAGGTTCAGGCTGCTGGCCTGCTCATGCATGCCTTCCTTGAGATAGCGATAACCCACACTGACTTCCTGAGTGCTCGGGCCGATGTCGAACACATGGGAGACCCGTGGCTCGATGCCGAAGGTGTAATAGGTGCGCGGGTAGGAACTGAGGGTTTTCAGGTCCCGATTGGCGATGTTGCTGCCACGGAAACTGTCGGAGTAGTACGTCAGTACTTCGGCCTGGGTACGGTCGTCGATCTGCCGAATGTACTTGAAAGACACATCCTTGCGACGGCCGCTGAAATTGTCCCAGTCGCGCACCGACTGGTAGGGGTTGGCGTCGAACTGTTGCTGGGTCAGGCCGCCGGGCATGTCGGCGCTGGCGTCGTAGTAGTGGAAGTTGAGCGAGAAGTCGTCTTGGTCGGTCGGTGCCCAATGAGTCTTGAAAATGACGTCGTCGATGTCATTGGAATTGTTGCTGTTGCGATAGCCGTTGCCATTGACCCCGGAGTACAGCAGCGCGGCGCCGATGCCGTTGTCGGCGGTGCCGCCGATAAAGGCGTTCTCGACGTGCTTCCAGCCGCCGTGGGCGGAGGTCTGCAAGGTGGTGCCGACTTCACCGGAGAAGGTCTGCGGAATCGCGCGAGTCACGAAGTTGATCACACCACCGACGTTTTGTGGCCCATAACGTACCGAACCCGCACCGCGCACAACGTCGATGCTCTCCAGGTTGCCGGCGGAAATCGGTGCCATCGACAGCTGCGGCTGCCCGTATGGGGCGAACGCGGCCGGCACGCCGTCAATCAGCACGGTGGAGCGCGGTGACAGGCGCGACGTCAGGCCGCGTACACCGACGTTGAGGGAAATATCGCTGCCACCGGTGCCGTTGGCTTCCTGCACCTGCACGCCCGGTACACGGCGCAACACGTCACCGACGTTCATCGCGCCCTGCTCGACCATGGCTTCGCGGCGGATCACCGTGCGTGCGCCAGGGTGGTTCTGCACCACTTCGGCATTGGCATCGCCGAGCCAGTCGCCGACCACCTTGATATCGGTCACGCCCAGTTCAAGCGGCGAGCCGGCTTCACCGGTGCCGTTGCTCAGGGGACGCAGGGTCACGGAACCGGCGTCGATCTGGTAATCCAGCCCACTGCCCTGCAGCAATTGGCGCAGGGCTTGCTCGGGCGAGAGGTCGCCGTCCACCGACGGCGCTTGCTTGCCCGCGACCAGGTCGGGGCTGAAGAATACTTGCAGTGACGTTTGCTGCCCCAATTGGCTCAGCGCCGTGCCCAGGGGTTGGGCGCGAATATGGATGCCCTCGCCCGCGAATGCGGCAGGCAGCGCCGTGCTGACCGCAATGGCCAGGGCCAGAGGGGCCCAGCGGGAGATTTTATTGTTGTCGATGGCGAGTTTTTTCACGTCGAGCCGGGTCCTGTGATCGCAAGGGTGTGCGGCGGTTAATACAAACCAGTCGCAGTTGCAGAAGAAGACGAAGAACTCGAAAAAAACCTGAACCTCAGCGTGAAATAATTTCCTGGCTGCCATCCGGCAGCGTGCGCACGGCCACCGGCAGGATGTGCGGCAGGGCCTTGAGCAAGGCTTCGGTATCGCTGGTGTTGAACACGCTGGTCAGGCGCAGGTTACCCACCGATGCCGTGCCGACCCTCAGCGGCTGTTCGCGGTAGCGCGACACTTCCCGCGCCACGTCACTCAACGCGGCGTTGTTGAACACCAGTTTGCCGCTGCGCCAGGCCGTCAGTTCTGCAGGATTGACCGCATAAGCTGCCGCCACCCGGCCCTGGGGATCGACATGGGTGCCACGCCCGGCCGTCAGTGTCACCACCTGATCCGATACGCGCCCTTGCACCTTCACCGTACCGGCCTCGACCGCGACGCGGGTCTGTTCGTCGTCCCGGCGCACATCGAAGCGCGTACCGGTGACGGTCACCTGCCCTGCCCCGGCGGTGACCACGAAGGGTCGATCAAGAGCATGCTCGACATTGAACATCGCCTCGCCCTGCTTGAGCTCAACGCCGCGGTTGCCCTGTTCGTAGTGCACCGCCACCACGCTGCGGCTGTTGAGGTCAATCAACGAGCCATCGGGCAGGGTCACCTGGCGATGCTCACCCAGGCGCGTGGTGAACTCAGCGTTGTACGATTTCGTCTGGTTGAGCGTAAGGAACAATCCCAGGCCCAGCGCAACGGCGACCACGCTGGCAGCCAGTGCATAACGCAGCACGGCGCGGCGCAGGGGGCGCTCGATCGGCGCATCGCCGAGGGCCTGCAGCCGGACCTTGGGCAGCAGGTCCGCTGCGTTCCACAGACCTTGCAGCACATCGAACTCATATCGATGCTCAGGCCGCTGCGCGCGCCAGGCCTCGAAACGCTGACGTTCCTGCGCGCTCAGCTCGCCATCCTGCAGGCGCACGAACCATTGCGCGGCCTCATCGCGGGCACGGGTATCCATCGTGGAAGGTCCTGTTTCAAGACGGCTCATGGTGCCAGCGCGTCCAGGCGGTCGCGCAAGTGCCGCAGGGTGCGGATCATATACTTTTCCACCATGTTTTTAGACAACCCCAGGCGCTCGGCGATTTCCTGCTGGGTAAGGCCTTCGATCTTCTGCCAGATAAAGATCCTGCGGCAATTGAGCGGCAACTCGGCCAGGGCCCGCTCGATGGAGTCCGCCAACTGGATCGCATGCATGTAATGCTCAGGGTCACCGCTGTGGGGCGAGCGCTGGTCAACGGCGTGCAGCGTCATCGCCTCGCGACGGTCTTCGCGGCGATAGGCATCGACCGCAATATTGCGTGCCGTCTGATGCAGATACGCCCGGGGTTGTTCAACTTCGCAGGGTTTGGACTCAAGCACCCGCACAAAGGTGTCGTGGGCCAGGTCTTCGGCCTGCTGACGATTTCTCAGGCGGCGCGTCCAGGTTCCGATCAACTCTTCGTAGTGTTGGAAAAAGCCTGTTCTGCGGGGCGGCTGCGGGATCATCGCGGGTGCACTGGGGAGGCGGGGCGTGAATAGTAATGCTTCCTATTAAGCGGAGCAATTGCTGGCCGTCGCTCAAATGAGCGATGAACTTGTACGCTGCCCCGCCAGTCAGCTGACTGAACTCACAAATCAAAGGTGGGCAGTCCATGCAGCTTTCGTTGGAACAACAAGTGGCCCTGGTCACCGGTGCCAGCTCCGGCATCGGCGCGGGTGCCGCCAAGGCGCTGGCCGAAGCCGGCGCGGCCGTGGTGCTTAACTACAATTCCCAGGCGGCACCGGCGCAAGCCCTCGCCGCGCAGATCAACGCCAACGGCGGACGGGCGATTGCCATCGGCGGCGATGTGTCGAAGGAGGCCGACGTCGAACGCCTGTTCGACCAGACCCTCGATGCCTTCGGCCACCTGGATATTCTGGTGGCCAACTCCGGCCTGCAAAAAGACGCCAACCTGGTCGACATGAGCCTTGACGACTGGAACACGGTGATCGGCGTCAACCTCACCGGCCAGTTCCTTTGCGCCCGCGCCGCCGTGCGCATTTTCAACCGTCAAGGTGTGCGTGAGGGCGTGTCGCGTGCTGCCGGCAAGATCATCCACATGAGCTCGGTGCACCAGCTGATTCCCTGGGCCGGGCATGTGAATTACGCGGCGTCCAAAGGCGGTGTGGAGATGCTGATGCGCACCCTCGCCCAGGAAGTCAGCGAGCAGCGCATCCGAATCAACGGGATTGCGCCGGGGGCGATCCGCACGGCAATCAACCGTGCGGCCACCGAAGGCGCGGCGCAAAAAGAGCTGCTCAAATTGATTCCCTACGGCCGGGTCGGCGATGTGGAAGACGTGGCGAACGCAGTGGTATGGCTGGCCAGCGACGCGTCCGACTATGTGGTCGGCAGCACATTGTTCATTGATGGCGGCATGAGCCTTTATCCGGAGTTTCGTGGCAATGGTTGATCTGAAGAACGAGCCACAAAGCCCCATTCACGCTCACGGCATCATCGGCGACATGCGCAGCGCGGCGCTGGTGAATGACCAGGGCAGCATCGACTTTTTCTGCTGGCCGGAATTCGACAGCCCGTCGATTTTCTGCGCATTGCTCGACACGCCTGAAGCGGGCACTTTCCAGCTCACGCCAGACCTGCCCAATGCGCGCCGCGAGCAGATCTACCTGCCCGACACCAATGTGCTGCAAACCCGCTGGCTCAGCGATACGGCGGTGGTGGAAATCACCGATTTGCTGGCGGTCAGCGAAGACGTCGACGACCTGCCGCTGTTGATCCGCCGCGTGCGGGTGGTCAGTGGCAAGGCGACCTTCCACCTGCGCTGCGCCGTGCGCCATGACTACGCCCGCGCCAAAACGCAGGTCCGTGCCTGCGAGGCGGGCGTATTGTTCAGCGCGCACGGCCAGCCTGGGCTGCGCCTGGCCGGCAGCCACCCGCTGACGCTGGACGAGAACGCCGCACTGGCCAGCTTCACCCTGGCCCAGGACGAAGGCGCCGAGTTCGTCCTCGGCGGCCAGGACGACCCACGGGTGACCAATGCCTGCACCGACCTCTACCTGGAACGCACCTTGAAGTTCTGGCGCAGCTGGATCGGCCAATCGAACTACCGCGGGCGCTGGCGCGAAATGGTCAACCGCTCGGCCTTGGCGCTCAAGCTGCTGACCTCGCGCAAACACGGCGCAATCATCGCCGCCGCCACCTTCGGCCTGCCGGAAAGCCCTGGCGGCGAACGCAACTGGGATTACCGCTACACCTGGATCCGCGACGCCTCGTTTACCGTCTACGCGTTCATGCGTCTGGGTTTCGTCGAGGAAGCCAATGCCTACATGCGCTGGCTCAAAGGTCGGGTCAGCGACTGCTGCGGCCAACCCACCAAGATCAATATCCTGTACGGCATCGACGGCCGCCAGGAACTGCCCGAGACCACACTGGACCATTTGAGCGGCCACGGTGGTGCCCAGCCGGTGCGTGTGGGCAATGAAGCGTTCAGCCAGATTCAGCTGGATATCTACGGCGAGCTGATGGACGCGGTTTACCTCGTCAATAAATACGGCGAAGCCATTTCCCACGAAGGCTGGAAACACACCGTGGAGGTGGTCGACCAGGTCTGCGAAATCTGGGACCAGAAAGACGTCGGCATCTGGGAGATGCGCGGCGAGCAGCACCACTTCCTGCACTCGCGCCTGATGTGCTGGGTCGCGCTGGACCGCGCCATCCGCCTGGCCTCCAAGCGCTCGTTACCGGCGCCGTTCGCGCGCTGGGACCAGACTCGCCAAGCGATTTATGCCGACATCTGGAGCAACTTCTGGAACGAAGAACGCGGGCATTTCGTGCAGCACATCGGCAGCACCGCCCTCGACGGCTCGATGCTGCTGATGCCGCTGGTGCGCTTCGTTGCCGCCACTGACCCGCGCTGGCTGTCGACACTGGTGGCCATCGAAAAAAGCCTGGTACGCGACGGCATGGTCTACCGTTACCGCAACGAAGGCAGCCAGATCGACGGACTGCCAGGCACCGAAGGCGCGTTTACCGCGTGTTCGTTCTGGTACGTCGAATGCCTGGCCCGCGCCGGCCAAGTGGAGAAGGCTCACCTGGAGTTCGAACAACTGCTGCGCTATGCCAACCCGCTGGGGCTGTATGCCGAAGAGTTCGACAGCCAGGCCCGACACCTGGGCAACACGCCCCAGGCATTGAGCCATCTGGCGTTGATCAGCGCTGCGACGTTTCTGGACCGTAAGCTCAGCGGTTCGAAAACGGTGTGGCAGCCATGATGTTAGCCAATGTGTCAGCAACGCTCAGGAGTCGACGATGACCGCCCTCGCCCCGCTGCTCTACGTGCGCACCTCCCTGCTCGATATCGCCTACGAAACCCACGGCCCGGTCGAGGGGGCGCCGGTGATTCTGCTGCACGGCTTTCCCTACGACCCGCGTGCGTACGATGAAATCGCTCCGGTCCTGGCCGAGCACGGCTACCGCGTACTGGTGCCGTACCTGCGCGGTTATGGCCCGACGCGGTTTATCAACGAGCAGGTCATGCGTTCCGGTCAGCAGGCCGCGCTGGGCAAGGACTTGCTGGACTTCATGGATGGGCTGTCGATCCCCTGCGCCACGCTGGCCGGTTATGACTGGGGCGGGCGCGCCGCGTGCATCGTGGCGGCGCTGTGGCCGGAACGGGTGCGCGGGCTGGTGACCGCAGACGGCTACAACATCCAGGACATCGCCCAGTCGCTCAAGCCGCGGGCGCCTGTGACAGAGCACCGCTTGTGGTACCAGTATTACTTTCACACCCAGCGCGGCGTGGATGGCTTGACCGCCAATCGGCGGGAGCTGTGCGAGCTGTTGTGGTCGCTGTGGTCACCGACCTGGGATCGTGGGCCGGACCTCTACGGGCAAACCGCGCCATCGTTCGATAACCCGGATTTTGTCGAGGTGGTGATTCACTCCTACCGCCATCGCTTCATGTATGCGCCGGGGGATCCCGCGCTGGAATTCATCGAGCACGCCTTGGCGCTGCAACCACCGATTGGCGTGCCGAGCATTTCGCTGTGCGGGGCCGATGACGGCGTGGGGCCGCCACCGGAAGAGGACGACGATGTCGACCACTTCAGCGCTTTTTATCGACGCCAGGTGCTACCCGGCGTTGGCCACAATATTCCTCAGGAAGCGCCGCAAGCCACCCTCGCCGCGCTGCTGGAATTGCTAGGCCGGTGAAAACCGCTCGCGATAGGCCTGAGGCGTCACCGACAGGGCCCGCAGGAAACTGCGGCGCAAGGTTTCTTCGCAGCCAAAGCCGCAGTGCACGGCGATGCGCTTGATCGGGGTTGTGCTGTCTGCCAGTTGCCGGCGTGCGCTTTCAACCCGAATCAACTCCACGGCCCGCGCCGGGGTCTGACCGGTTTCGGCACGGTAGTGGCGCACAAAGCTGCGCTCGCTCATGCCCGCCTGGGCGGCCAGGGTGGAGATACTCAGATCCAGCGACAGGTTCTCGGCGATCCAGGCGTGTAGTTCTGCAAAGCGGCTGTCGCTCTTTTGCAGGGACAAGGTCACGCTGAACTGCGACTGCCCGCCGGGACGCTTGAGAAACACAACCAGGTGCCGCGCAACTTCCAGGGCGACGGCGCGTCCCAGGTCCTCCTCCACCAGGGCCAGGCACAGGTCGATTCCGGCCGTCACACCGGCCGAGGTCCACAGCGCGCCTTGCTGGATAAAGATCGGGTTGGACTCCACCGTCAAGGCGGGGAACCGGCGCGCCAGTTCTTCACAGCGCGTCCAGTGCGTGACCACGCGGCAACCGTCGAGCAGGCCACTGGCGGCCAGCAGAAAAGCGCCGGTACACACCGAGGCCATGCGCCGGCTGTGCCGCGACTTTTCCCGCACCCAATGCACCAGCGCCGGGGCTTGGGCGGCATCGTAGACACCCCAGCCGCCCGCGATTACCAGGGTGTCGCACGGCTGCTCGACCGCGGGCAGCGGGTCGGCCACCAGCGCCAGCCCCGCAGACGTCATCACCGGTCTGGCCTGGTCAGCGATCACATTCACCGCATAGGGCAAGGGCAAACCGCGCTGGCGGGCCAGGTCATTGGCCGAAGCGAACACCTGCAGCGGCCCGGTGACGTCGAGCACCTGGGCATTATCGAAAGCGAGAACATGAACGATTCTGGGCATGATTGGCGTGATTTGTGGGCTCAATGGCGTATGCGCCAAAGCCTAGGCCCCTAAAGTGAAGCCGTCCACCCCTTTTATTGGAGCTTCATTCATGACCTTGCATATCGGCTTTGTGCTATTTCCCGGCATCCAGCAACTGGACCTTACCGGCCCCTATGACGTGCTCGGTTCACTGCCGGACGTGAAGCTGCACCTGGTGTGGCAGGACCTGGCGCCGGTCACCTCCAGCACCGGCCTGGTGTTCACGCCCACCATCACCTATGCCGACTGCCCGAACCTGGATGTGCTGTGCGTGCCCGGTGGTGCCGGTGTCGGCGCGTTGATGGAGGACCCGGCCACGCTGGACTTTCTCCGGGACCAGGCGCAAACCGTGCGCTACATGACCTCGGTGTGCACCGGTTCGCTGGTGTTGGGCGCGGCGGGTTTGCTGCGCGGTCGTAAGGCCACCACGCACTGGGCCTACCACGACCTGCTCGCGCCATTGGGCGCGATCCCGGTGCAAGCGCGTGTGGTGCGCGACGGCAACCTGTTTACCGGCGGCGGCATCACGGCGGGGATCGACTTTGCGCTGACCCTGGCAGCGGAGTTGTACAGCGAAGCGGCGGCGCAACTGGTGCAGTTGCAAATCGAATATGCACCGGCGCCGCCCTTTGATGCGGGCCGGCCACAAACGGCACCGGCGCATGTGCTGGCCGAAGCCAACAAACGCACGGCGCAATCGCGCAAGGTGCGTGGCGAGATCACCGCACGGGCAGCGGCCCGATTGGGTTGATCTAATCCCGTCGATGATCATTCCCACGCTCTGCGTGGGAATGCCCCCTGGGACGCTCGGCGTCCCGCCACCCCCTCACACAGATGACGCAGAGCGTCACGGACCGCATTCCTGCGCCGCAGCGTGGGAACGATCTTACCAGCTGTGCATACGTCCGCCGCTTCAAGCATTTAGCCCCTCAGCGTCCCCTCTTACCGCCCCCCCGCCAAAAAACCTTTTCCCCTCAAACAGGAAAATTCTGACATTTGTTCCTACACTCCAAATCACATCCCACCGCCGGGTGACAGAACAAGGAACGTCAACAAAATGGCACACAAAACTCAAATTAACATGCCTATAATGCAACCTTCGCAAAATGGTCAACTTATTGACTAAGCCACAAAGGGAACCTCCTTTAGCCACTAGCCCCGCAAAACTTCCTTCATTTGGATGGTTTCACTTGGATGGATGGTTGCGTTTTAACCAGATGTAGCGCGATGCCTGCTCAATTGAGCGGCCGCAGAGCGAACTTGGTGTGCAATGAGGGATGTTTGTATGCGCGAGAAGTCATCAGTTGTCAGTTTGTTTCTGACCAGGGCCGGCTTTGTTGAGTTTTTTGTTGTTTTTGTCAAGTTGGTCCATGGACTGACCGCCATTTTGCCACCGCTGGTCCTGGCGATTTTCCTCGACCCGATGGACCCTGAGATGCGCTCGCACTTTCTGGGGCTGCTGCTGTTTTTCGCGGTCTTGACGGTTATTCTGTTCCAGGCCCTGGGCATCTATTCCGAAGAGCTGTTCAGCAACCGCTTGCGCCTGCGCGCCAATATCGTGGCCTGGTCGTCGGCGTTCTGCATCCTGCTGTTCATGTACCAGATCCTGCAGGTGTTCCCGCAGTTGAACCCGCGCAATCTGGTGGTGTGGTACTTCGCCAGCCTTGGGCTGTTCTGCCTTGAACGCCTGGTGATGCTGCGCCTGTACCGCAACCTGATGCGCAAGGGCAAATTCCTGCAACGCACAGTGATCCTGGGTTTCACCGACACGGCCGTGCACGTCGCCGACCACCTGCAACGCAATGGCGATATACGCTCCGGTCTCATTGGCTTCATCGACGACCGCACCGAACGCATTCCCAAGGAACTGAGCAGCCTGCCCTTGCTGGGCAATACCCGTGACCTGGAAAAGCTGATCCGCGCCGAGCAGGTCAACCAAGTGATGATCTGCCTGCCCTGGGCCGCCGAGCAGCGCATCCACGGGTTGGTCAATCGCCTGCGGCAGATGTCGGTGAACGTGATGCTGGTGCCGGACATGGCCGCCCTGCGCTACGGCCACAGCCGCATCACCGATGTGGGCGGCATCCTGATGTTCAACACCTCGCAGTTACCGCTGCGCGGCTGGTCGCCCTTTATCAAACGCTGCGAAGACCTGCTGCTGGCCAGCATCACGCTGGTGGTGCTGTCGCCGGTGATGCTGTTGACGGCCATCGCCATCAAGCTCGACTCCAAAGGCCCGGTGCTGTTTCGCCAGAACCGCTATGGCTACAACGACAATGAAATCCGCGTGTTCAAGTTCCGTTCGATGTTCACCGACCAGAGCGACTTTACCGCCGAGCGCCAGACCACCCGCGAGGACCCGCGCATCACCCGCGTCGGGCGCATCATCCGCAAAACCAGCATCGACGAGCTGCCGCAGTTGTTCAACGTCCTGCAGGGCAACATGTCCATGGTCGGCCCACGCCCCCACGCCACGGCAACCAAGGCGGCGGGCGTTCCTTTCGAAGTGGCGGTCAGCGAATACAGCTCTCGGCACCGGGTCAAGCCAGGCATCACCGGCTGGGCGCAAATCAACGGCTACCGGGGCGAAACCGACACCCTGTTCAAAATCCAGAAACGCGTCGAGTACGACCTGGAGTACATCTCCAAATGGTCGGTGTGGTTTGACTTGTACATCGTTTTCATGACGGTCCCGGCCGTCCTTTCCACCAAGGAAGTCTATTGATGAATACCCTCAACGGATTAATTCCCTGCATCATTTCCGGTGGTTCGGGCACACGCTTGTGGCCGGTATCGCGGCAGAACATGCCCAAGCCGTTCATGCGCATGCGCGACGGCCAGAGCCTGCTGCAGAAAACCTTTCAGCGCGCCGCCCGCCTGCCTGGTGTAGAGAACGTACTCACGGTGACCAACCGCGACCTGCTGTTTCGCACCCTGGATGACTACCGTGGGGTCAACAAGGCCCACCTGCCCCTGGATCTGCTGCTTGAGCCCTTCGGGCGCAACACCGCAGCGGCGATTGCCGTGGCGGCGCTGCATGTGCAGGAGCATTTCGGTGGCGACGCGCAGCTGCTGGTGATGCCCGCCGACCACCTGGTGCTCAATGAAACCGCATTTGCCGACGCCGTCGCGCAGGCCCGCGACCTGGCCGAAGCGGGCTACCTGGTGACTTTCGGCATTCAGCCCGACCACCCGGAGACCGGTTTTGGCTATATCGAAAAAGGCGAAGCGCTGCGCCTGGGCAACCGCGTCAAACGCTTTGTCGAAAAGCCCGACCTGGCCACCGCGCAAGCCTACCTCGACGGCGGCAAACACCTGTGGAACGCGGGCATGTTCTGCTTCAAGGCCAGCACACTGGTGGATGAACTGGGCACCCATGCGCCCGACGTGCTGATCGCTGCACGTGCGGCCCTTGAACACAGCCAGCTCCTGCAGAACAAAACCTCGCGCCAGCGCGAACTGGACAGTGACGCATTCGGCAGCGCGCCGGACATTTCCATTGACGTGGCGCTGATGGAGAAATCCAGCCAAGTGGCCGTGGTGCCGTGCGACATCGGCTGGAGCGATATCGGTTCCTGGGAAGCCCTGCGCCAGCTCACGCCCAGCGATGCCCAGGGCAACCAGGTCAATGGCGAAGCGATTTTGCATGACGTGCACAACTGCTACATCGACTCGCCCAAGCGCGTACTCGGTGCCGTCGGCGTGCGTGACCTGATCATTGTCGACACGCCCGACGCGCTGCTGATCGCCGACGCGCACCGCAGCCAGGACGTGCGCTACATCGTGGCCGAACTCAAGCGCCAGAACCATCCGGCCTTCAGCCTGCACCGAACCGTCACCCGGCCGTGGGGCACCTACACCGTGCTGGAGGAAAGCAGCCGCTTCAAGATCAAGCGCATCGTGGTCAAGCCCCAGGCGTCGCTGTCGCTGCAAATGCACCATCACCGCAGCGAACATTGGGTGGTGGTCAGCGGCGCGGCGCAGATCACCAACGGCGAGCGCGAATTCCTGATCAACGCCAACGAATCCACCTATATACCGGCCGGGCACAAACACCGCCTGACCAACCCCGGCATCATCGACCTGGTGATGATCGAGGTGCAGAGCGGCGAGTACCTGGGCGAAGACGATATCGTGCGTTTCGATGACATCTATGGGCGTGCGCCTGCCGAAGTGAAGAAGTGACATGCGCACCTCACTGATCATTCCGACGCGCAATGCATCCAGCCATCTGGCGCGGCTGCTGCCTGCGCTGAAGATGCAAACCCTGCAACCGGACGAGATGCTGGTGGTCGACAGCGCGTCCAGCGATGACACCGTGGCGCGCTTTCGCGACTACGGCGCACGGGTCGAGGTGATCGACGCCCGCACCTTCAACCACGGCGGCACGCGGCGCTGGGCCAGTGAACAGGTGAGCGGCGATGCCCTGATCGTGATGACCCAGGACGCCATTCCCGCCACCCCCGAGACCTTCGCCAACCTGATCGCCGAATTGCAGCAGGATCCGCTCAATGGCGTGGCCTATGGCCGTCAGCTGCCGCACCCGGATGCCGGTGTGCTGGGCGCACAGTCCCGACACTTCAATTACCCGGCCCAAAGCCGCAGCAAGCGCCTGGCCGATGCGCCGGAACTGGGGATCAAGACCTGTTTCAGCTCCGACTCGTTTTCCGCCTACCGGCGCAGCGCCCTGCACGCCGTGGGTGGCTTTCCCGCCGACGTGATCGGCAGCGAAGACGCTTACGTCGCGGCACGCATGCTGATCGAAGGCTACACCGTGCGCTACGCCGCCTCCGCGCAGGTGTACCACTCCCACGATTACCGGCTCATGGATGAGTTTCACCGTTACTTCGACATTGGCGTGTTCTACGGTCGCGAACCGTGGATACGCCAGGCCTTTGGCGATGCCGGCGGTGAAGGTAAACGCTATGTACTGGCTGAACTCGCGGCGTTGCGCGCAGCCGGTGCATTGCACCGCGTACCCGAAGTACTGGTGCGCAGCGCGTTCAAGTTGCTCGGCTATCGGCTGGGCCATCAGGAACGTCGGCTACCCCTCGCCCTCAAGCGGCGCATCAGCATGTTCCCCGGTTATTGGAGGTGAGCATCATGACCTACAGGAAGTCCTATTTGATGAAACGAACCCTGCTCGTCCTGGCCATGATGGCCCTGGCCGCCTGCAATACACCCGCACGCATCGTCGCGCCTGACGGCAAGACCGTCGAGGACGGCAAGCGCGCCCTCGACCAACTGGCCCAGCTACCGCCGGCGGTGGAACGCATCCGCATCGGCGATCAGTTGCGCATCGTGCGCGATGCCGGGGAAATGCCGACACTGTCGGCGTTCAACGTCAGCACGATCTATGAGCTGACGCTGTACACGGTGCAAACCGACGGCAAGATCAACTACCCGTTCCTGGGCCCGATCCAGGTAGCCCGACGCACGCCGAGCGAAGTGGCGAACGAGCTGAGCAACAAGCTCGCGCCGGTGTATCGCGAGCCGCGGGTGACGGTGAACATCAACCAGGCGCCGGGCAATTCGATCATCGTCGGCGGCGCGGTGAACAACCCGTCCACGGTGCCGATCGCCTCGGCCAACACCCTGGAGCAAGCCATTGTCGGCGCCGGCGGGGTCAACCCGGCGGGCAACGCCAGCATGGTTGCGCTGCTGCGCGAGGATAGCCAGGGCACTTATCGCGCCTACTTCCTGGACTTCAGCCAATACCTCAAGACCGGTCCCAACGGGCGCAAACAAGTGCCTCTGCAACGCGGTGACGTGGTGTTCGTGCCCAAATCCAATGTGGGCGAGCGCATCCAGGGCGTGGATACCTACCTGAACCAACTGATCCCATTCACCAAGTCGATCGGGGTTGGCTACAACTACACCCGAACCAGCGGCGGCAGTAACTAAAGGAGCGACATCCCATGATCGAGATCCGTTCTTTTCGCGATCTTCTGCGCCTGTTCTTCATCTTCCGGCATGAGTTCAAGCTGGCGGCCATCGCGGCGCTGGTGATCATTCTGCTGGGGGCCTTCCTGCTGCCCGCCAAGTACGAATCCACCGCGCGCCTGCTGGTCAAGCCGGGGCGTGACTCGACGCTGCCGATCGAGATCAGCAACCGCCAGGCGCTGGTCATGCCCAGCACCCAGCGCGACCCGATTGTCGATGAGGAACGCCTGCTGACCGGTCGCCCGATCGTGCGTGCGGTGGCCGAACACTACCTGGAAGTCATCGACAAAATGCCGCCGCCGGAAGGCGTCTGGAAACGCACCAAGTACTACGTCAAAAACGCTGTTGGCGCGGTATTCGACGGCGTGCGCGTGGTGTTGGAAACCGTGGGCGTCATTGAACAGACCACACCGGTGGAGCGCCTGGCCGCGAGCCTTGAGAAGAACTTCGAAGTCAGCCACGCGGCCGGGTCGACGGTGATGGACATCAGTTTCAAATGGGGCGACCCCGAGATCGCCCAGGCGGTGGTCAAAAGTTGGGTCGAAACCTACATCAATGAACGCACCCAGGCCCTGGGGCGCAAGAGCCTGTACGCCTTCTATGAAGGCCAGGTGTCCAACAGCGCCACCGAAATCAAGAGCTACAAGGAGCAGATCCTTGCCCACTTGAACCAGATCGGCGCGGCGAGCATCACCGATCGCCTGGAAGACTTGTCCGAGCGCATCAATGTGCTGCGCGGCGAGACCTTCAACACCACGCGCTTGATCGCCTCTTCGGACAGCGCCCTTGACAGCACGCGTACCCAGCTCAAGACCCAGCCCAAGGAAGTGACCACGGTTCGCCAGATTGCGCTGAACCCGCAGCAGCAGGATCTGCGTCGTCTGCTTAACCAGAAGCTGCTGGAAAAAGCCGACATGATGCGCACCTACACCGATAACGCGCCGCCGGTCAAAGCCCTGGATGCGTCGATTCGGGCAATGCAGGCGCAGGTCGCCAGTGAAAGCAACACCGTGCAAAGCTCGGAAAACCGCGCGCCCAATACCCTGGAAATCCACCTGCAGCGCGTGCTGCTCGATGAGTCCAGCAACAACCTGGCGTTGCGTACCCAGTTGGTGCAACAGCAGAAACAACTGGTCAACCTCGAAGCGCAACGCAAGGAGGCCCTGGAGATTGAACCGGAGCTGGCGCGCCTGTCCCGTGAGTTGAGCGCCACCGAGCGTAACTACGCGCTGTACGTGGACAACCTGGAAAAATCCCGTATCGACCGTGAGCTGGATAACAGCCAGATCAGCAACATCGCGGTGATCGAAGAAGCCACCCTGAACCCAGGCCGTATCTTCCCCAAAACCCTGCTGATGCTGTTGCTGGCGATTCCGTTCGCCATCGTCGTCGGCCTGCTGGTGATCTACCTGTGCTACCTGCTCGACCAGCGCATTCACGATGGCGGCCTGGTGGAACGCAAGTTCGGCCTGCCGCTGTGGACCACCCTGCCGGAGCTGGACACCAGCACCGCGCAAGGCACCAATGCGTTCAATGCGAGCATCTACCGGTTGTACGGCCTGCTGCAGCTGGACCGCGTGGCCGAACGTGGCCTGACCCTTGGGCTGACCTCGGCGCGTCACGGTGAAGGGGTGACCTTCGTGGTGGAACAACTGCGCCAATTGCTCCAGGAAAACGGCATCAACGTGCGCGTCGGCGGGGCTGCTCCCGCCGAGCCGGGCGAAGTGGTGCTGCTGGATGCCTCCGCGCTGCTGGACAACCGCGATGCGTTCGTCAACCTGCGGCGCGCCGACCTGATCGCGCTGGTGGTGGAAGCCCAGAAGAGCACAGTGCCCGTGGTGGAGCATGCGCTGTCGATCCTCAACACGGCCTTCGGCAAGGTCGATGGCATCATCATCAACCGGCGTAAATTCGAAGTGCCGGCCAAGGTGCTGCAGACCATCGCCAAATACCGGGGGGCGTTCTGATGCGCATCGCCCTGCTCGCGCCTTTGCCACCGGAAAAGAATGGGATCGCCGATTACGCGAACCATTTCAAGACGGCATTGGAACAGTTGGGCGTGACGGTGGTGACACCGTTGAACGGCGTGGAAGGCTCGAGCGCGGCGATCAAGCAGGCCGTCGCCGCATTCGACTGGCGCAGCGTGGACCTGGTCCACGCTGAGCTGGGCGGCGGGCGCCTCGGAGAGTTCCTGGCCTTGCGCGAGTTGCGCAAGGCCTACCCGAAGCTGCCGCTGACCGCCACCGTGCATGACCCCGAACGGATCGTATGGCGGCGCGAGCAACTGCCCTTCCCGCTCAACCTGCTGGAGCGCCTGCCCAGCCCATTGCCGCAGGCGGCAGTGGTGCTGGCAGACCCCTTGACCCTGCGCGAGGAACGCCACGTCGCCCGTGGCCTGACCAGGCTGATTACCCTCACCCGCCTGGGCGCTGACTGTCTGAGCCAGCGCATGCAACTGCCTGCCGGCAAAGTGGCGGTGATCAACCACGCCAACCTGACCATCGCAGCCGTGGCGCTGCCACCGCTCGATACGCTGCACCTGCTGTATTTTGGTTTTATCTACCGTGGCAAAGGCATTGAAGACCTGCTGCAGGCCCTGGCCGACGTCTTCAAGCAAGCCCCCCAATTGCGTGACCGTGTGCGCCTGACCCTGGCCGGTGGCACTGCCGCCGAAATGGCGTTTGGCGCAGGCGGTAATTACCTGGAGCAGTTGAACCGCCAGATCGCCGACCTCGGCCTGGCCGGCTCCATCGACTGGCGGCTCAACCTGCCGGCCGAGGAAATTGCCCAAACGATCCAGGCCCACCATGTGATGGTGCTGCCGTATCGCGAATCGAAAAAACTCGGCCTGCTCGGCCGTCAGCGCGGTACCAGCGGCGCCTTGTCCTGGGCCGCCGCGTGTGGGCGCGGAGCGATTACCTCCGATGCCCGGGCGTTTGCCGAAGAAGTTGCCAGCGGTAACGGCGCGATCTTCCCCGAAGGCGATGTGGCCGCGCTGGGCGAGCAATTGCTGCGCCTGGCCCGTACACCAGCATTGGCCCAGGACTGGGCCGAACGCGCCGCAGCCATCGGCCGCGAACGCCTTTGGCCGCTGACCGCGCAGCGCTTTACGCAGCTGTTCGAGCAAGCCATAGAGGGAGCCCCGTATGGCGCGTAAACGTACCTACTTCGCCACCCTTGCGCTGATCGCGGCCCTGGGCCTGACCGCCTTTATCTGGGGGCGCCCGGCCGACGCCGAGAACCATGTGCTCAAGGGCAACAAGGTGGTGGTGTGGAAGGACTTCCTGGGGGTGAATGCGCAGTTTTTGTGGTTCAGCCCCGAGCGTTACCAACTGCAGATCGACCGTCTCAAGGAACTGGGCCTGGAGTGGGTGCGCCTGGACCTGCATTGGGATCGGCTGGAGCCGGTCGCCGACCAATATCAAGTGGCGACCCTGGATGAACTGGTCACCAAGCTCAAAGACAATCAGCTCAAGTCGGTGTTCTACCTGGTCGGCTCGGCGCCATTTATCACCACCGCGCCGGCGGGTGCACCCTATCAGGACCAGTACCCGCCGCAGGATCCGAATGTATTTGCGATTCGCATGGCCCTGTTGGCCCAGCGCTACCCCAGCGTCGACGCCTGGCAGGTGTGGAACGAGCCGAACCTGCTGGGCTTCTGGCGCCCGGCGGCGGACCCGGCCGGCTATGCCAGGCTGCTGAGCACCACCGCCGCCGCACTGCGTGCGGTAAACCCGAACAAACCGGTGGTGGCGGCCGGCATGGCGTTTTTCAGCGAAATGCCCAACGGGAAGACCATGCTCGACGCCCTCGGTGCACTCGGCGTGCCGAGCCTGAATACGGTGATGTCCTACCACCCTTATACCCAACTGCCCGAAGGCAACGACCCGGCCAACCTCGACTTCGTGGCCAAGACCACCGCGCTCAACCAGAAGCTGCGCGCCAGCGGCGTGAAAACCCTGTGGAGCACCGAGTGGGGCTGGTCGAACTACACCGGGCCCAAGGAAGCTCAGGACATCATCACCCAACAGGGCCAGGCCGACTACGTGATACGCCGCCTGGCGCTGATGAGCGCATTGGATTTCGACAAGATTTTTCTGTTCACCCTGAGCGACCTCGACCAGCGCGCCAGCGTGCGCGACCGCGCCTACGGCTTGCTCGATATCGACGCCAAGCCCAAGCCGGTCTACACCGCCTTGAAAAATTTCCTCGACGTCAGCGGGCCGAAACTGACCCCCGGCGACCCGCCCGCCGCCGACCAGTCGCCCGACGGCCTGTTCAGCATCGGCTGGACCCGCGCCGATGGCCGCAAGCTGTGGTTTTTCTGGTCGGCACGCGGCGGTAACGCACACTTGCCGGGCCTGACCAGCGCCACCCTGTACGACCCGTTGCGCGGCACACAAACACCGGTCAGCGGTACCAATGGGCTGACCGTGCCGGTCAAGTCGAACCTGCAAATTCTGTTATGGGATTGAAGTCCGCCATGCGCATTTTATGGATCCTGCCCTACTCGCCCTGGCCCGCCACCAGTGGCGGCAAAACGCGCCAGTTCCACCTGCTGCGCAGCTTGGCGGCGCGTGGGCACCGGATCACCTTGCTGCTGCACGACAAGCAGGCGGTGTCGCTGACCGATCGCCAGGTGCTGGAGGCGTTTCTCGAGCAGTTGATCATCCTGCCCCGCCGCCCACTGCGCAGCGTGAAAACCCTGGTGGCCGGGCTGTTTGCGCCTTACCCATTGCTGGCCAGCGTGAATGGTCTGTCGGGGGCGCTGCAGGACAGGTTCAACCAGTTGCTCAACGAACACTGGGACGTGGTGCAGATCGAGCACACCTACACCTTCCAGCCTTATGAAGATGCCTTGGCGCGCAAATCCCAACCCTTCGTGCTGACCGAACACAACGTTGAGTCGGCGCTCGGCGCGGCGACCTACGACCGCTTGCCACGTTGGGCGCTGCCGTTCATTCGCTATGACCAATGGCGCTACACGCGCTGGGAGCGGCGCGTGATGCGCCAGGCCACCCAGGTGGTGGCGGTAACCGACAGCGATGCGCAGGTGCTGGAAAAGATTGCCGGCAAACCGGTGCCGGTGGTGGTCAATGGCGTGGACTGCGACCATTTTGCCGGCGCCCGCCCCGACCCGTCCGCCCGCCGCGTGCTGTTTTTGGGCAACTATGAATACGCGCCCAATGTGGATGCCATCGAGTGGGCCCTGGATGAAATTCTGCCCAGAGTCTGGGAGCGTTGCCCCGAGGCGCGTATGAGCGTGTGCGGCTTCGGCATGCCCGGCAGTTGGCGCGAACGCTGGCAGGACCCGCGCATCGAGTGGCAAGGTTTTGTGCCGAACCTGTTGACCCTGCAATCGACCTGCTCGGTGTTTCTCGCGCCGTTGCGTCACGGCGGCGGCTCCAAGCTCAAGGTGCTCGAAGCACTCGCCGCCGGTCTGCCTCTGGCCAGCACCGAACAGGGCGTGTCGGGCCTGGACCTGGTCGATGGCCTGGACTATCTCGGCGGGCAAACCGCGGTCGGCCTGGCGGACGCCGTGGTGCGCCTGCTGCAGTCGCCCGAAGCCGCCGCGCCGATGGGTGAAGCCGGGCGAGCCTATGTGCGGCGCGCCCATGACTGGAGCGTTGCCGCCAGCCAACTGGAACAGGTGTACGCCAGCCTCTCTCCGCTCAATCAAAAGGAGCCCGCATGCGCGTAGGCCTGGATTACCGCACCGTCGGCACCTCACCGCAATCGGGCATCAGCCGCCAGGTGTATGCGCTGGAAAGCGCCCTGCGCAGCGTGCCGGACATCGAACTGGTGCGGTTTACCGTGGCGCCCCTGGGCGATGAGACTCGCTTGCAGGCACACTGCCCGGCCTGGGGCTGCGCGAAAACGGCGATGCACCAGCCACACAATCGCCTGCGTTTCGAAGCTGGTTTCCTGCCCCGTGCCCTGCGCGAACAGCACATCGACCTGTACATCAGCACCTTCAACATGGGCCTGCCGTTGCCGCCCAAACCCAAGGGTCTGCGCACCGTGGTGCTGCTGCACGACCTGTTCCAGATCACGCTGGACAACTACCACGCCAGCCGCCTGAAGGCGCGGGTGTACAAGACCACTGACCGCCTGTCGATTGCCTATGCCGTGCGCAGTGCCGACCGGGTGTGGACGCCGTCGCACTACAGCGCCGACGAGACCGCGCGGTTGTTTCCCCACGCGGCGGGCAAGATTCGCGTGCTGCCCAATCAGGTGGAGGGCTTCAACGAACCTGCGGCGGACCTGTCCGCGCGCCAATTGCCCACGGAGTTCTGGTTGCTGGTCGGCACCCGTGAACTGCGCAAGAACGTGCCGTTTCTGGTGGATGCCTGGCAACAGGCGCGGCGCCAATCCCCCGGCGTGCCGGAACTGGTGCTGGTGGGCAGCCTTGAGCACTTGCCTGAAGCCCAGCGCACGCTGCCGGGCATTCGCGCATTGAGTGGCGTTTCCGACGCCGAGTTGCAGGGACTGTACCGCCAGGCGTCACGTGTGTGGCAGCCTTCCTACGCTGAAGGCTTCGGTTTGCCGGTGATCGAAGCGCTGAGCGTCGGCACCCCCGTGGCCGTGGCCAGTGGCACCTCCCTGGACGAAATCACCCCGCCGTCGGCGCCGCGCTTTTCACCCACCGATGGCCCCGCACTGGTACAGCTGATGCTGAACCTGGCTGAGCACGGTGATGAAGCCACGCCCGAACAACACCGCCAATGGGCCGAACGCTTTAACCAACACGCTTATCGCCGACGCCTGGCCGAACTGATCGAGGAACTGAAATGAGACTCTCCCTGGCAAGCCTCGTCGCAATCCTCTTCGGCGTGCTGTTTGGCGTAGTCGCCCTGGCGCTGTCACCGGCCAAGGCGTTTCTTGCCGTGATCGGACTGGCGGCGGCCGTGACCATCCTGCGCTTTCCATTCTGGGGCTTGCTGCTGTTCGCCCTGGTCGCCACGTTCATGCCCTACTCCACGCTCAATCTAGGTATCCGCAGTACGGTGAGCGAAGCCATTCTCGCGCTGACCTGGGGGGCGGTGCTGTGGCACAGCTTTCTGTCACGTCTGCCGGACGCGCCGCGCCTGGCGCGCCGCCCCACCGACCAGATGCTGCTGTGGCTGATGCTGTTCAGCGTGTTCCCGTTTATCGTCGGCCAGGTCAGCATCCACGCCGAAAGCAGCGGCGTGGCCAACTGGCTGCGCTGGTTGCTGAACCTGTCGGGGGTATTTCTCACAGCCAAGCTGCTGGTGGACTACAAGCGCCGCGAAAGCCTGGTGATCGCCTTGCTGCTGGGCACCCTGGCGATGCTGGTGATGTCGATCGCGGTGTTCGTGCGCACGCGCTCCGGGGCGGGGATTGCGCCGATCCTGGCGCTGCTCAACTACGGCAACTTCGACATGTTGAAATTCGGCCTGGAAGCCATGTCCTCGCGTATGGGCTCGCCGTGGATGCACCCCAATGCCATCGGCGGAATTATGGCGCTGCTGCTGCCCCTGGCCTTTTGCTACGGCATGACCGAGCAGGGCTGGAAACGCGCGCTGGGCCTGGGCGTGGCCTGCCTGGGGGCGGCGGCGTTGCTGCTGGCGAGCAGCCGGGGGGCGATGGTCAGCCTGGCGCTGGTGCTGATCTGGCTGGCCACGCGGCGCGTGCCTTACACCGGGCGGTTGCTGATGATCGGCGCGGCGTTGACCGTGGCGTTGGTGATGGCTTACCCGCCGCTGCAGGAACGCCTGGCGACGATTTTCTCGTCGAGCAACGCCAGTACCGAAGTGCGTTTCGACGAATACCGCATGTTCCCGCAGGCCGTGGCGGCCTATCCGTTCGGCATCGGTTTCAAGGTCGACCCGCCGGTACCGGGCACGCACTTGCTGGGGATCTCCAACCTGTGGCTGAACTTCATCTACAAGACCGGCGTGGTCGGCATGCTCTTGTTTATCGCGGTGACCGTGCGCTGGTGGCGTGAAGCGCGGCCGGAAAAGGGCCCGATCCGCCTGACCAAGGACAACGCCCTGTGGCTGGGCAGCACGGCGGGGATTCTGTCGGCGCTGGTCAGCGGTTTGTTTGACCACTACTTCAGTTTTGCCGTGGTGATGGTGGCGCTGTTCTGGCTGATGGTGGGGATTAACGTACTGGAGGCGCGCCGCTTGTTTCCGGCACGTCTGCCTCAGGTCAAAGCGGTGGTGTTTCGCAAGCCGCTGCTTGATGGCGCGCGTCCCTGATGCTCGGATCTGCCGTATGGCTGACCGTGGCGACCCTGCTGGGCCTGTGCCTGGGGTTCGCGCGCGAGTGGTTGCTGGTGGCGGCTTGGGGCGCGGGAGAGCGCAGTGATGCGTTCCTGATCGCGCTGTTCTTGCCCGAGGCGCTGCGCATGTCGCTGGCCGGCGGCGTGTTGAGTGCCGCCGCGCTGCCGCTGTACCTGCAACGCCAGGACGGCGAACGCCTGGGCTGGCTGGCGGTGCTGTTCCCCGCGTTGATGCTGATCGCGCTGCTCACCAGCCTGCTGCTGATGCTTCTGGCGCCCTGGCTGGTGCAAGTGCTCGGCCCGGGGTTGGCGGCCAGCGCCACGTCGCTGGCCGCCAGCAATCTGCAGATTGTGGCGTGGTGTGTGCCGGGCCTGCTGCTGCATGCGCTGTTCAGTGTGCCATTGCAGGCCAGCGAGCGCTTTGTGCTGGCGGGGCTGGGTTCGCTGCTGTTCAACCTGCCGCCGGTGATTTACCTCGCGCTGGCCGGCACCGCCAGCCAGCCGCATACCCTTGCGCTGGCGTGCTTGATCGGCAGTGGCTTGATGCCGTTGGCGCTGCTGCCGTCGATCTGGCGCCTGGGCTGGCGACCGTGGCGCGTGCAGCTGTCGCTCGCGCCCCTGCGGGAGCTGGGCCAGCGCATCGGCCCGCTGTTGCTGAGCAATGGCGCCAGCCAGGGCCTGGCATTGATCGAACGGCTGGTGGCGTCGCTGCTGGGTGAAGGCGCGGTGACCTGGGTCAACCTGGCGCGCAAGCTGATGAATCTGCCCCTGATTGCGCTGATGAGCCTCAATCAAGTGCTGCTCGGCATGATGAGCCGACGCCAGGGCGATGAACGCCTGGCCCTGCTCAAGCGCGGCCTGGAAACCGCCAGCGTGCTGACCTTGCCGGCCGGCGTCGGGCTGGTGGCGGCGGCACCGAGCCTGGTGGTGCTGCTGCTGCCCACCCAGTCGGTGGACTCGCCGCTGCCGCTGTTGCTGGCAGGGTTTGCCGTGCCTTTGGTGTTCGGTGCGTGGAACGCCCTGCTCGCGCGTTATGCCTACGCCGCCGGCGATACGCGCCAGCCGCTGCGCTGCGAGCTGCTGGGCAGCCTGGTCAACGTGCTGTTGCTGGGCGTGCTGCCGTTTGCGTTCGGCCTGGTCGGTATCCCCTTGTCGGCGCTGGCGGGCGTGCTCTGCACCGCGCTGCTGCTGATGCAGCGCCAGGCCTTGCTCGGTGCCCTGCCCTGGGCGCGGCAATGGTTGCTCAGCGCGGGGCTGCTGGGGCTGGCGGCGCTGGTGTTGTTTCGAATCGAAGACGTGTGGCTGCAATTGGGCTTGAGCACCCTGGCAGGCGCCGTGGTGTTGCTGGGTATGGGGCTGTGGCTCAAGCCATGGCGCAAGGCGTGAATGATCGTTCGGGAAGACTTAAATGAAACATCGTTGGATTCAAATGGATATCGCCAAAGGCATCGGTATCCTGATTATCGTGTTTGGCCATAGTTGGTTTGTCGCCAACTCGCTGGACTTGATGTACCCGATCCTGGCGTCGTTCGTGCTGCCGTTGTTTTTCTTTTTATCCGGGGTGTTCTTCAAGCCCGAGCAGCCCTTCGTGGAAATGGCCGTGCGCAAGGCCGATGGCCTGCTCAAGCCGTTCTTCTTCACCATGCTGGCGTACGTGATCGTGCGCGATGTTCTGCGCGGGCAACCGTTGCTGCCCGACATCGGCGGCGTGCTGTACGCCTCCGTGGACACCATCCCGTGGCAGGCATTGTGGTTTTTGCCGCACTTCTGGGTAGCCATCCTGTTCAGTTGGTTGATGCTGCGACTGATCCAGCGCCTGAAGCTGCCGTTGCTGGCGGCTTGTCTGCTGATCGGCGCGCAATTGCTGCTCGGCATCTGGATGCTGCGTTGGTTCTGGCAAGTGCCGGTCACCGTCGGCGAACAGACCTGGTCCTTGCCCGGTCTGCCCTTCAGCCTCGACGTGACCCTGATCAGCAGCACCTACTTTATCTACGGCTACCTGCTGCGCGACTGGCTGCGCCGGCATGAAGGCTCGCTGCTGACCCTGCTGATCTCGCTGGTGCTGTTCGCTGCGGTATTTATCTACAGCCACGACACCATGGACCTGGCCCAACGCCGCTACGACCACTGGTTGTGGACCAGCCTGCTGGCGGTGATCGGCGTGTACGCGTGCTGGGCGCTGGCACGGGTGCTGATGGTGTCGACCGTGCTGACCCGGGCGATGACCTACATCGGCCAGTCGACGTTGATCGTGTTGATCTTCCACGGCGAGATTCAGCACAAGACCTTCGACCTGATGGAGCGGTTCGGCCTGCATCCTTTCATGGCAGCCTGCGTGGGCTTTGGGGTGGGGGTGGTGGTGCCGTTGCTGATCGGGGAAGTGATCAAGCGGGTGGCATTCCTGCGGTTCTTCTACTTTCCGTTTCCAGTGCGCAAGGCAGCAAAACCTTAATTGCGCGACTGACTAACGTGGAGTGGCCTGCCCTAATCCCTTGTATGAGCGAGCTTGCTCGCGAAGAATTCAGGGGCTCTCACGTTTATCCAGAATAAACGCGGGGCCTGGGCATTTTTCGCGAGCAAGCTCGCTCCTACAGGGTTATGGATTTCAATCGTCGAGTGGTTGCGGTGCGGACTTGTTGCCAGGTTTGGCGGGTTTGGCGGGTTTGCCACCCTTGGTCGGCGCAGGCGCGGCGGGCTCGGGTTCTGGCGCGGCAGCGGCTTCTTTCTCGGCCATCGGCATCTGGTCGATAGCGCTGTAGAACGCTTTGAGGTCCAGGCTATCGGGCGGCACGGTCTTCTCGAGTTTCTTCTCGCCGTCCTTGCCGACCAGAATCACCTTGGTGCCGCTGCCGACGCCGAGCTTGAGGGCGCGGATCAGGGCATTGGTTTCAGGCGGTGTGAGCTTTTTGCTGTCCTTGGGGTCCTTGGCGAACTTCTCGCCTTCGGCGCCGATGCTGCCAAACTTCACGGTGTACAACACCATGCTGCGCTCTTCGAAGGACTGCTTGATGGCAGGCTCCTCCAGTTGTTTCCTGAGCGTGGCCAACGTCGGGTTACCCGCATCGAGTTCCACCACCACCAGAGGGCGGGTTTTGCCCAACTCCAGCTTGAGCGGATTATCATCAGCAGCCAACAACGGCCCCGTAAAAGCCATCAAGGTAGCCAGGGTCAGCGACCGGATGAGCATGCGCACCTCCTTTGAATTCCATGCAGGGTTCTTGAGTTTCATGTCTGCGACAGCCAAATTCAAGGATGATTCCTACGTCACATTGAGAAGCGTGGGTCAGGATGCCCGCGGCGCAAGGGATTGGCGGGTGACGTGGGTCATTGTTTCTTCTGATTACGGGACCTGCCATTGCGGCCAGTGACGGGCGAACACAGGCGCCACAACCGGATCGGCATCCACCCGCTCCAGGGTTTGGGCAAAGCCCGGCGCCAGGTTACGGAGCACCTCGCGGGCGTCATCCCAACGCGACACCGCCGCAGCCATGATGCCCAGTGCATTGGGTACGTTATCGGGCGCGAACAGTTGGTCGGCAAACTGATCGGCGAACACGACCCAGGCCTGATGCAGATAGCGCCGCGTGCCGGTCGCCAGTTGCGCTTGCAGGGTTTGATCGGCATCGCCCAGCCAGCGTTGCGGGTAGTCGATGATGCCGATGGCGCTGTAGCAATTGGCTGCGATGTACAGCAGGCCACGCAGGATCTGTGCGCGGTTGCCGGCCAAGAGGTCGGCATCGGGATACTCGAGGCCCAGGTGGATCAGAATGGCGGCGCTTTCGGTCAGCACCTGGCCATCGGGGGTGACCAGGGTGGGGATCTGCTTGAGGGGGTTGATGCGCGCCAGGGCTTCGCTACCCTCGCCGTCGTGCCAGGAACTGGCGTCCACGCGATGCCACGGTACAGCGCAGCGCTGCAACGCGATTTCGATCATGCACGAGCCGGATTCGTCAGTGCCATAAAGCGTATACATCGGCGTTTCCTCCAAAGCTGCGGGGTTACAGGCCGTGCGGCCGATGGCTTAGAACAGGCCCATCTGCCCGCCCACCAGGGTGCCAAAATCATCGTCCACGAACGGCAGGATGGCGTCAGCCACAGGCTGTAATTGGCGGGTCACATAATGATCGTAGTCGATAGGCGCTTGCTGCACTTCCAGCGGCTGCGGGCCGTTGACGCTGATCAGGTAGCTGATCCAGCCGCCGCGCTGGTACTGGCGCGGGCGCCCGAGGCGGTCATTGTATTCATCGGCCAGCCGCGCGGCACGCACATGGGGTGGGACGTTGCGTTCGTAGTCATGCAACGGGCGGCGCAGGCGCTTGCGGTAGATCAATAGCTCATCAAGTTCGCCGCTCAAGGTACGGCGCACATACTCGCGCACATAATCCTGATACGGCTGACGATGAAAGATGCGCTGGTAGAGTTCCTGCTGGAATTGCCGCGCCAGGGGCGACCAGTCACTGCGCACGGTCTCCAGACCCTTGTAGACCATCTCTTCGCTGCCATCGTCGCGCACCACCAGGCCGGCGTAGCGCTTCTTGCTGCCCTCCTCCGCGCCGCGAATGGTCGGCATCAGGAAGCGGCTGAAATGGGTTTCGTATTGCAGTTCGAGGGCGCTGTGCAGGCCGTACTCGGTGTGCAGATGGCTGCGCCACCAATCGTTGACATGCTGCACCAGCGCCTGGCCTATGCGGCTGGCGTCCTCCAGCGAATGGGCGCTGCCGAGCCAGACGAAGGTGGAGTCGGTGTCGCCGTAAATCACTTCATAGCCCTGTGCCTCCACCAGCTCCCGGGTCTGACGCATGATCTGGTGCCCGCGCATCGTGATGGAGGACGCGAGCCGGGTGTCAAAGAACCGGCAACCGCTGGAGCCGAGCACGCCGTAGAAGGCGTTCATGATGATCTTCAGGGCTTGGGACAGCGGTGCATTGTGTTCGCGCTTGGCCACTTCGCGGCCTTCGGAAACCCGCGTGACGATAGACGGCAGGCAATGCCGGGTGCGGGAGAAACGCGCACCGCGAAAGCCTTGCACCGAGTCGCTGTCGTCGGGATGTTTGAGGCCTTCGATCAAGCCCACCGGGTCGATCAGGAAACTGCGGATGATCGACGGGTACAGGCTTTTGTAGTCCAGTACCAGCACCGACTCATAGAGACCGGGACGCGAGTCCATGACGAACCCGCCGGGGCTGGCCTGGGGTGGCTTGTCGCCGAGGTTGGGCGCGACGAAGCCCTGGCGGTGCATCAGCGGCATGTAGAGGTGGGTGAACGCGGCGACCGAGCCGCCATTGCGGTCGGCCGGCAGCCCGGTGACGCTGGCGCGTTCCAGCAGGAACTTGAGCAGCTCGGTCTTCTCGAAAATCCGCGTGACCAACTCGCAGTCCTTGAGGTTGTAGCGCGCCAGTGCGGGCTTGTCCTCGGCGAACATGCGGTTGATTTCGTCCATTCGCTGGTATGGCGTGGAGATGTCCTTGCCCTCACCGAGCAGGGTCTGCGCGACGTTCTCCAGGCTGAACGACTCGAAACTCCACGTGGCCGAGCGCAGGGCCTCGATGCCGTCGATGATCAGCCGGCCTGCTGCGCCAGCGAAGTAATGGTTGCGGCTGCCGTGTTCGCGCCAGGTCATGGCTTCACCGCCACGCCCCAGCAGAAGTGGCACGTTCAGGCGCTGGGCATGTTCATGCAGCACACGCAGGTCGAACTGCACCACGTTCCAACCGATGATCGCATCCGGGTCATGGGTGGCCAGCCACTGGTTCAGGCGTTCGAGCAGTTGGGCGCGGGTGTCGCAATAGTCGAGTTTGAAATCCACTGCGCAGGCTTTGTTGGGCGGCCCGAGCATGTACACCTGGCGCTCGCCGCACCCTTCGAGGGCGATGGAGTACAGGTCGCCCTGGGCGGTGGTTTCGATATCCAGGGAGACCAGCTTCAAAGCCGGGCGGTAATCAGGCGCGGGCTTCATCTGCGCCTCGAGCAGCGTACCGCTGGCATCCGGCGAACCGCCGAACCAGACAGGGGCGGTGATGAAACGCTCCATCATGTAGCGCTCAGGCGGACGCACATCGCCTTCGTAGACATCCACCCCGGCGGCGCGCAGGCGTTTCTCGATATCCATCAACTGGCGGTGCTGGCGGGCGTAGAGGCCCAGGACCGGTCGGTGATGGAAATCGCATAACTGCAAGGCACGCAATTCAATGTCGCGCTCGCCCTTGAGCAACCAATCCAGCGGCTTGCGAAAGGCCTCGGGAATAAACACCACCGAGGTTTGCACGGGTAGACGAATACACCGAGGCCCTTGGTCGGTGGCCAGCCAGAAACTGACCTCCGTCCCCGCCGGGGTGTCGCGCCAATGCCGGGTCAGGACAAACCCCTGCTGTAAATCCACCGTACCGCACCTCAAGAATCGCGTTCAGGGCGTGATTCTACTCGGCATCCGGATAAAGGCGGCACGTTAACTGCGATCTCACAAACTTGTTGCAAGACATGAATAACAATTACTATCATTTGCACCGGAGTCGTATCCGCGCAGTGAGGAAGCGCATCGATTGTTGCCCCTTCCTCATAGTTGACGGTTCGCCGTCAGGACCGATCATGCCCTTCTGTGCCCGACTCGCTGTGCCCTTTCGCCCCACCCTGCTCGCCCTTTGCTGCGCCCTGAGCGTTGCCGCGCATGCCGATACGGGCAACGCGCTGGAGCTGGATGCAACGCGCATCGATGCCCAGGCCCCCGCACTTGATGCGTTGCCTGCGGTGTATGCCGGCGGACAGGTTGCCCGGGGTGGCCAACTGGGTGTACTGGGCAATCAGGACATCATGGACGTGCCGTTCAGCATGTCCTCTTACACCGAGCAACTGATTCGCGACCAGCAGGCCGAAACCATCGGCGACGTGTTGCTCAACGACTCTTCCGTGCGCCAGGCATCGGGGTTCGCGAACCAGGCCCAGACGTTCATGATCCGTGGCTTACCCTTGAACGGCGACGATATCTCCTACAACGGTTTGTACGGCATCCTTCCACGCCAGATCATGTCCACAGACGCGCTGGAGCGTGTGGAAGTGTTCAAGGGGCCCAACGCATTCATCAACGGCGTAACGCCGACCGGCTCGGGGATCGGCGGCGGTGTGAACCTGCAATCCAAGCGCGCCGGTGACGCGCCGCTGCGTCGGTTCAGCACGGACATCAGCAGCGATGGCCGGGTGGGCGAGCATTTGGACATCGGGCAGCGGTTTGGTGAAGACAATCGTTTTGGCGCTCGGGTCAATCTGTCCCAACGCGAAGGCGATACGGGGATTGACGACGAAAACCAGCGTTCGAAACTGTTTGCGGTCGGCCTGGATTACCGTGGCGATGCGTTGCGCTTGTCGGGCGATTTTGTGTACCAGAAGCAGCGCATCAATGGCGGGCGAAACTCGCTGTTCCTGGGTACCGCGACCCACGTCCCGGACGCGCCTTCGGCGGATACCAACTACGCGCCGAGCTGGAGCAGCACCAACCTTGAAGACACCTTCGGCATGCTGCGCGCCGAGTACGACCTGACTGAAAACTGGACGGCTTACGCAGCAGGCGGTGTCAAACACAGCCGAGAAATGGGTCGATACTCTTCGATTACCCTGACCGACAACCTGGGCAATGCCACCTCCAGCCGCTCGACCATCGCGCACGAAGAAGACAACTCCAGTTTAATGACCGGGTTGAACGGCAAATTCCAGACCGGCCCCGTCAGCCATCGACTCAACCTTGGCCTGGCCGGCATCTGGACCCAGGCGCGCAACGCCTACGTGTTCAACGGCTCGCCCAGCGCGACCAACATCTACAACCCGGTGACCGGCGCAGCACCTACGCTCAATACGCCGCGCAACACCCCTGGCACCGACTTCAGCGACCCGACCATTACCGGCAAGACATTCGTGCGCAGCGCCGCAGTCTCCGACACGTTTGGCTTCTTCGATGACCGTCTGTTGGTCACGGTGGGCGCACGTCGCCAGCAAATGGTGGTGCAGGCTTACAACTACATGAGCGGTACGCGCACGGCCAACTACGACGAGTCGATCACCACACCGGTCTACGGCATCGTGTTCAAGCCGTGGGAGCACGTGTCTCTGTACGCCAACCGCATCGAAGGCCTGGCCCAGGGCCCGACCTCGCCACTCAAATCCGGCGACCGCACGGTCATCGGTGGCGGGCAAGCCTATGCCCCCGCTCGCTCCAAGCAGATCGAAGCGGGCGTCAAGGTCGACATGGGTACCTACGGCGCAACCCTCGGTGTGTACCGTATCGAGCAGCCTGGCGCGGGCTATGCCGAAGTGATCGATGCCACCACGGCGCGCTATGTGCGTGAAGGCCAGCAGATCAATAAAGGCGTCGAACTGAACGTGTTCGGCGAACCGGTAAATGGCCTGCGCCTGCTGGGTGGGGTGACGCTGATGAAGACTGAGCTCAAGGGAACCCTCAACGGTGCCAACGACGGCAACCGCGCCATCGGGGTGCCTTCATTCCAGCTCAACGCCGGGGTGGATTGGGACGTGCCCGGCCTGCAAGGCGTGACCCTCAATGGTCGTATGCTGCGCACCGGCGGCCAGTATGCCGACGCGGCGAACAACCTGAGCCTGCCGGCGTGGAACCGCTTCGATGTGGGCGCACGCTACACCTTTGCGCTGGAGCAGCGTGAGGTGACGCTCGGTGCAACGCTGGAAAACGTTGCCAACGAAAAGTACTGGGAATCGGCTCAGGGCGGCTTCCTGAGTCAGGGTGACCCGCGTGTGGCGAAGCTGTCGGCGACGATTGATTTCTAAATCACGCCGGCTGGGTACGGGCATCAGCCGTGATGCCCGTTCGGGTCAGGCCCGCCGAGGCTTGTTCAGGTAGTTTTCGATATTGCCCATCTGCTCATCCCAGCCCCGAGAGTTCATTTTGAACGCTTTCTGGCGACGCGCCTGGGGTATCTTGTCAAAACCGGACTCGACCACCCGCAGCAGGATGCCGGGCGCACGATCCTCAATGGTGAACTCCACCAGCGTCGGGGTTTCCTTGTCGTAGTCGACGCTGTTGTCTACTGCAAAGGGATGCCACCAGAAAGAAAACAGGGTCTGCGGCAGCATGCGTTCGACCTTGGCTTTCCACACGACATGTTCGTAGCCTGGGTAAGTAATCGGCGCTTCGATGGTTTCGCCGACAGCAAAGGTTTTTCCCTTGAGGGCGACACCAAACCAGTCGCCAAATTGCTCAGCATTCGTGAGCGCTTCCCAGACCTGTTTACGTGATGCGTTGAGCAGGACTTTTCGTTCGATGCGATCTAATACGTGCATAAGTCACCTCCTCCATTGAACACTAGGCGACATCGACCAATGCGCAACCTTGGGTTATGCGCGATGATGATGACCCCATCCTTGACCTGGCCATAGGTTATGACTGAACCGTTGAATGGAAGTTGCCTGTGCAAAGGTGTGCGCTACCAAGTGGACCGTCTGGACATGCCCATCAGCCACTGCCATTGCGACAGCTGCCGCAAGGCGCACGCGGCAGCGTTCGTGGCCACCGCCGGGGTGATGCGCGAGCACTTTCGCTGGACGCACGGTGAAGAGTGGCTGTCCTCGTTTGAGTCATCGCCGGGCAAACAGCGCCACTTCTGTTCGCGCTGCGGCTCGCATCTGATCGCCGAACGCGCGCACCAGCCTCACGTCATCGTGCGGGTGGCGACGCTGGACGATGATCCGGGCGCCAGGCCCACCGCGCATATCTGGACAGCCCATGATGTGCCCTGGCTGGCCTATGACGGCGTGGAGCGCTGGCGCGAATGGGAAGCGTGACTTAGACGTGAGGGTCGCCAGGCGCTTTGGCTGGCGTGGCATATTGCGGTTTCAAGTGACCGTCCTGGTCGAGCAGCCAGGCATCCATGATCTGGCGCACCACCGGACCTGCCACACGGCCACCGGCTTCACCGTTTTCAATCATCACCGAGATCACGATCTTCGGATGCTCGGCTGGCGCAAAGCCGACAAACAAGGCGTTATCACGATGACGCTCCAAGGTCTTATTGCGGTTGTAGCGCTCACCCTGCTTGATTGCCACCACCTGCGCGGTACCGCTCTTGCCGGCAATGCGATATTGCGCACCCTGGGCAGCCGCACGGGCGATACCGCGCGGGTCGTGCATCACTAGCTGCATGCCGTGGTTGACCTGCTCCCAGTCACGCGGGTCTTTGAGGACTACGTTGGGCATGGGGTTCTCATCTACCGGTGGCGCGCCGTCGATGGTCTTGGCCAGATGCGGTCGGTTCCATACACCCTTGTTGGCGATCAGCGCAGTGGCTTGGGCCAGCTGCAGCGGCGTGACCTGCATATAACCCTGGCCGATACCCAGGATCACGGTTTCGCCCGGAAACCAGGGTTGGCGGCGCGTCGCGCGCTTCCAGGCTTGAGAAGGCATCAGGCCGGCGGACTCTTCGAACATGTCCAGGGACACCTTCTGCCCCAGGCCGAATTCGGCCAGGTAATCATGCAGGCGATCAATGCCGAGCTTGTGGGCCAGGTCATAGAAGTAGGTGTCGTTGGAGCGCATGATGGCGGCGTCCATATCTACCCAGCCGTCGCCGCTGTGGTTCCAGTTGCGGTATTTGTGATCAAAATCCGGCAACTGGTAGTAACCCGGATCGAACACACGGGTTTGCGGGGTAACGACACCGCTGTCGAGCCCGGCGATGGCCACTTCAGGCTTGATGGTGGAGCCTGGCGCATACAGGCCGCGCAGCACGCGGTTGAACAGCGGTCTGTCGATGGAATCATGCAGCGCGGCATATTCCTTGAAGCTGATACCGGTGACGAACAGGTTCGGATCGAAACTTGGCTTGCTGACCATCGCCAGCACTTCACCGGTTTGCGGGTCCAGGGCAACCACAGAACCACGACGATCGCCCAAGGCTTCTTCAGCGGCTTCCTGAAGCTTCACGTCGAGGCTCAGGACGATGTTTTTGCCGGGGATCGGGTCCGTGTGCTTGAGCACGCGCAGTACTCGGCCCTGTGCGTTGGTTTCGACTTCCTCATAACCCACGTGACCGTGCAGCTCAGACTCGTAGAAGCGTTCGATGCCGGTTTTGCCGATGGACTGGGTACCGCGGTACTCCACTGAGTCGAGGGCCTTGGACTCTTTCTCGTTGATTCGTCCGACATAGCCGATGGAATGAGCGAAGTGCGCCCCTAGCGGGTAATGGCGGACGAATTGAGGCTCAACGTCCACACCCGGCAGACGGAACTCGTTGACAGCCAACACGGCGATTTGCTCTTCGTTCAGCTCGTAGAACAGCGTGACGGGAACGAACGGATGGCGAGCCTGCTTGAGCGCTTTGTCGAACACGGCACGGTCTTCGGCGGGCAGGTGCAGCAGACTGACGATGGCGTCCAACTCACCTTTGAGGTCGGTGGTGCGCTCGCGGGTAATGGTCAGGTTGTAGCTGGGTCGGTTGTCCGCCAGGACCACGCCGTTGCGGTCATAGATCAAGCCCCGAGTTGGGGTGATGGGCAGTACGTGGACGCGATTGTTTTCCGAAATCGTGGAGTGGTAGTCGTATTGCACCACCTGCAGAAAGTACATCCGCCCCACCAGGGCGCAGGTGATGCCAATCACCAAGAGTGCGCACGCGAGCAAACGCTTGTTGACCAGACGGTTTTCTTTTTCGTGGTCCTTGATCGGTATCGGTTCAGGCATTTCTACAGCATCTCGTTGAATAAGGTCGACGTCGCGTCCTGCGGATACAGATCAATCCTTGTCAAAATGTGCTGCACCATACCAAAAATGCAGAAACACTTTGAATCGATTTCCCTTAACGGCGGGTTATTTCATCATCCAGAAAGCGCAGGCGGGGTGCCGAACACACCTGACAGGGCGAATGGGAGGGGCGTCGATTTTCGACCGCCCAAAACAAAACCCCTGTCTGCGTTAGCAAACAGGGGTTCTGGAATTTAATCTTGACGATGACCTACTCTCACATGGGGAAACCCCACACTACCATCGGCGATGCATCGTTTCACTACTGAGTTCGGGATGGGATCAGGTGGTTCCAATGCTCTATGGTCGTCAAGAAATTCGGGTACTGAGTCGTGGCCAGACGGCCTCGCTTCAGCAAATTGGGCATGTGACAGCTTTCGGTGCTTTGTGAGCGTCGAACTTTCGGTTCATCTCGTCTTCACACACCGCAATCTGGTCTCTTTCGAGTCGCAAATTGCTTGGGTGTTATATGGTCAAGCCTCACGGGCAATTAGTATTGGTTAGCTCAACGCCTCACAGCGCTTACACACCCAACCTATCAACGTCGTAGTCTTCGACGGCCCTTCAGGGAACTCAAGGTTCCAGTGAGATCTCATCTTGAGGCTAGTTTCCCGCTTAGATGCTTTCAGCGGTTATCTATTCCGAACATAGCTACCCGGCAATGCCACTGGCGTGACAACCGGAACACCAGAGGTTCGTCCACTCCGGTCCTCTCGTACTAGGAGCAGCCCCTCTCAAATCTCAAACGTCCACGGCAGATAGGGACCGAACTGTCTCACGACGTTCTAAACCCAGCTCGCGTACCACTTTAAATGGCGAACAGCCATACCCTTGGGACCGGCTTCAGCCCCAGGATGTGATGAGCCGACATCGAGGTGCCAAACACCGCCGTCGATATGAACTCTTGGGCGGTATCAGCCTGTTATCCCCGGAGTACCTTTTATCCGTTGAGCGATGGCCCTTCCATACAGAACCACCGGATCACTAAGACCTACTTTCGTACCTGCTCGACGTGTCTGTCTCGCAGTCAAGCGCGCTTTTGCCTTTATACTCTACGACCGATTTCCGACCGGTCTGAGCGCACCTTCGTACTCCTCCGTTACTCTTTAGGAGGAGACCGCCCCAGTCAAACTACCCACCATACACTGTCCTCGATCCGGATAACGGACCTGAGTTAGAACCTCAAAGTTGCCAGGGTGGTATTTCAAGGATGGCTCCACGCAGACTGGCGTCCACGCTTCAAAGCCTCCCACCTATCCTACACAAGCAAATTCAAAGTCCAGTGCAAAGCTATAGTAAAGGTTCACGGGGTCTTTCCGTCTAGCCGCGGATACACTGCATCTTCACAGCGATTTCAATTTCACTGAGTCTCGGGTGGAGACAGCGCCGCCATCGTTACGCCATTCGTGCAGGTCGGAACTTACCCGACAAGGAATTTCGCTACCTTAGGACCGTTATAGTTACGGCCGCCGTTTACCGGGGCTTCGATCAAGAGCTTCGCGTTAGCTAACCCCATCAATTAACCTTCCGGCACCGGGCAGGCGTCACACCCTATACGTCCACTTTCGTGTTTGCAGAGTGCTGTGTTTTTAATAAACAGTCGCAGCGGCCTGGTATCTTCGACCGGCATGAGCTTACGGAGCAAGTCCTTCACCCTCACCGGCGCACCTTCTCCCGAAGTTACGGTGCCATTTTGCCTAGTTCCTTCACCCGAGTTCTCTCAAGCGCCTTGGTATTCTCTACCCAACCACCTGTGTCGGTTTGGGGTACGGTTCCTGGTTACCTGAAGCTTAGAAGCTTTTCTTGGAAGCATGGCATCAACCACTTCGTCGTCTAAAAGACGACTCGTCATCAGCTCTCGGCCTTAGAATCCCGGATTTACCTAAGATTCCAGCCTACCACCTTAAACTTGGACAACCAACGCCAAGCTGGCCTAGCCTTCTCCGTCCCTCCATCGCAATAACCAGAAGTACAGGAATATTAACCTGTTTTCCATCGACTACGCTTTTCAGCCTCGCCTTAGGGACCGACTAACCCTGCGTCGATTAACGTTGCGCAGGAAACCTTGGTCTTTCGGCGTGGGTGTTTTTCACACCCATTGTCGTTACTCATGTCAGCATTCGCACTTCTGATACCTCCAGCAAGCTTCTCAACTCACCTTCACAGGCTTACAGAACGCTCCTCTACCGCATCACTTACGTGATACCCGTAGCTTCGGTGTATGGTTTGAGCCCCGTTACATCTTCCGCGCAGGCCGACTCGACTAGTGAGCTATTACGCTTTCTTTAAAGGGTGGCTGCTTCTAAGCCAACCTCCTAGCTGTCTAAGCCTTCCCACATCGTTTCCCACTTAACCATAACTTTGGGACCTTAGCTGACGGTCTGGGTTGTTTCCCTTTTCACGACGGACGTTAGCACCCGCCGTGTGTCTCCCATGCTCGGCACTTGTAGGTATTCGGAGTTTGCATCGGTTTGGTAAGTCGGGATGACCCCCTAGCCGAAACAGTGCTCTACCCCCTACAGTGATACATGAGGCGCTACCTAAATAGCTTTCGAGGAGAACCAGCTATCTCCGAGCTTGATTAGCCTTTCACTCCGATCCACAGGTCATCCGCTAACTTTTCAACGGTAGTCGGTTCGGTCCTCCAGTTAGTGTTACCCAACCTTCAACCTGCCCATGGATAGATCGCCCGGTTTCGGGTCTATTCCCAGCGACTAGACGCCCTATTAAGACTCGCTTTCGCTACGCCTCCCCTATTCGGTTAAGCTCGCCACTGAAAATAAGTCGCTGACCCATTATACAAAAGGTACGCAGTCACCCAACAAAGTGGGCTCCCACTGCTTGTACGCATACGGTTTCAGGATCTATTTCACTCCCCTCTCCGGGGTTCTTTTCGCCTTTCCCTCACGGTACTAGTTCACTATCGGTCAGTCAGTAGTATTTAGCCTTGGAGGATGGTCCCCCCATATTCAGACAAAGTTTCTCGTGCTCCGTCCTACTCGATTTCATGACTAAGAGATTTTCGCGTACAGGGCTATCACCCACTATGGCCGCACTTTCCAGAGCGTTCCGCTAATCTCAAAGCCACTTAAGGGCTAGTCCCCGTTCGCTCGCCACTACTAAGGGAATCTCGGTTGATTTCTTTTCCTCAGGGTACTTAGATGTTTCAGTTCCCCTGGTTCGCTCCATACACCTATGTATTCAGTGTAAGGTAACCATCTTATGATGGCTGGGTTCCCCCATTCAGACATCTCCGGATCAAAGTCTGTTTGCCGACTCCCCGAAGCTTTTCGCAGGCTACCACGTCTTTCATCGCCTCTGACTGCCAAGGCATCCACCGTATGCGCTTCTTCACTTGACCATATAACCCCAAGCAATCTGGTTATACTGTGAAGACAACATTCGCCGAAAATTCGAATTTCTCGATTAAGAGAACTCACAAATTTTACCTTAGCCTGATCCGTTACCAGTGAAAGTAACGTTCAGTCTATCTTTCTATCACATACCCAAATTTTTAAAGAACGATCTAATCAAAGACTAGAAATCAATATTCACACCGGAATATTCGTTTCTAAACTCTAACAAGCAGAAGCAGTTAAATGGTGGAGCCAAACGGGATCGAACCGTTGACCTCCTGCGTGCAAGGCAGGCGCTCTCCCAGCTGAGCTATGGCCCCATAACAAAATTGGTGGGTCTGGGCAGATTCGAACTGCCGACCTCACCCTTATCAGGGGTGCGCTCTAACCAACTGAGCTACAGACCCAATTTCGAGCGCGCAACTGTTAGCTTGGAGCTATCAGCTTGGAGCTTAAAGCTGCTTCTATCGTCTTCTTCAATGAATCAAGCAATTCGTGTGGGAACTTATGGAGCAGCTGATGTCGTCGATTAAGGAGGTGATCCAGCCGCAGGTTCCCCTACGGCTACCTTGTTACGACTTCACCCCAGTCATGAATCACACCGTGGTAACCGTCCTCCCGAAGGTTAGACTAGCTACTTCTGGTGCAACCCACTCCCATGGTGTGACGGGCGGTGTGTACAAGGCCCGGGAACGTATTCACCGCGACATTCTGATTCGCGATTACTAGCGATTCCGACTTCACGCAGTCGAGTTGCAGACTGCGATCCGGACTACGATCGGTTTTGTGGGATTAGCTCCACCTCGCGGCTTGGCAACCCTCTGTACCGACCATTGTAGCACGTGTGTAGCCCAGGCCGTAAGGGCCATGATGACTTGACGTCATCCCCACCTTCCTCCGGTTTGTCACCGGCAGTCTCCTTAGAGTGCCCACCATAACGTGCTGGTAACTAAGGACAAGGGTTGCGCTCGTTACGGGACTTAACCCAACATCTCACGACACGAGCTGACGACAGCCATGCAGCACCTGTCTCAATGTTCCCGAAGGCACCAATCCATCTCTGGAAAGTTCATTGGATGTCAAGGCCTGGTAAGGTTCTTCGCGTTGCTTCGAATTAAACCACATGCTCCACCGCTTGTGCGGGCCCCCGTCAATTCATTTGAGTTTTAACCTTGCGGCCGTACTCCCCAGGCGGTCAACTTAATGCGTTAGCTGCGCCACTAAGAGCTCAAGGCTCCCAACGGCTAGTTGACATCGTTTACGGCGTGGACTACCAGGGTATCTAATCCTGTTTGCTCCCCACGCTTTCGCACCTCAGTGTCAGTATCAGTCCAGGTGGTCGCCTTCGCCACTGGTGTTCCTTCCTATATCTACGCATTTCACCGCTACACAGGAAATTCCACCACCCTCTACCATACTCTAGTCAGTCAGTTTTGAATGCAGTTCCCAGGTTGAGCCCGGGGATTTCACATCCAACTTAACAAACCACCTACGCGCGCTTTACGCCCAGTAATTCCGATTAACGCTTGCACCCTCTGTATTACCGCGGCTGCTGGCACAGAGTTAGCCGGTGCTTATTCTGTCGGTAACGTCAAAACAATCACGTATTAGGTAACTGCCCTTCCTCCCAACTTAAAGTGCTTTACAATCCGAAGACCTTCTTCACACACGCGGCATGGCTGGATCAGGCTTTCGCCCATTGTCCAATATTCCCCACTGCTGCCTCCCGTAGGAGTCTGGACCGTGTCTCAGTTCCAGTGTGACTGATCATCCTCTCAGACCAGTTACGGATCGTCGCCTTGGTGAGCCATTACCCCACCAACTAGCTAATCCGACCTAGGCTCATCTGATAGCGCAAGGCCCGAAGGTCCCCTGCTTTCTCCCGTAGGACGTATGCGGTATTAGCGTCCGTTTCCGAACGTTATCCCCCACTACCAGGCAGATTCCTAGGCATTACTCACCCGTCCGCCGCTCTCAAGAGAAGCAAGCTTCTCTCTACCGCTCGACTTGCATGTGTTAGGCCTGCCGCCAGCGTTCAATCTGAGCCATGATCAAACTCTTCAGTTCAAACATCTTTGGGTTTTTAAGAAACCCTAAACTTGGCTCAGCAATCGTTGGTTACATCTTTGATTTCTCGCGGAGTAACTTGTGATGCTGATAATCTTGTTGACTATCAGTCTGACTCCACAAGCACCCACACGAATTGCTTGATTCAGTTGTTAAAGAGCGGTTGGTTAAGATCTTTCGTCTCAACCGAGGCGCGCATTCTACAGCAGCCTCATTTGCTGTCAAGTGGTTATTTTCAGAAGTTTTCGAAGAATTCTTCAACAACTTCAACCACTTGCGCTTGCGATCTCTCGTAAGCGGGAGGCGAATTCTACAGCGTTACACGCTGCTGTCAACACCTCTTTTTCAACTTCCTTTTGGCTTCGATGAACTGAAGCAACTTACTACCGAAACCTACTTAACTCATTGTTTACCAAGGAGTTTTCCGTTTCGACTGCGCCGGAAGTGGGCGAATTATAGACAGATAAAATTCGCCGTCAATGGTTAATGTGATTTTTCTATCAAAAAATCAGAACCCCTCCAGTTGAGCAATATATTGCTCAACGCATAACACTTAAGCATCATAGTCGCACTTCCCTTCTACTATGACTTCGGACAAACACCTTCAATGACCACTCCACCCCGCAGCCTGGCCTCCATATTGTTCCCCGTTGGCCTGCTGTTGATCGCGATGGCTTCCATCCAGTCCGGCGCGTCGCTGGCCAAAAGCATGTTCCCGATCATCGGCGCGCAAGGCACCACCACCCTGCGCCTGATTTTCGCCAGCGTGATCATGCTGCTTCTATTACGCCCGTGGCGCGCCAAACTGACGGCCAGGTCCCTGCGCACGGTGATCGTCTACGGCATGGCCCTGGGCGGCATGAACTTTCTCTTCTATATGTCGTTGCGCACGGTTCCCCTGGGTATCGCGGTAGCCCTGGAATTCACCGGCCCGCTCGCCGTCGCCCTCTATGCATCGCGTCGAGCAGTGGACTTTTTGTGGATCGCACTCGCGGTCATCGGTTTGCTCCTGCTGATACCAACGGGCGAAGCCAGCAGCAGCATCGACTTGGTCGGCGCCGCCTACGCACTCGGCGCCGGTGTCTGCTGGGCGCTTTATATTCTGTTCGGCCAAAAGGCAGGCAACGATAACGGTGTGCAGACCGCCGCGCTCGGCGTAATGATCGCCGCTCTGTTCGCCGCGCCAATCGGCATCGTGCACGCCGGTACCGCATTGCTGACCCCAGCCCTGATTCCCGTCGCCATCGGTGTCGCCATTTTGTCCACTGCCCTGCCCTACACACTGGAGATGGTCGCGCTCACCCGCCTGCCCGCACGTACTTTCGGCACCTTGATGAGTATCGAACCAGCGTTCGGCGCCCTCTCCGGCTTGTTCTTCCTGAATGAGCACCTGACGCTTGCGCAATGGCTGGCCATCACTTGCATCATTCTGGCTTCTGTCGGCGCCACGTTGACCATGCGCAACGAATCGAAACCGCTGGTGCCCGCTGACTGACACTCTTTAAAAGGCAGCTCTGGTATTTACCGCTCATTTAGGCCATGTTTAGCCTGTAAATGAATGTCTTTCATGGAGAAATTCGACACGGACCGCATGAACGCTACGCTCGATAGCGAGTAAAGGCCGGCTTCGATCCTTTTGCGAAGCGGCTATTTAAGGACTGGAATGAAACGAATTTTTATACTGTTGCTGGTCATAGGCATTGCAGGTTGTGCTGCGACCACGAAGACAGAAGTGAAACGGGGCAAGAAAGGGCTGCATATCAACTGTTCGGGCCTGTCCTCCTCCTGGGACCAGTGCTACACCAGCGCGGCCAACTCATGTGGCGCCAAGGGTTATCGGGTGATCGCCAAATCCGGCGACAACTCCGAAGAGCCAGGGGATTATCCCTTCGGCCTCAATCCTGCCGGCTACACCAGTCGCAGCATGATCGTCATCTGCAAATAGATACCCGGGCAATGCTGTCCTGATTGCCCACGATCAATTTCGCTGATAGAACCAGCCATGCGCGGCGTTGCGGCTAAACTCCTGCTCGATCATCGAGCCAACGGAGTCCCCATGACGCACAACAAGAAAGTCGTATTGGTAGTGGGCGCCGGCGATGCGACCGGCGGTGCGATTGCCAAGCGCTTCGCCCGCGAAGGTTATATCGCCTGTGTCACGCGTCGCAGCGCCGACAAACTGCACCCCCTGGTAGACAGCATCCAATTGGCCGGCGGTGAAGCCCATGGCTTTGCCTGCGATGCGCGTAAAGAAGATGACGTGATCGCGTTGATCGAGCAGATTGAAACCACCCTCGGGCCCATTGAAGCGTTCGTCTTCAACATCGGCGCCAATGTCCCCTGCAGCATTCTGGAAGAGACCGCGCGCAAGTACTTCAAGATCTGGGAAATGGCCTGCTTCTCCGGCTTCCTGAATGCCCGTGAAGTTGCCAAGCGTATGGTCACGCGAAAGCGCGGTACGATCCTGTTCACCGGCGCTACCGCTGGTTTGCGCGGAAGCGCGGGATTTGCTGCCTTCGCCGGCGCCAAGCATGGCATACGCGCGCTGGCGCAAAGCATGGCGCGAGAGTTGGGACCGCTGAATATCCATGTCGCCCATGTAGTGGTGGACGGCGCCATCGATACCGACTTCATTCGCGATAATTTCCCGCAGAAATACGCCCTCAAGGATCAGGACGGCATTCTTAACCCCGATCACATTGCCGACAACTACTGGTACTTGCACAGCCAGCCAAGGGACGCCTGGACATTCGAACTGGATCTGCGTCCATGGAACGAAACCTGGTAAACACGCCCCGATAACAACCTAGCAGCGAGTACCGGCCATGACCAAAACCCTGGAATTCTTCTTCGATTTCGGTAGCCCCGCCACGTACCTGGCGCACACCCAGTTACCGAAGCTGTGTTCTGATACTGGCACCGCGTTGGTGTATCAACCTATGTTGCTGGGCGGCGTATTCAAGGCTACCGGCAATGCCTCACCGATTACCGTGCCCGCCAAAGGCCGCTACATGTTTGCTGACCTCGCACGCTACGCCCAGCGTTATGACGTGCCGCTGCGATTCAATCCGAACTTCCCCATCAATACGCTGCTGCTGATGCGCGCAGCCACAGGTATTCAGATGCATCAACCCGAGCGTTTCCAGGCGTTCGTAGACTGCCTGTTCCGTGCGCTCTGGGTGGACGGGCGCAATCTGGGAGACGCTGCCGTCGTCGCAGCTGTACTGGAGGCGCAGGGCTTCAACCCAGAGCACGTTCTGGCTTTGTCCAACGATGAGGCCGTAAAAGCCGCTCTCAAGGATAAAACCGAACAAGCCGTTAAACGCGGCGTATTCGGCGCGCCCAGCATGTTTGTAGGCAACACGCTGTTTTTCGGTCAGGACCGTCTGGATTTCGTACGCGAAGCCCTGAGCCAGCCGGCGATCAAATAGCCGCTGTGCGCACCTGCAACCACGTGAGCGCATCACCACTGAGCAACGGGCTCAAGCGTTCACGCACCTGGGCATGGTAAGCGTTGAACCATTCACGCTCGTCGGCGGTGAGCAAGGAAGGCTCAAGACAACGGGTGTCGATCGGGCACAAGGTCAGGGTTTCGAACTTGAGGAACTCACCGAATTCGGTCTTCCCTGCTTCACGGTTCAACACCAGGTTTTCGATGCGCACGCCCCAGCGCCCAGGGCGGTAGGTGCCCGGTTCAATCGACGTGATCATGCCCGGCTGCATCGCCGTTTGCGGTGCGGCCAGCGCCTGGTAGGCGATCACTTGCGGGCCCTCGTGCACGTTGAGGAAATACCCCACACCGTGCCCCGTACCATGGCCGTAATCCACGCCCTCGGCCCAGATTGGCGCGCGTGCGATCGCATCAAGCAACGGCGACAGGATGCCTTTGGGGAAATGAGCACGGGATAAGGCAATCACACCCTTGAGCACCCGCGTGCAATCGCGTTTCTGCTCTTCGCTCGGCGTACCGACGGGCACCATCCGCGTGATATCGGTGGTACCGCCCAGGTACTGGCCGCCCGAATCGATCAGCAACAGGCCATCGCCTTCGATCACCGCATGTTCTTCTGGCGTGGCGTGGTAGTGCGGCATCGCGCCGTTGGCATTGAAGGCAGCTATGGTGTTGAAACTCAGCGATACATAACCCGGACGGCGCATGCGCGCTGCCGTCAGATGCTCGTCGATCGTCAGCTCAGTAATGCGCTCACGCCCCAGGGCCTTCTCCAGCCAGGCGAAAAATTCGCACAAGGCGGCGCCATCCTGCTCCATGGCCTGGCGGATATGCTCGGCGTCAGCCAGGCTTTTGCGGGACTTGGCCAGCGTGGTCGGGTTCAAGCTTTCCACCAGTTTCACACCGGCGTCGAGGTGCTCCAGCAAACCGGCCGTCACGCGTGCCGGATCAACTTGCAGGCTCGCCCCTGGCGGCACGGCTCGCAGCGCATCGGCCACGTCGCTGTAGTCGCGCACGCTGACACCATCGCGCTCAAGCGCGGCCCGCAGCTCGGCATCGACCTTGCTCAGCGCCACGAACAAGGTGGCCTGTTGCTGATTGATCAAGGCAAACGACACGAACACCGGGTTGAACGACACATCGCCACCGCGCAGGTTGAACAACCAGGCGATGTCATCCAGGGTCGCGATAAAATGCCAGTCAGCGCCCTTGTCTTGCAGGCTGGCACGCAGGGCCGCGAGCTTTTCGCCACGGCTGACAGTAGCCTGCGGCGGCAGGTGCTGATAGATCGGTTGGTTCGGCAACGCAGGGCGGTCCTCCCATACGGCGTTGAGCAGGTCGATGTCTGTACGCAAACGTGCGCCACGCTCCGCCAGCTTGCCACCCAGGGTACGTGCCGACGCCACGGCCATGACCGCGCCATCGACGGCCACTACACCGCCTTCCGGTGTTTGTTCAGCCAACCACTCCAGTGGACCGGGCTGGCCCGGCTGCAGTTTCACCAGTTCGATACCGCTGCCCTTGAGTTCCTTGGTCGCCTGCTCCCAGTAGCGGCTGTCGGCCCACACACCCGCAAAATCCGCAGTCACGATCAGCGTCCCCACCGAACCATGGAACCCCGACAACCATTGGCGCCCCTGCCAGTATCCCGGGAGGTACTCGGACAAATGCGGATCCGCAGACGGCACCAACAGGGCATGAACGCCCTCTCGGCTCATCAGCTCACGGGTCTGCGCCAGGCGCTGGGGAACCGTTCCATGGGTCAAAGGCTGCGTACTCATTGTGTCTCCTGCTAACCACTAATAATTGTTATGGACTGCAAATCGATTTCAGACGGCCCAGAACGCCGGTGCGCTGGCCAGTGCCGACTTGATCAGTTGTACCGCTTCGTCGATGTCCCGCTCGGTGGTAAACCGGCCCAGACTCAAGCGAATGGTACGGCTGGCACTGCGTGCGTCATGCCCGAGGGCCAGAAGCACGTGGGACGGCGCGTTGCTGGCCGAATTGCACGCTGAAGTCGCCGAAAAGGCAATCCCCGCGCTTAGCGCAGCAGCGTTGAACTCGCCTTCGCTGAACGTCAGGCTAAGCGTATGAGGAATTCGCTGTGTAAGGCTGCCGTTGAGGCGCACACCTGCAATCGTGCCCAACTGATCCAGCAGACGCTGACGCAAGGCCACGATCTGCGCCTTCTCTTCGGCAAAAGACGCCGCCGCCAGGGCGAACGCCGTGCCCATGCCCGCAATCTGGTGAGTCGCCAGGGTACCTGAACGCAAGCCGCCTTCATGACCGCCGCCATGAATTTGCGCCAATACCTTCTGTTGCGCCCGAGGTCCTACGTACAACGCGCCGATGCCCTTCGGACCGTAAAGCTTGTGGGCGGAAAACGACATCAAATCCACCGGCCACTGCGCCAGGTCGATGGCCACCTTGCCCGCCCCTTGCGCCGCGTCCACATGAAACAACGCACCTTGCTCACGCACCCGGGCGCCGATGGCCGGGATGTCGTTCAACGTGCCCAGTTCGTTATTGACCAGCATCAGCGACACCAGAAAGGTGTCTTCACGCAGCGCCTCACTGACGGCCTCGACACTGATCAAGCCATCGGCATCAGGCACCAGATACGTCACCGCCACCCCGGCGTCCTGCAGTTGCCGCGCGGTGTCGAGCGTGGCCTTGTGCTCGATCTGGCTGGTGATGATATGCCCGCCCGCCACGCCACGTGCCTGGGCCACGCCCTTGATCGCCAGGTTGTTGGATTCGGTGGCGCCGGAGGTCCAGACGATCTGCTCGGGCTGGGCGCCAACCAGTTCGGCCACCTGATGACGCGCCTGCTCAACCGTTTGCCGGGCCGCTTGGCCGAACGCATGGGAACTGGAGGCTGGGTTACCGAAATTGGCATTGAAGCCCAGACACTCGACCATCACTTGAATGACCCGCTCATCCACCGGTGTGGTGGCGGCGTAGTCGAAATACAGCGGACGTTTATTCATGACGTTAGAAACTCGCAGAGCGTGTTCCCGCGAGCAGTGTCGCGGGGGCATCGAACAGAACAGAGGTCGTCAGGTTTAACTGATCGAATGCCATTAAAGAAGGACCACTTTATGAAAATGTGCGTAGGAACGCTCCTGAAATTCAGCTTAACAGGCTGAAGTCACCCCATGGAAAACAAAAAACCCGAGTTTCCTTGTGGGAAAACTCGGGTTCTTCACCGCAACAGCACCGTTCAACTGGGGCGATCCTTCAAGGCTACGCTCCGTTCAGCGTTCATTTCGCCCTCGTGATCAAAGCCATAAGACTTTTGTGGTTGTCCGGTCAACGCCGCACGTTGCTGCTGGTATTCATCAAATGACAAGCCACGGCGGCTCAGCGCTTCCAGGGCCAACTGCTTGGTTTCCTGGGCGGTGTAAGGGCGTAATTCAGGCGCGGGATGCGTCGCGCATCCGGCGAGGACAGCGCTGGCAATCAAGAGCGAGATAGCAAGTAAACGGTTCATGGTGGTGGCCCTGCAAAGGAGGTTCTAAGTCAATGAGCACAGGCTACTCCCGGCCTCGCCCAGTGAAAAATCACCGCCCTCGATAGTTGCTATCAACCGTTGCGTCATCTTCGATAGGCAGCGCCGCATATTCATTTAAGATCTATAAATATGTAAATTCATTAATTTACGGAATATGCAAATCCCTCTATAAACACCCCAACACTGCCCGCCACGACTTGGGACAGATAAGGCCAGTGCGCCCGTGGCGTCATATTCCTAAAAAAAGAGGTGCCCATGCAGTTGTTGACGCTTCCACCCTCGCCCGCCCTCGCGACGTCTATCCGCGCCACGGCACAGGTGTTTGAAGACCCGAAATCCCGTGCCCTGCTCGACCATATCCAGCAAGTGGCGCCCAGCGAAGCCAGCGTGCTGATCATCGGTGAGACCGGTACCGGTAAAGAGCTGGTGGCGCGGCATATCCATAACCTCAGCGCGCGACGCAACCGACCCTTCGTGGCCGTGAACTGCGGGGCGTTCTCCGAATCGCTCGTCGAAGCCGAGCTGTTCGGCCACGAAAAAGGTGCCTTTACCGGCGCCCTCAACGCCAAAGCGGGCTGGTTCGAGGAGGCAGACGGGGGCACCTTGTTCCTCGACGAAATCGGCGATCTGCCGATGGCCATTCAGGTCAAGCTGCTAAGGGTGCTGCAGGAACGCGAAGTGGTGCGCCTGGGCTCGCGCAAGAGCATCCCCATCGACGTACGGGTCTTGGCGGCCACCAACGTACAGCTTGAAAAAGCCATCAACGCCGGGCATTTCCGCGAAGACCTGTACTACCGTCTCGACGTGGTCAGCCTGGAACTCAGCCCACTGCGCGAACGCCCCGGCGATATCCTGCCGCTGACTCGACATTTCATCCAAGCCTACAGCCAACGCCTGGGCTATGGTCCGATCACCCTCAGCCGCGAGGCCGAACACAAACTCAGAAGCTACAGCTGGCCGGGCAATATTCGCGAGCTGGAGAACGTGATTCACCACACTTTGCTGATCTGCCGCAACGGCGTGATCGAGCGCGACGATCTGCGCCTGTCCAATCTGCGCATCGAGCGCCAGGACGACGGCCAGCAGGGCATCGACAACAGCGCCGAAGCGTTGCTCGCGCGTGCCTTTGAGAAGCTGTTCGAGGAACAGGCCGGCGCCCTGCACGAAAAGGTCGAGGACGCACTGTTACGCGCCGCTTACCGCTTCAGCCATTACAACCAGGTGCACACGGCCAGCCTGCTGGGTTTGAGCCGCAACGTCACGCGGGCGCGCTTGATCAAGATCGGTGAATTGGCGGTAAACAAGCGCCGACCTGGAGAAAACCTGCAGGGCGAGCGGATGCTGCACCTCTCCATTTAGGCGCCAATGCAAGGCATCGTCATGGCTGCGCTCAAAACTGCGCAACACCTGCAATGAATCGAAGATCACCGGCCTGGCCTGGTGTACCCCGATCAGCGTCCAGAAATCCTCGCCGCCCTGCTCGAAGCGCCTGAATGCCGCCTCGCCAGCCTCACGGGATTGCCATTGCAAATAGTTGATTACCCGGCGCCCAAGTGGCGGCCGGCGCAACGGTGCTGTCCGAGCCGAGTGACCAGTTCTATGGCGACCGCTCCGCGAGCGTAAAGGACCCCTTCGGCCATCTCTGGTTCCTGGCCACGCACAAGGAAGACCTGACCGAGGAACAGATCCGTCAGCGTGCCGTGGAAATGTTCGGGCAAGGCTGAGCGCCATTGTGTGGTAGAACTTGAATGTGGGAGGGATCTGCTCCCTCCCACAGCGGCAATCAACGTGAGGGCGGCGTATCCGACACACTTGGCCTGCCCCGGTAAGCCATGCACCCCAGCCACAGCGTCATCACCAACAAGGCCGTCAGCGGTAGCCCATGGAACAGCACGATCACCTGGGCCGGCGTCCAGGTCACGTAGAACGGCCCGACCACCAGCATCCCCACACCGAAGCCCGCCATCTGAATCAGCGTCAACAAGCTGAACAGCGGCAGGCGCAAGCTATCCGGTTCACTTTGCGCACGGGAGACCAGCGCCACCTCGGACAGCCCATCCCCCAGCCCCGCCCACACCACCAACAGCAGGGCCAGCCACAATTCGGTTTGCTGGAAGGTCAGGATAAAGCCACTGGACATCAGCGCGACGCCGAACATGAACAGGCGCTCCATGCTGGATGTGCCCCGGCCTTTCAACAGCGCACTGGCCAGGCGTGCCCCGATGAACTTGCCACAGGCCCACACCGCCAGCAGATAACCCATCACCGTTTTGGCCGTATCTGGCGAAATGTACTGCGACAGCACCGGCCAACCGACGTTATGGGCCGCGCTGCCCAGGGTGTCGAGCATGCTGATCAACAACATGGCGGCCAACACCGGCGCGCCTCGCAACCCCTTGGTCAACTCGTGCCATTCGGCCGACAGTCCGCGATGCGCGGCCACGGCTACGCTGTACAACGCACGTAACGGCAGCACCAGGCACGCGGCTATTACATAGGTGCCGATGTTCACCGCGAACACCGCCTCAAATCCCCCGGTGGCAATCAGCAAGCCCGACAGCAAACTGCCGAACACGGCGCCGGTGGCGGCCGCCGAGGTGATCCAGGCATTGGTGTTCACCCGCTGCTCCAAGGCAACCCAAGTGGGTAACTGACTGTTGAGGCCAATGGCAAACAACGAATTGCACAGGCCGATACCAAAGGCAATGAAGGGCAACAGGCTCAGTTGATGCGCGGGGATCAGCAACAACAGCGGTGTCAGCAACAGCGCGCGCGCCAGGTCCAGCCCCGCCAATGTGCCGCGCCCGGCGAAGCGCCTGAAAAACGGGATGCCAAACAGGCTGGCGACAATGCCACCGGTTACGCGGCACGCCAGGAAGATACTGACGAACACCACACTTTTGCTGAGCCAGTAGACATAGGTGGACAACGCCACCATGTTGAGAAAGGCGCCAAAGTCGGAAACGCCCCGCGCAAAAATGATCAGCCGGGCGTTGCGAATCGACAGGCGCAACTGTTGGTCGTGGCTCATGCCGTCTGCGCCTCGTCACGCGAGGGCACGCTGCGCAGGCTGACCAGCAGCATGTCGCGCCAGGCCGGTGCCGAATCGTCCCTGGGCCGTACATCTCCGGCGCGATGGTAGAGGTCCCGGTCGTTGACCACGATGGTTTCCAGGAACTGCTCCATGGGCACATTCAGCACCCGACTCTGCTCCGCTTGCTGGGTGAATACTTCCGAAACCACCGGCACCGTGTTGTGCTCGCCGATGAAATGCATGAACACCCAATCCAGGCCATCCTGATGAATCCCCGACGTGGTGGGGCTGCACGCCTGGGCATCCGCACGCACGCGGAACTGGTGGATATCGATGGTGTAGCTGTGCTCGCCCAAGTGCGGGTCGATCACCGCCAGGTCAGCGGCCAGCAACTTGCGCATCAGCGGATGTTCGATAAAACCTTCCTCGCTATAGCTCAAGTGATTCACCCCCTGGCGATAGTTGACGGCGTAGGTGACCGGCGACTTGAATTCGGTATTCCTGTCGATCTGCAATTGCCGTGAGGCGGTTAAACGATAGCGCAGGATACGCCGCTCGCGATGGGTGTACGCCTTGAACGCCTCGTCCCGCACCAGGTTGGCCCAGTACGCGCGAAAGCTTTGCGCCTCCGCGGCCTCGACCTTGACCACTTCGGCGAAGTCGCGGCGATGGCAGTAATGATGCTCGCGCAGATGCGCCGAAATCTGTGGGATGTCCATATCGCTATCCTGTCACTGGGTTGTCGATGACGACGCGCAATTGCTCAATAACCGCATCATGCAATGCCCGCGCATGGGCAGCGTCTTGCACTTTGGCCCAGCACTTGAGCAGATAGTGCTCCTCGATATCCGCGTCGATCAGGTGCCCAGGTTCCTGCTGGGCATACTCCAGCACCGCGGCGTTACGGTCCAGGAACTCCACGCCCTCGATGCCCTCGAACCGGCCGCTGCGCTGCGGGTAAATCGCCAGCATCGCGTAGTGTTGCCCTGCCTGCGCAACCTTGCGTGCGCCAGCCTCCAACCGCGCAGTGGTACCCGGCTCGCCCATCAACAACCCGAGGTACAGTTGATAGGGATCGATACCGGCCAGATCACGAAACGCCGCGTTCACATAAAGCCCGCCCACGCGCGGGTTGATCTCGATCACCACCGGCCCGTCCTCGGTCATGCGGAACTCGAAATGCACCACGGCGTTGGTCAGGCCGACCGCGTGCAGGCAGGCTACGGCGTACTCGCGGATCTGCTCGCACTGGCTGTCGGTGAAAGAGGCGGGAGGGGAAATCAGCAGGTTTTCGAGAACCGTGCCACTGCGTTCGGTCAGCAGCAGTTTTTCGTTGATCAGCAACGGATGGACGCGCTCGCCGGCCACCACACACTCCACACTGCCTTCGATACCGGGGATGTAGCCCTCCAACAGGATACTGCGTCCGGGAATGTAGTCCTGCCGTTGGCCGTCGTGTTCGGGCAATGGGTGGGCGCAGCCATAGAAGTCCGCATACGCCGCCGCGGCGTGATCCCTGACGAAAAGCGCATAGTGGCCCTGCAGTTCCGCCCAGTTGGAGCACTTCTTGATAAACGCCGAAGCACCGCCAAACGGCGGTTTGGCGATCAACGGGTAACCCACCCGCTCAGCTTGCTGCTGCAGTTGCTGTTCGTTATTGCACAGCGCAAAAGGCACGGAGCGAATGGCATGCTGTTTCAGCACCCGGCGCATCAGCAACTTGTTGTTGCATGCGGCCACTGCCTCAGGGTTGCTGTACACCAGGCCCAGCCGCTGGCACGCCCGCGCGACAATGCAGCCGACCTCGCCTTGGGCAGACGGATGACCGGCCTGGCAGAAAATTCCACGAATCTGGTAGTGCTCATCGAGCTGGCCGACCACCTCGAGGATGGCCTCTTCGCTGAGTGCATCGAGCAGGAACACCCCATCACTGTCATCCCTGAGCCGTTGCACATGCCTGCGCCCGGCTATACCCGCCGTCAAACACACCAGGCCCTGAGCGCGCGCCACCGCAAAATGCGGCTCTCGGTAGTTATAACGAACGGAACTACTGTCATCGACATCAATAAAAAGAATGGCGTCTTGTTTCATAATCGATACCGCCTCAGTCCGTAAGTTGTTTCAGGCATCCTGCCAACTGCACCACTGCCCTTCCCAGTTACGGAAACGGTAATGGCGCTGCCCGTTTCGGACTTCGAAGTGCGGCAAATCCTCCGGCTTTTCAAAGTCCAATAACGGCACGGTAAACTTGCCTTGCGCATGGGGCAGCACATATTCGGGCAGGGCAATATTGGACACCCGCCGTTTAAGGCGATCCATGATCGCGATGGCCTGGCTGATCGAAGCCTTATATTCCGACGCACCCGGTGAAAACGGCATGAAGTGATATAAGTAATAGGGCTTTACACCCAGGCGATAAAGATCGATGAACAGTTTATGCAGCGTGGCTTCATCGTCATTGACGCCGCGTAACAACGGCATATTGGAAAACACAATCGGCACCACGCCCTGGATGCGTTTGACCGCCGCCGCAAAGTCGGAGCTGAGTTCGAGCGGATGGCACACGTGCACGCCAAACGCATTGACCTTGTACTTTTCCAGCATCGCGATCAATTCATCGGTGACGCGAAACGGGTTGAAGCTTAAGGCCCGCGAGTGAATACGGATCAGCAGTTCGTCACTGATTCCACGCAGCGCGGCCAGGTACTCTTCGAGCTTGCGGTCGGCCACCATCAACGGATCGCCGCCGCTGAGGATCACTTCTTCGATGGCCGGGTTGCTGCGGATGTACTCCACCGACTCCATGAAGGAATCCTTGCTGGCGTTGGCCTTTTCAGTGCCCACCTGCAGCGTGCGCAGCGCTTCGAAGCAAAATTGGCAGTAGGCATTGCAGGTATTGGTGGTGCGCAGGATGACGCGATTGTCGTACTTGTGCTGGCAGATGGGCGTCTTCATTTCATGGCCCAGCTCCCAATTCTCGGAGGTGCCGTCGTAGTCACCTTCGATCTGCTCGCTCCAGTACGGCACCACTTGCCGCCACAGCGGGTGGTCCATGACCGTACCGGAGGTCAGCGAACGCTTGATCAGATCAATGTAATAAGGCGTGATCTGCATCTTGCGCCCTTGCAGGTTGTGTTCGATATGCGCGGTCGTTTCCTCACCCCAGCCACCGCAGGCATCACGAAGTGTCGGTTCATCGCGCAAGGCATTCTTCTGCTGCCAGCGCCAGTCTTGCCACTGTACCGAGCGGTGAATTTCTTGATCAAACATCGACATGAGTAGGTACTCTCTGTTCAGGCATATGACTGCGTGCCGTTCCCGATTGGAAACAGCGATATTCGCAACAATGACAATCGACTCAGGCCACAGGCCGCGATCAAATGGCTGATCCGCTCAGCCACGCTGGGGAGGTATAAAAAGTTGTTATTTCAAGGTGCGGAAAAACCACTGAAGCGATCATTAATAAACTTCCATTTTTAGTTGTTTTGACTTCCAGGCCAGCAACTACTTAAGCGGATGGTCTCTACGACGTCAATACAATATCCCTGATTTTTTTCGGGATTAAAGCACGTCCGCGCTTATCCACCCGTAATCAAAGGTATTTCCTCGTTCACATTCGTTCATTTAAAAACTAAATAACACCGCCTGTCCCATGCCCGATTTTTACTGTTGCGCCATGACTACTTAGATAACTACGTAGCCCGGTAAATGTAACTTGGCTTTCGGCGTGCGCTTCGCATGCGCCCGCAACCTGGCGCCAATCCCCAGATGACCATCGCCAGCGCCGACTGCCTCTCGGTGAACCTGAAACATTTTCTTTCATTTCCCCCTTGGGGATTTCTCATTCTCATTCGTCTTAATTTAGATACAGCCCGTCGCGTCAGCAAAAGCTACGACTGGCCTTTTCCGGGCTTCCATCGCCCCTCCGATCAAGACCCTCATTCACATGTCGAAGAAGTCACGCTCAAAACTCTGGTTTCTCGTACACAGCTGGCTGGCACTGCCCATCTGGTTCTTTGTACTGATCGTCTGCGTCACCGGCACCCTGGCGGTGGTCAGCCAGGAAATCGTCTGGCTCGCCAACCCGGACATTCGCGCGAGCAAGCCGTCGGACGATGCCCGACCGCTGAGCTTCGACCAGGTGATCGCCGCCATCCAGCGCGACGAGCCCCAGGTCATCGTGCGTTCGATCATCCGCCCCGACGAATCACATTTCGCGTTGACGGTCGGTCTCAGCTATCCCGACGGGCGTTCGGTGGAGGCCTACGCCAACCCCTACACCGGCGCCATCCAGGGCATCAGCCCGTCGTTCGACTTCCAGCAATTTACCCGTGCCCTGCACGGGTGGTGGCTGGTGCCGTTCACCAACGGCTACAGCTGGGGCTGGTACCTGGTGTCACTGCTCGGCCTGCCCCTGCTGGCCTCGTTGATTACCGGGTTGGTGGTGTACAAGCGTTTCTGGAAGGGCTTCCTGCGCCCCACCCTGCGCATCCGCCATGGCGCGCGCATTTTCTGGGGCGATTTCCACCGCCTGAGTGGTATCTGGTCGATCTGGTTCATCGCCGTCATTTCCATCACCGGCACCTGGTTCCTGATCGAGGCGACCCTGGCCGACAATCAGATTTCCATCTCCAGCGAGCCCATCGTGCCGGTGATTGCCCGGGAGAAGGTGCCGCTGTCCGCACCCGGCGTGCCGGCGCCGATGATCGGCCTGGACGAAGCAATCAAGATCGCCACCCAGCGCATTCCGGGGCTGGAGGCCACGTTTGCGTTCCTGCCGCTCAATGCCTACAGCCACCTGCAGATCGGCGGGCGCGGCTGGTACCCGCTGATGTTCCAGACCGCACAACTGAACCCCTACAGCGGTGAAGTCGCTGTCTCACACCTGCTGTCGGACCGTACCACGCTGGAGTTCGTCACCGAGTCCATGCGCCCACTGCACACCGGTGACTTTGGCGGCCTGTGGATCAAGCTGATCTGGGCCTTCTTCGGCCTGGTCCTGAGCATGATGGTGTTGAGCGGCTTGCTCATCTGGACCAAACGCACTGCCCTGGCCACGCTCAACGCCCTCAAGCGCGAGGCCAAGACCCAGCGCAAGCCGGTGCCCCTCCCCGCCCTGCAGGCTGAAACCTCGGAGACTCACTGATGAGCAAGGTCGCGACCCACCCCTCTTCACCCTTGCGAGCCTGGTGGTTGAAGTGGCGTTTCCATCTCAACATTCTGCTATTGCTGGTGCCGCTGGGTTTCATGCCCAAGTATTTTGCCGATGCCGCGCTGTTTCGCGGCGATGCCGGGATCGGCGAGCGGGTGGCCGGGGACGTTCAGGTCGGCCCCTGGAGCCTGACCCTCGCGGAGTTTCGCAACGAAGGGCCGAGCCCTGATCCGGCCGGCCCGATGAAAGCCTTTAACGCCGCCCTGTGCGCCACCTGCGCCGAACAGGTCAAGGCCACTTACCTGCGCATCGGCAAACCCCGCAGCCTGCGGGCCGCCGGGGTGATTTTCTTTGGCACGCCCTACCGCATGGGCGCCGTGCTACCGGTGCCGGAACGCACGCCGCCCGACGCCGAACTGTGGGTCACCATGGAGGGCTGGGACGGCAGCATGCACCAGGGTTCCATCCCGCTGAGCCAGGCCTCGCCTGCCACTATTGCCTGGCTGAACAAGCAAGGAGTCAAACGATGATGTTCAAACGCCTGACGCGCGCCGGTTGCGTGCTAGTGCTCAGTGCCGGTTTCAGTCACGTTGCCCTCGCCCACAACCCGATGTGCGAATGCAAGGAAATCCCCGGCGAGCAGATCCAATGCAAAGGCGGCTTTTCCGACGGCAGCGGCGCGCCGGGGGTGACCCTGGACGTGATCGGCTACGACGAAACCATCCTGGTGCCGGGCAAGCTCGGTGAGGATTCGACCCTGACCTTCAAGAAACCGGCGTCCGAATTCTATGTACTGTTCGATGCCGGCCCCGGTCACGTGGTGGAAATCGACCAAGCGGATATCCAGGCGCAATGAGTACTGTAAACGTCGTGCGCCCGGCCGGCGCGGGTCATGAAACCCTCTATGTGTTGCTGCTGTGCCTGATCATCCTTGCGGTGGCGGGATCGGTGGTGGCCTTGCACGGTGAAACCCAGGAGGTGGCAGCGCTGCCCAGCCACCAACTGGATGCCCGACGCGACCTGAGCGCCGCCGAACAAGGCATCTATGCCGACCTGCGGGTGACCCTGGATGAAATCCACTTGCTGCAGCAGGAGCAGCGCGCCCTGCCAACGCCGGACCAATTGGCAGAGGAAGGCTTCGCGCCGTTCGCCCAGGACGCCAGCTCCGTCAGCCGTGGCGATCATCGCTGGCAGTTGCTCGCCCCCGCGACCTACCTGGGGCTGAGCCAGGCAACCGGCACCAGCGGCTCGCTGTTGATGCGCGTGCACGGCACCGAGCCGGATATCTGGCTCAACCGTGGGAAAGACCTGGCCGCCCCCTCCGACCTTTCTGACCAGGCGCTGATCGCCGCCGGCTGGCAGCAAGTGGTCGCGCAATTCGATGCCGGCGTCACACGCCAGCACCGCCACTGAACGAGAAGACTGAGTGCCCATGTCCATTTCATCTCCCCTGTTGCGCCTGTTGCTGGTTGGCCTGTTCAGCCTGCTGCTCGCTCCCCTGGCCAATGCCGAGGCAGGTAAACGCCTGCGCATCGGCATCACCTTGCACCCTTACTACAGCTACGTGGCCAACATCGTCGGCGACAAGGCCGACGTGGTGCCGCTGATTCCGGCCGGGTTCAACCCCCATGCCTATGAGCCGCGCGCCGAAGACATCAAGCGCATCAGTACCCTGGACGTGATCGTGCTCAACGGCGTCGGCCATGACGACTTCGCCGACCGCATGATCGCCACCAGCGAGCGCCCGGACATCAAGGTGATCGAAGCCAACCAGAACGTACCGCTGCTGGCCGCCACCGGCAATGCCGCGCGCGGTGCCGGCAAGGTGGTCAACCCCCACACCTTCCTGTCGATCAGCGCGTCGATTGCCCAGGTCAACAACATCGCCCGCGAACTGGGCAAGCTCGACCCGGACAACGCCCGCGCCTACACCCAGAACGCCCGCGCCTACGGCAAACGCCTGCGCCAGATGCGCGCCGATGCCCTGGCCAAACTGACCAGTGCGCCCAACCCGGACCTGCGCGTGGCCACGGTGCACGCGGCCTATGACTACCTGCTGCGCGAGTTCGGCCTGGAAGTCACCGCCGTGGTCGAGCCGGCCCACGGCATTGAGCCCAGCCCCAGCCAGTTGAAGAAAACCATCGACGAACTGCGCGCCCTGGACGTGGAAGTGATCTTCTCGGAGATGGATTTCCCGTCCACCTATGTCGACACGATCCAGCGTGAATCCGGGGTCAAGCTGTACCCGCTGTCGCATATTTCCTACGGCGAATACAGCGCGCAAAAGTATGAAGTGGAGATGACCGGCAACCTCAATACCGTGGTGCGCGCTATCCAGGAGTCGGGAACATGACAGCGGCGCAGCAACTGACCCTGGCCTGTGGCCCGACCCTCGACTTTGCCCAGGTCTCGCTGACCCTGGGCCGCACCGTGATTCTCGATGAGGTGAGCTTCCAGGTACGACCCGGCAGCATTCACGCACTGGTCGGCCCGAATGGCGGTGGCAAAAGTTCGCTGATCAAGACCCTGCTCGGGCAAACGCCGCACCAGGGCCGGTTGAGCCTGGAGTGGCCGACCACGCCTGGCACCATTGGCTATGTGCCCCAGGCCCTGGAGTTCGACCGCGGTTTGCCAATGACCGTGGACGATTTCATGGCAGCCATGTGCCAGCGGCGCCCGGCATTCCTCGGCCTGTCCCGCCACTACGCCGGCGCGATTGGCGAGGCGCTGGAGCGGGTTGGCATGCAGGACAAGCGCAAGCGCCGCATGGGGGCGCTGTCGGGCGGTGAGCGCCAGCGTGTGTTGCTGGCCCAGGGGCTGATTCCCGCGCCGCAGTTGCTGGTGCTGGATGAGCCGATGTCGGCCCTCGATGAGGCGGGCATCCAGGTGTTCGAGCGGCTGCTCAACGACTGGCGCCTGGCCGGGATTACCGTGTTGTGGATCGAGCACGACCTGGAAGCCGTCGCTCGCCTGGCCGACCACGTGACCGGCCTGAACCGCCGCGTGCTGTTCGACGCTACGCCCAAACAGGCACTCACTCCTGATCGCCTGCTGAGCCTGTTCTCCACCCACCCTCGGAGCCTGGCGCAATGAGTTATGAAGCGTTTCGCTTATTGGTCCAGGGCTGGGCTTCGTCCGGCTATCTGCCGCAAGCCCTGGCCTATGGCTTTGTGGTCAACGCCCTGCTCGCCGGCCTGCTGATCGGCCCGGTGCTGGGTGGGCTGGGTACGCTGGTGGTGGTCAAGCGCTTCGCGTTTTTCTCCGAAGCGGTCGGCCACGCCGCGCTGACCGGGGTCGCCGTCGGCATTCTGCTGGGTGAGCCCTACACCGGGCCGTACGGCAGCCTGTTCGGCTACTGCCTGCTGTTCGGCATCCTGCTCAATTACCTGCGCAACCGGACCGGCCTGGCGCCGGATACGCTGATCGGCGTGTTCCTGTCGGTGTCCCTGGCGCTGGGCGCAAGCCTGCTGCTGATCCTGGCCGGTAAGATCAACGTGCACATCCTGGAAAACGTACTGTTTGGTTCAGTGCTGACGGTCAACGGCAACGACTTGCTGGTGCTGGCGGTGGTCGGCTCACTGGTGATGGCCCTGGCGCTGCCGCTGTACAACCGCATCATGCTCGCCAGCTTCAACCCCCAGTTGGCGGCGGTGCGCGGGGTGGCGGTGAAGACCCTGGACTACTTGTTCGTGATTCTGGTGACGTTGATCACCGTCGCGGCGGTCAAGGTAATCGGCGCCATTCTGGTCGGCGCGCTGTTGGTGATTCCGGCGGCGGCGGCGCGGCTGCTGAGCCAGTCGCTCAAAGGATTCTTCTGGGTTTCGGTGGCGATTGCGACCCTCAGCACCCTGTGCGGCATTCTGCTGCCGATCATCTTCGACCTGCCTGTCCCGTCCGGCGCCGCGATTATTCTGGTCGCCGGTATCGCCTTCGCCCTCGCCGCGATCGCCCGCGGCACGGTGCCCAGCCTCAAAGGAAATCTTGGATAATGCGCCCTGACCTTCGCCCACTGGCCCTGGCCATTGCCTGCCTGATCAGCACGTCGGCGCTCGCCGCCGTGGATGGCTTTCAAACCAGGGACTTCGTCGCCAACCATGGCCTTGGCCATGCGGCGCTGACCAAGACCGGCGCGGTAAAGCCGGTCAAGTTGCTGGCCTCGCTGCCGATCACCTACGGCCTCGCCGAGGTGCTGCTCAAGGGCTGCGATGTGCAGCTCGAACGCGCGGCGCCGGCCAACCTGCCCGGCTCGCGGCAAGTGTCGTATTTCACCGGACGTGGCGCGCCGGCGCTGAGCCAACTGGCCCAGGATGCCGACGCCGCCATCGGCCTGCGATCGCTGTGGGCGGATGACCCGCTCTACCCCGTGGCGCGGCGCAGCAATATCCGCATTGTCGAAGTCGACGCCGCGCGCCCGGTGGACGGCGGCTTGCCGGGCATCGCGGTGCAGCCGGGCGTCAGGGATGGATTGAACAGCCAACCGTGGCAGTCGAGCAACAATATGGGGCGCATGGCCGATGTGCTGGCGGCCGACCTGAGTCGACTGGCACCGGGCGCCAAACCGCAGATCGACGCCAACCTGGCCACGCTCAAACAGCGCCTGCTCAAACTCGCCGCCGACAGCGAGGCACGCTTGGCCAAGGCCGACAACCTGACCGTTGTGAGCCTGAGCGATCACTTCGCGTATCTGGTCAGCAGCCTGAACCTGGAGGTGCTGGGCAACGATGCCCGACCAGACGCCGACTGGACGCCCGAGGCATTGCAAACACTCAGTGCCGACCTGAAGGCCAACGATGTCGCCATTGTCCTGCATCATCGCCAGCCGAGTGACGCAGTAAAGGCCGCGGTCACCGCGGGGGGTTCGCAGTTGGTGGTGTTGAATGTCGATGGCGCAGATCCTGTGACAGAGCTGGAAACCAATGTGGATCAGGTGATCAAGGCGCTGATGCCCTGAGCCCATTCTCTGGTCACCGAATCAAACCACATCCACCCCCACATGAATCGCATCATGCCGCCAGAATTCCAGGTCGCAGTCGATCAATCGCTGGTGCTGGTCATAGTTGACCCGGGCAATCCGCAAGCCTGGGCTGCCCACTGATACGCGCAGCGCTGAAGCCGCTTCCAGCGGCAGCGATGTCGGCACAATCTCGAAGCGCACCCGTCCGTAGTGCAAGTCGTACTGGCGGGCATACAGCTCGGTCATCGACTGATTCAGGTCGCACGCCAGAATCCCTGGAAAATACTGGGGGTTCAGGTAGTGCTCGACGTACAGCACCAGCCGCCCGTCGATCCGCCGGCCCCGGCAAATCTGGATCACGCTGGACAGCGCCGGTAACTGTAGCCAGGCACACACCGCAGCCGATGCCGGCTGCAGGCGTGCGGAAATCACCTGGGTCGATGCGACCCGCCCCTGCTCACTGACCATCGCGTGAAAGTGGCTGCGCTGCATCAGGTTATAGGCCAATCGAGGCGGCGAGACGAACCAGCCTCGGCGCTCCTCGCGGTAGACCTGCCCCTGGGCCTCAAGCTGTAACAAGGCTTCCCGCACGGTAATCCGAGTGGTACCAAACAACTCGCTGAGCTTGCGCTCGGCGGGCAGTTTGCTGGCCGGCGGCAACAGGCCGTGGTCGATCTGCTCCTGCAGCGCCAGCCCGATGGAGGTTACCGCTTTGACTGCCTCATCACGCATCAACGTTACCTATCTGGACTAGACCAGCACCATTCAAGTGCACTTAAAGCTGCATAAACGTCCCGCCTCAATGCTGCGCCAGCCTAGGCAGTAGAGATGACCGACAGATGACAGCCGCGTCACGCTCCTGCAGCACACCCTGCAATACATCGGCCAAGTCCAGGTACTACGGGCACTTGAGCATGGTCTACGCTGAGTCTGCGCCGAGCGACATCAGCGCTTCAAAAACGACATCGACATGAAACTGTCATCCATCGCGTCTAGATTGGCTCAGGTATTGCTCTGACCTAGACCAACCACACTGCCTGCATAAAACGCCGCGTTGAAAACGCCCATAGGAGCTTCGGATGAAACAGCTTTTCCTGGCATCACTGTTAGGCTCGACCATTGCCATGTGCACCGCAGCCATGGCCGCTGATACCGATCTAAAAACCCTGGAAGCCGCCGCCAAGTCCGAGGGCGCCGTGAACAGCGTCGGCATGCCCGATGACTGGGCCAACTGGAAAGGCACCTGGGAAGACCTGGCCAAGACCTATGGCCTCAAGCACATCGATACCGACATGAGTTCGGCCCAGGAAATCGCCAAGTTCAAAGCCGAAAAAGACAATGCCAGCGCCGATATCGGCGACGTGGGCGCAGCGTTCGGCCCCATTGCGGTGAAGCAGGAAGTGACCCAGCCTTACAAACCGTCCACCTGGGCCCAGGTGCCGGATTGGGCGAAAGACAAAGACGGCCACTGGGCCCTGGCCTACACCGGCACCATCGCGTTCATCGTGAACAAGAAGCTGCTGCACGGCTCCGAAGTGCCCACCAGCTGGGCCGACCTGCAAACCGGCAAGTACAAGGTTTCGGTGGGTGACGTGAGCACTGCGGCCCAGGCTTCCAACGCTGTGCTGGCAGCCGCCATCGCCAATAAAGGCGACGAGAAGAACATCGCGCCGGGCCTGCAATTTTTCACCAAGATCGCCCAGCAAGGTCGCCTCTCCCTGTCCAATCCGACCATCGCCACCATGGAAAAAGGCGAAGTCGAAGTGGGTATCGTCTGGGACTTCAACGGCCTGAGCTACAAAGCCAAGATGGCCAACCCGGATGACTACGTGGTGCTGATCCCATCCGATGGCTCGGTGAAATCCGGCTACACCACCATCATCAACAAGTACGCCAAACACCCGAACGCCGCCAAGCTGACCCGCGAATACATCTTCAGCGACGCGGGCCAGATCAACCTGGCCAAAGGCAATGCACGCCCGATCCGCGCCGAAACCGACTTGAAGCTGCCGGCTGACATCGCCAAGAACCTGATTCCGGGCGAGCAGTACACCAAGGCCAACCCGCAGCCGATCAAGGACGCCGATGCGTGGGAAGCCACGTCCAAGAAGCTGCCGCAGCTGTGGAACGAGCAGGTCATCGTGGAAATGAAGTAAGCCTTTCACCCACACTGGAAATCCACTGGAAATCAACTGGAGATCCACTGGAGAACCAATGTGGGAGGGGGCTTGCCCCCGATAGCGGTGGTTCAGTTACAGATCTGACACTGACACACCGCAATCGGGGGCAAGCCCCCTCCCACACTTTTGACCTCGTTCCTCCAAGGAAATTGAGTCAAGTCTATTGCTGCGGAGCGCTCTCCCTCATGAAGCACCCTGTCATCCTTGTCGTGCTCGACGGCCTGAACTTCGAGGTGGCCCGGCACGCCATGGGGCACTTGCAGGCCTATGTCGGCGCAGGACGCGCAGCCCTCTACACACTGGAATGTGAACTGCCCGCCCTGTCCCGCCCGCTGTATGAATGCATCCTCACAGGCGTTGCGCCGATCCAGAGCGGCATCGTCCATAACAACGTTTCGCGCCTGTCCACCCAGCGCAGCATTTTTCAGTACGCCACCGAGGCCGGTTTGACCACCGCCGCAGCGGCCTACCATTGGGTCAGCGAGTTGTATAACCGCAGCCCTTTTCTCGCCGCCCGCGACCGTCATACCAACGACAAGACGCTGGCGATCCAGCACGGGCATTTCTACTGGAATGATCACTACCCGGACTCTCACCTGTTCGCCGACGCCGAAAGCCTGCGTCTTGCGCACGCGCCGGACTTCCTGCTGGTGCACCCGATGAACATCGACGACGCCGGCCACAAACACGGCCTCGACAGCGCTCAATACCGCAACAGCGCACGCTCGGCCGACATCATTCTTGCCGACTACCTGCAAGGCTGGCTCGACGCCGGTTACCAGGTGCTGGTCACCGCCGACCACGGTATGAACAACGACCGTTCCCACAACGGCCTGCTGCCGGAGGAGCGCGAAGTGCCGCTGTTTGTGCTGGGCGATGCCTTCAGCCTGGATGCCAATGCCGCACCGAAACAGACCGACCTGTGCGGTACCGTCTGCCAATTGCTCGGCGTACCCCACGACAAACCTGTCTGCCGGGAGCTGCTCAAGTGAATGCCATGAATCGCGGCAAATGGCTGGCCCTGCTGTGCCTGGTGCCCTTCGCGCTGTTCTTTATCGTGTTCGAAATCGCGCCGCTGGTGTGGGTGCTGATCAACAGCCTGCAAACCGAAGACACCGGCTGGAGCCTGGAAAACTTCACGCGCATCTTCAGTTCGAAGTTCTACCTGCAGGCGATCCAGTTCAGCCTGGAGATCAGCTTCTACTCCAGCGTCTTCGGCATCATCATCGCCACGCTGGGCAGTTACTCCCTGCGCCGGGTCGATTCGCCGCTGCGCAATTTCGTTACCGCGTTCGCCAACATGACCAGCAACTTCGCCGGCGTGCCCCTGGCCTTCGCGTTCATCATCCTGCTGGGGTTCAACGGCAGCATTACCATCATGCTCAAGCAGGCGGGGATCATTCAGGACTTCAACCTGTACTCCAAGACCGGCTTGATCATTCTCTATACCTACTTCCAGATTCCCCTCGGCGTGCTGCTGCTCTACCCGGCCTTTGATGCGTTGCGCGAAGACTGGCGGGAATCGGCCGCCCTGCTTGGCGCCAATGGCTGGCAGTTCTGGCGGCATATCGGCTTGCCGGTGTTGACGCCCGCACTGCTTGGCACGTTCGTCATCCTGCTGGCCAACGCCCTGGGCGCCTACGCCACGGTGTACGCCCTCACCACCGGCAACTTCAACGTGCTGCCGATCCGCATCGCGGGGCTGGTTTCCGGTGATGTGTCACTGGACCCGAACATGGCCAGTGCCCTGGCCGTTGTGCTGGTGGCGCTGATGACCGTGGTCACGGTGGTCCATCAACTGCTGCTCAAGAGGAGCTACCATGTCTCGCGCTGACGCCGGCCCGGCATCCCTCTACCATCGGGTGGTGGTGTACCTGCTGTTCCTGATCCTGGTGTTACCGCTGGTGGGCACCTTCGTCTACTCCATCTCCAGCAGTTGGTCAGCCACCATCCTGCCCGCCGGCTTCAGCCTGAAATGGTATGTGCAGCTGTGGAGCGATCCGCGTTTTCTGATGGCCTTCGGGCAATCGCTGCTGGTGTGCGTCGGCGCGCTGATCCTGTCGGTGGTGCTGATTCTGCCGCTGTTGTTTGTGGTGCATTACCACTTTCCCCGGCTGGATGCGTTGATGAACATCCTGATCCTGCTGCCGTTCGCGGTGCCGCCGGTGGTGTCGTCAGTGGGCCTGCTGCAACTGTATGGCTCCGGGCCGTTGGCGATGGTGGGCACGCCGTGGATTCTGATCGGTTGCTACTTCACCGTGGCGTTGCCGTTCATGTACCGAGCGATCACCAACAACCTGCAGGCGATCAACCTGCGCGACCTCATGGACGCGTCACAACTGCTCGGCGCCAGCACCTGGCAGGCCGCGATCCTGGTGGTGCTGCCCAACCTGCGCAAAGGCCTGATGGTGGCGCTGCTGCTGTCGTTCTCGTTCCTGTTCGGTGAGTTCGTGTTCGCCAACATCCTGGTCGGCACCCGCTACGAAACCCTGCAGGTGTACCTGAACAACATGCGCAACAGCAGCGGCCACTTCACCAGCGCCGTCGTGATCTCCTATTTCTTCTTTGTGCTGGTGCTGACCTGGGCCGCCAACATCTTGAACAAGGACAAAAGCCAATGAGCTTCGTCAGCGTCCAACATTTGCAAAAGAGCTACACCGGCACGCCGGTGTTCAGTGATATCAACTGTGAAATCGCCAAGGGCGAGTTTGTCACCCTGCTCGGCCCGTCCGGCTGCGGCAAGTCGACCCTGCTGCGCTGCATCGCCGGGCTGACCTCGGTGGACAGCGGCAAGATCCTGCTGGATGGCCAGGACATCGTCCCCCTGAGCCCGCAGAAACGTCACATCGGCATGGTGTTCCAGAGCTATGCGCTGTTCCCCAACATGACCGTGGAGCAGAACGTCGCCTTCGGCCTGCGCATGCAAAAGGTCAACGCCGACGACAGCCACAAGCGGGTGCAGGATGTGCTGCAACTGGTGGAACTCAAAGACCTGGCCGGCCGCTACCCGCATCAGATGTCCGGCGGCCAGTGCCAGCGCGTGGCCCTCGCCCGCTCACTGGTGACCCGTCCGCGCCTGTTGCTGCTGGATGAACCGCTGTCGGCGCTGGACGCACGCATTCGCAAGCACCTGCGCGAGCAGATCCGCCAGATCCAGCGCGAACTGGGGCTGACCACGATTTTCGTCACCCATGACCAGGAAGAAGCGCTGACCATGTCGGACCGCATCTTCCTGATGAACCAGGGCCGCATCGTCCAGAGCGGTGATGCCGAGACCCTCTACACGGCGCCCGTGGATGTGTTCGCCGCCGGTTTTATCGGCAACTACAACCTGCTCGATGCCGACAAGGCCAGCAAACTGCTGCAACGTCCGATCAGCGGGCGCATCGCGATCCGCCCCGAAGCCATCGAACTGAGCCGCAGCGGCGAACTCGACGCGCTGGTGCGCAGCCATAGCCTGCTGGGCAACGTGATTCGCTACCGAATCGAAGCCCGTGGCGTGGAACTGGTGGTGGATGTGCTTAACCGCAGCGCTGACGACCTGCACCCGGACGGCCAGCGCCTGGCACTTTCCATCGACCCCAGCGCAGTGTGTGAAGTAGCCTGACGGGCAACGACCGACTGAGAGAGCACGAACGGATGGCATTGGTAATTTTTGATCTGGACGACACCCTGATCCACGGCGACTGCGCCACGCTGTGGAGCGCACAGATGGGCCGGCTGGGCTGGGTAGACCCTGAATCCTTCATGCGCCGCAACGACGAACTGATGGCCGCCTACAGCAGAGGCGAGTTGCGCATGGAAGACTTCATGGATTTCAGCCTGGAACCGATGATCGGCCGCACCCCGGAAGAAATCGAGCACTTGGTGGAGCCTTGGGTCGAGGACGTGATCGAGCCGCTGATCTACAGCGACGCGACCAGGACCATCGCCCGGCATCGCGCCAACGGCGACCGGATCCTGGTGATATCCGCCTCTGGCACGCACCTGGTCAAACCGATTGCGGCGCGCATCGGCATCGACGAAGTGCTGGGTATCGGCCTGGAAGTCAGCCACGGGGTGTACAGCGGCCGTACGGTCGGCGTGCTGACTTATCGTGAAGGCAAGATCACCCGGCTGCTGGCGTGGCTTGAGCAGGAAGGCGAAAGCCTGGAGGGCGCTTATTTCTATTCGGATTCGCGCAATGACCTGCCGTTATTGCTCAAAGTGGACCATCCGCAGGTGGTCAACCCGGACCCGGTGCTGCGCGCCCACGCCGAACAGGCCGGCTGGCCGATTCACCACTGGGCCTGAACCCACCAAGATCTCCCTGTGGGAGATCCAATGTGGGAGGGGGCTTGCCCCCGATGGCGGTGGATCAGATGAAACATTTTTCACTGGCATACCCTATCGGGGGCAAGCCCCCTCCCACATGGGTACTGTTACAACTCTGCGATGAGAGTTCGCTGCCACCTCACGGATGCGAACTTGGCCTACATCGCACGTAGGAACGAGCAATCACAGCGCTCGACATGACCCTCAACGCCTTGCAATGCTTTCACTGTGCCTCCATAGTGAGTCTGGACTGAGCCCGTAGCAGTAGCGTCGGGCTTTTTGCATTATGCGACCGGACCATATGGAACCGGCTCCCTCAAAGACGGCCTAATATGCGTTATCAATTGCCCCCGCGTCGAATCAGCATGAAGCATCTGTTCCCCAGCACCGCCCTCGCTCTTTTCATTGGTCTCGGCTTCGCGTCGATGTCGACCAATACGTTCGCAGCCAACAGCTGGGACAACCTTCAGCCTGATCGCGATGAGGTGATTGCCAGCCTTAACGTCGTCGAGTTGCTCAAGCGCCATCACTACAGCAAGCCGCCGCTGGACGACGCGCGCTCGGTGATCATCTACGACAGCTACCTCAAGCTGCTGGATCCGTCGCGCAGCTACTTCCTGGCCAGTGACATCACTGAGTTCGACAAGTGGAAGACCCAGTTCGACGACTTCCTCAAGAGCGGCGACCTGCAGCCCGGTTTCACCATCTACAAGCGTTACCTGGACCGCGTCAAAGCGCGTCTGGACTTCGCTCTGGCTGAGTTGAACAAGGGCGTCGACAAGCTCGACTTCACCGAGAAGGAAACCCTTCTGGTGGATCGCAAGGACGCCCCTTGGCTGACCAGCACCGCCGCGCTCGACGACCTGTGGCGCAAACGCGTCAAGGACGAGGTGCTGCGCCTGAAGATCGCCGGCAAAGAGCCCAAGGCCATCCAGGAGCTGTTGACCAAGCGCTACAAGAATCAGCTGGCGCGCCTGGACCAGACCCGTGCCGAAGATATCTTCCAGGCTTACATCAACACCTTCGCGATGTCCTACGACCCGCACACCAATTATCTGTCGCCGGATAACGCGGAAAACTTTGATATCAACATGAGTCTGTCGCTGGAAGGCATCGGTGCCGTCCTGCAGAGCGACAATGACCAGGTCAAGATCGTGCGTCTGGTACCGGCAGGGCCAGCGGACAAGACCAAGCAGGTCGCCCCGGCCGACAAGATCATCGGCGTGGCCCAGGCCGACAAAGAGATGGTCGATGTGGTCGGCTGGCGCCTGGACGAAGTGGTCAAGCTGATCCGCGGCCCGAAAGGCAGCGTGGTGCGCCTGGAAGTGATTCCGCACACTAACGCACCGAACGACCAGACCAGCAAGATCGTGTCCATCACCCGTGAAGCGGTGAAGCTCGAAGACCAGGCCGTGCAGAAGAAAGTCCTCAACCTCAAGCAGGACGGCAAGGACTACAAACTGGGCGTGATCGAAATCCCGGCCTTCTACCTGGACTTCAAGGCCTTCCGTGCCGGTGACCCGGACTACAAGTCCACTACCCGCGACGTGAAGAAAATCCTGACGGAGCTGCAGAAGGAAAAAGTCGACGGCGTGGTCATCGACCTGCGCAACAACGGCGGCGGTTCCCTGCAGGAAGCCACCGAGCTGACCAGCCTGTTCATCGACAAGGGCCCTACCGTGTTGGTGCGCAATGCTGACGGTCGTGTCGACGTGCTGGAAGACGAGAACCCGGGCGCCTTCTACAAAGGGCCGATGGCGTTGCTGGTCAACCGTCTCTCGGCCTCGGCCTCGGAGATTTTCGCCGGCGCCATGCAGGACTACCACCGTGCGCTGATCATCGGTGGCCAGACCTTCGGCAAAGGCACCGTGCAGACCATCCAGCCGTTGAACCACGGCGAGCTCAAGCTGACGCTGGCCAAGTTCTACCGGGTTTCCGGGCAGAGCACCCAGCATCAGGGCGTACTGCCGGACATCGATTTCCCGTCGATCATCGACACCAAGGAAATCGGCGAGAGCGCCCTGCCCGAGGCCATGCCGTGGGACACCATCCGTCCTGCGATCAAGCCGGCATCGGACCCGTTCAAGCCATTCCTGACCCAACTGAAAGCTGACCACGATACTCGCTCCGCCAAGGACGCCGAGTTCGTATTCATCCGCGACAAGCTGGCCCTGGCCAAGAAGTTGATGGAAGAGAAAACCGTCAGCCTCAACGAAGCCGATCGTCGCAAGCAGCACGCCGACATCGAGAATCAACAGCTGGTTCTGGAAAACGTGCGCCGCAAGGCCAAGGGCGAAGAGCCGCTCAAAGAGCTGAAGAAAGAAGATGAAGATGCGCTGCCAACCGAGGCCGATAAAACCAAGCCGGAGGACGACGCCTATCTGGCCGAGACCGGTCGCATCCTGCTGGACTACCTGAAGATCACCAAGCAGGTGGCCAAGCAGTAAATGATGGCGATTTAATGTGAACGCTCCCAGGAGTGTCATCATATAGACATCATTCTGTCGTGAAATAAAGGACCGCAGGTTTCAAGCCTGCGGTCCTTTTTTTCGATCGAGATCACCATGACCATGACCGAACAGCTGGCGGCACTGGGCTCTATCCTGGCTCAAGGCAGTTTGCACAGCCTGTTCCAACCCATTATTTGCCTGTCTGAACGACGCGTCCTGGGTTATGAAGCCCTCAGTCGCGGCCCGTCCAACAGCCCGCTGCACTCCCCCGTCGCCCTTTTCTCCATCGCCAGCCATGCCGGACGCCTGAGCGAACTGGAAATGGCCTGCCGTGAGAGCGCATGCCGACGCTTCAGCGAGCAGCAACTGCCGGGCAAGCTGTTTCTCAATATCTCGCCGGAATCCTTGATGGAGACGGCGCATCAACCAGGGCGCACGTTGCAATTGCTGCGCAACTTCGGTATTGCGCCGAGCCAGGTGGTGATCGAACTCACCGAGCAGACGCCCACCGATGATTTCCAGCTGTTGCAGACCGCGCTGCACCATTATCGCGACATGGGCTTTGCGATTGCCCTGGATGACCTGGGCGCCGGTTACTCCAGCCTGCGGTTGTGGTCGGAACTGCGCCCGGATTATGTGAAGATCGATCGGCACTTTATCGACGGCATTCACCAGGACGCCCTCAAACGCGAATTCGTCGGTTCGATCCTGCAGATTGCCAAGGCATCCCGCGCGCAAGTGATCGCCGAAGGCATTGAACTGCCGGAAGAGCTGGCGGTGTTGACGGAAATGGGCGTCGACCTGGTCCAGGGCTACCTGCTTTGCCGCCCCCAGGAACACCCGCCGCAGGAAGCACGCTTGATGCTGCCCAAGCCGGAAAACGTCACCATCGCCCTCAATGAAGAAGGCAGTGACCTCAGCGCCCTGCTCAACGAACAGCCGGCGGTGGATCAAGACACGGCAACCGCCCAGGTACTTGAGTTATTCCGCCGCCAGGCCAATCTCAATTCACTGGCGGTGCTCGATAGCCGCGGCCAGCCGGTGGGCATTGTGCATCGACACTCGCTGTCGGACGCGCTGCTTAAACCGTTCGCCACCGACCTGTTCGCACGCAAACCCATCAGCCGTCTGATGAGCGATGACTTTCTGGCAGTCGAGTTGAGCCAATCCCTGCAGCAGGTCAGCCGCTTGCTGACCAGCCGCGCGCGGCAACGCATTGAAGAAGACTTCATCATCACCTTGAACGGCGACTATCTGGGCCTGGGCCGGGTCATCGATGTGCTCAAGCTGATCACCGAGCTGAAAATCCAGCAAGCGCGCTATGCCAACCCGCTGACCCTGCTGCCCGGCAACGTGCCGATCCAGCAGTGCCTGGCGCGTCTGCTGCAGCAAGAGCGCGAATCGGTGATCTGCTATGTGGATATCGACAGCTTCAAGCCATTCAATGATATCTACGGCTATGGCCGTGGGGATGAGGTGCTGTTGTGCCTGGCGCAGTGCCTGAACGACCGGGTTGATCCCAGCCGCGACTTTGTCGGCCATATCGGCGGCGATGACTTTCTGCTGGTATTGGGGCCACAGGATTGGCGCAAGCGGCTCAATCAGCTACTGGATGATTTTCACACCCAATGCCGACGTTTCTACCGCGCCGAGCACCTCGATGCGGGCTGCTTCGTCGCGCTCAACCGCCAGGGCGTACGTCAGGAGTTCGCCTTGCTTTCACTGTCGATCGGGGTGGTGCATTTGTATCCACAGGCCTGTGCACAACTCGATGCCAGTCAGCTGGCGGAACTGGCGTCGCAGGCCAAGCATCATGCCAAGGATGTGGCCGGCTACAGCATCCATGTGATCGACAGCCTGGCCCTGCAGCCGGCTTAAGCCTCGGCCGATTCCGGATACTCGTACTCGAACACCCGCACCACCTCCGATGCGTGCCAGGAGGCGGCGGCCACGCCGTCGGATGGCCCGCTGAAACGCCCCAGGCGCTCCACACATTCAAAGAACCCGGTGCGCGGCAAGCGGCTGGCACCCTGGCTGATCACCAGGGAACTGCGCAGCGGTTGCTCGGCCTTGGCGTCCAGCGCAGCCAGATGCTCCAGGGCGGCGGCCAGCGTCTGCATCGCCGGCGTCGGGAATTGCAGTCGCTCAAGCAGCGCACGGTAGGTCAGCAGATGGCGCTGGCGCCGCGCCTGATCAAGTTCGTTGAGTAACCCATCCCAATGTTGACGGCTGATACGTAGGCTCAAGATTCATCCCTCCAACCTGCAACGCCCAATTCCCAGGCCAGGCTGCGGCGAATGGCGGCATCCGGCTGGCGTTCACCACGTTCAATCAATTCAAGATACGAGGGGCTGATACCGACCGTGCGCGCCAGGGTTTCGATGGCCAGGCCCTTGGCTTCACGCAGTTGGCGCAGGTCTGCGAGCGGGCGCAGGTTCTGGTCGGTGGCAATCGGTGCGGCGGGGGAAGAAGCGAGGGTGGGTGACTGCTGACCGGCCGCTTTTAGCAGCGCCTGGTACTGGTCCCATGGCAACACCGCGTATTCGGGCTTGCCATCGCGTGAAATGATCTGAATATCCATGACTGCCCCGTAGGATAAATACACTTACTAAGTAAGTTCTTTCCTTAGAAGTGTAATCCTAACAGCCACAGAGGTCGCAGGGGATAGCCACCCGCATTAGTTTTTTTGCGGGTTTTCCCGGGCAAGCAGCTCAGGCGTGGCGGGAAGGCGCTCAACCACCGCCAGCTTTTCCGGGCGCTGGGCATCGCGCCAGGCGCGAAAGGCGCTCAGCTCACCGCTCAGGGTCTTCATGACCCATGCCAGCACGGCGATGTCGTCGAACATACCGAACATGGGGATAAAGTCCGGGATCGCGTCAATCGGACTGACGAAGTACATCAACCCCGCCACCACAGAGATCAGCGCCTTGGGGCTGATTGCCCGATACTCGCCGCGCCAGTACGCCAGGCACAGGGCCTGGAGCAACTTGAGATCATCCTTGAGCTGGCCCAGGCGGTTGCCCTGGCTCGAGCCTTTGGCAGCCACGGCAAACAGCAGGGTTGGTAAACGGCCACGTCCGAGCAAACGGGCGGCTATGGGCAGGAAACGGGTGAAATTGAAAGGTGGTTTCATGTGTCACTCCAGTTCCATACGACAGAAAGGTTATCCACACAAATTGTGGATAACCTTGTGAACAGAGCCTTTTTTCATGGCTGAAAGCCACGGGCTACAAGGCCTGCAGTCAGATCGGGCGTTTTTTGCGCACATCAAAAAAACCCAAGATTTCATTGACTTGGCAAGCATGTAAGGCTACCCGTACTCGAGTTTTATATCAGACTGCTACAGGTTGCGGACGTTCGTTTGGATTTGCGCAGGCTTCGCGTCGCTCTTAAACCCCGTAAACAACAACGCCCCGTCGAGACGGGGCGTTGGGTGTGCAAGTGCCGATTACTTCTTGGCGGCAGGTGCAGCAGGTGCGTCAGCGGCTTCAGCCTTGGCTGGGTCCTTGATGGCCAGCAGCTCCAGGTCGAATACCAGCACGGAGTTGGCTGGAATCGCCGGGCTCGGGCTCTGGGCACCGTAAGCCAGGTCGGACGGGATGTACAACTCGACCTTCTCGCCCACGTGCATCAGTTGCAGACCTTCGACCCAACCTGGGATCACACCGCTGACCGGCAGATCAATCGGGCTGCCACGGTCCACGGAGCTGTCAAAGGTGGTGCCGTTGGTGAGCTTGCCGGTGTAGTGAACAGTCACGACGTCGGTCGGCTTGGGCTGGGCGCCGTCGGCTTTCTTGACGATCTTGTACTGCAGACCGGAAGCGGTGGTGACGACGCCGTCTTTCTTGGCGTTGTCTTCGAGGAATTTCTTGCCGGCCGTTGCCGACTCTTCGCTCATCTTGGTCATGCGCTCTTCAGCGCGCTTTTGCAGTGCGGCAAAGGCTTCAACCAACTCGTCGTCTTTTAGCTTCTGCTCTTTCTTGCCGACAGCGTCTTCGATGCCTTGGGCTACCGCTTTGGAGTCCAGGTCATCCATGCCTTCTTGAGCCAGGCTTTTGCCCATGTTCAGGCCGATGCCGTAGGAAGCTTTCTGCGCCGGGGTTTTCAGCTCTACGCTGGTCTGCGAATCACAACCCGCAAGTACCAGGCTAACCAGGGCCACCGCCGCCGCCAACCGATGCTGTTTCATGCTATTTCCTTGTTCATGCGCCAAAAGGGCATTCGAATAAAGTCGCGAGCTTATCAGGCGGCCACGACCAATGGCTACCGGCATGTGAGCAGGAAACTTCCGATAAGTTCACGTGTTTAAAAGCATTTTCATTCATGATGGAGGCCCGCGACGGATCGTGGGACCTGCCATTATCAGGCTCATGGCCACTTGCCGCCCCCTTGGCGTAGTGGCATAACAACGCGACAACTCGACAAGGATAGTTAACTTGCGCATTTTTTCCCGTATTTTCCTCCTGATCCTCATCGCCCTGGGCCTGATTCTGGCCGTGGTGCTCTATTACACGATCAACCCAAAGCTGCCCGATTACGTGCCCGTTGAGCAGGTGCACTACCAGGACCAATGGAGCGCCGCGGATCGCCAGACCTATTACTTCACCCCCCAGGGCACCCAGGTAAAAGGCCTGCGCTACGACTGGTTCACCGCCCTGGAGCTGCCTTTTTCCGAACGCCGCTTCGCCACGCCGGCGTACCTGGCCCGTTTCGGCTTCCTGGTGGACCCCAAGCAGGTGCCCACCACGCAAAACCCGGACAACTTGCCCGTGGGGTTTGCCCGGCATACCAATGCGGGCAGCAACATTGAATACCTGGATATCACCTGCGCCGCCTGCCACACCGGCGAGCTGCACTTCAAAGGCCAGGCCCTGCGTGTCGACGGTGGCTCAGCGCAGCACGTGCTGCCGTCGAGCGTGCCGACCTTGCGCGGCGGCAGCTTCGGCCAAGCCCTGGTCGCCAGCCTTGCGGCAACCTACTACAACCCTTGGAAGTTCGAGCGCTTCGCCCGTCAGGTCCTGGGTGAGCGCTACGACGCCGAGCACAACCAACTGCGCCAGGACTTCAAACAGTCGCTGAACACATTTCTCAAGGTTGCCTGGAACGATACCCACCGTGGCCTCTACCCCACCGAGGAAGGGCCGGGGCGCACCGACGCCTTCGGGCGCATCGCCAATGCCAGCTTTGGCGATGCCATCTCCCCAGAGAACTATCGTATCGCCAACGCCCCCGTGGATTACCCGCAACTCTGGGACATCTGGACCTTCGACTGGGTGCAATGGAACGGTTCGGCGCAGCAACCGATGGCGCGCAATATCGGTGAAGCCCTCGGCGTGGGCGCGACCCTGGACTTCTTCGACAGTGCCGGCCAGCCCCTGCAGGGCGATGCGCGCTACCCCTCCAGCGTACGGGTACGCGACCTGAACCTGATCGAAGAGACGTTACAACGCCTCAAGCCACCCACCTGGCCGGAAGACCTGTTCGGCGCCATCGACAAGCCACTCGCCGCTCGGGGCCGCGCGCTGTTCGCGCAAAATTGCGCCGGTTGCCACGTGCCCATCGTCACAGAGGAACAAGGTCGCCCCGTGCGGCAACTGAAGATGCTTGCGGTGGACGACATCGGCACCGACCCCGGCACCGCCAATAACATTGCCGACCAGCGCTACGACCTCAGCGCCCTGCAATGGGACCCGAAGGAGTTGGCAGGACTCAATGTGCAACTGCACCCTGCGCCCACTCAGCCGCTGGACCCGAAACGCATGTCGGTGGCTCAGGGTCTGGCGTATGTCACCGCGTTCGTTGAGGAACATGCCTACCGCGCAGCAGGCGTAACCCCAGCCGAGCGTCCCAGCCTGGACGGTTTTGGCTTGCCCATCGGGGTGCGGGAACTGCGTGCCTATAAAGCGCGGCCACTGGCGGGCGTGTGGGCCACCCCGCCGTTCCTGCACAACGGTTCGGTGCCGACGATTTACCAGCTGCTTTCACCCCAGGACGAACGCAGCAGCACCTTCTATAAAGGCACGTTCAATTACGACCCACGTCACCTGGGCTTTGAAACCGCTGCATTCAACAATGCCTTCCTGTTCGATACCAGGATTACCGGCAACCACAACAGTGGCCACGAATTCCGTGCCGGCAAGCGCGGCAACGGCGTCATAGGCCGCGGTTTGTTGCCAGAGGAACGCTGGGCGCTGCTGGAATACCTGAAAGTCCTCGGCGGGCCGCTGGAGCAACAACTGCCATGATTATCCGATCACAACACAAGGAACCGTCCATGCTCGCGCGTATCTGGCTACGCCTCGGCGCCTTCGTCGGCAAAACACTGCTGTGGCTGGTGGGCCTGGGCTTGCTGGTATGGCTGGCCGCCAGCGTTTGGTTCGCCTGGCAGCACAGCGGCCCGGTGTCGCCGGACGAGCAGATCCCGCCGGGAGAGGCCGCCATGACCCAGGGCATCATCCAGACGGCGGTACGCATCGTCGACCAGCACCGCGAAGGCACGCGCTACCTGCGTGATGCCCACGCCAAGGCACATGGTTGCGTGAACGCCGAAGTCAGCGTGCTGGCCGACCTGGACCCGGCCTTGCGCCAGGGCGTATTCGCCGAACCGGGCAAGACCTGGCAGGCAACGATGCGTTTATCCAACGGCAACGCCTACCCGCAATTCGACAGCATCCGCGACGCTCGCGGCATGGCCATCAAGCTGCTGGATGTGCCCGGCAAGCAGCTGATGGCCGATCAGCAGGCACGCACTGAACAGGACTTCGTGATGTTCAGCCATCCGAACTTCTTTGTCAGCGATGTGGCGGAATATGCGCAAAACATCGGCGCCCAGGCGGACGGCAAAAAAGTCCTGGCGTTCTTCCCCACGCTCGACCCGCGCAGCTGGCAAGTGCGTCATCTGTTCATCGCCCTGGCGACACTGGCGCCCGCCCCCGCCAGCCCGACGCAGGCCACCTACTTTTCCGTATCGCCCTACAAGTTCGGTGCAGCGAACGCCAAGTTCCGTGTCGCGCCAGACCCGCAAAGCTGCCCGCAATACCAGTTGCCCAAGCAGAACCAGGACCTGCCGAACTTCCTGCGCAGCGCGCTCAACCAACAACTGTCCGCCGACCGGGTGCCGGCGTGTTTCGTGCTGCAGGTCCAGCGACAGAACCCGCAGACATTCATGCCCATCGAAGACACCAGCATTGAGTGGAAGGAAAGTGATGCGCCCTATGAAACCGTGGCCAAGGTACGGGTACCGGCGCAGGATTTCGACACGCCTGCATTGAACCTGGCGTGCGATAACCAGTCGTTCAACCCCTGGTTTGGCCTGGAAGCGCACCGCCCCATCGGCGGTATCAACCGGCTGCGCAAAGCGGTCTACGAAGCGGTCAGCGACTATCGCCACAGCCGCAACGCGCCGTAAAAACGGCGTAAAAATGGGCCCGGCGCCGTAAGGATTACGTCGGGTCTATTGAGCCCCTCACACCTGGCGACTACGGTGATGGCCTACCCCATCACCGCGTAGGAAGCCAGCGTGGAAAGCTCAACCCTCGGCATGATCGTACTCATTATCATCGCGGTATTTGGCACCGCATCCTTTTGCTTCGAGCACTTGGCGACGCGTGAGTCACGCCGGAAAAAGCCAAATGGATAAATCGCAGACGAAAAAAAAGCCCGCTCAATGAGCGGGCTTCTTGTGGTGACCTGGCGTTCAGCGTTCCAGGTGACCGAATATGGCGCAGCGGACGGGACTCGAACCCGCGACCCCCGGCGTGACAGGCCGGTATTCTAACCGACTGAACTACCGCTGCGCGTAACACTTGAAGCGAATGGTGGGTGATGACGGGATCGAACCGCCGACCCTCTGCTTGTAAGGCAGATGCTCTCCCAGCTGAGCTAATCACCCTTCGTTTCGGTGTGGGCGCATCATACACCAAAAAATCGTAATGTCTTGATTTAAGTGCAATTATTTAGAAAAAATTTACCGCAAGCCTTTTTGCCATCTTTCGCACGGTAAAAAGCCCGCCCAAGAAGCTGCCTAACGTTTCAGCGTCAGGGCAACTTTCAACCGAAGGTCCGTTTCCGAAAACGGCTTGTGTAGAACCGGGCAGTCGGCAAACTCCCTCGGCAGGCCGCTGGCGCCGTAACCGGTACTGAATAAAAACGGGATGTTGCGCGCACGCAAAACGCAGGCTACCGGAAAGACACGTTCTCCGGCGAGGTTCACGTCCAGAATGGCCAAGTCTACGTCCAACACATTTGCCACTTGGAGCGCCTTCGCGAGTCGGGCCACGGATGCGACTACTGTGCACCCCAGGTCTTCGAGCATTTCCTCGATCAACATTGCGATGGCGCCCTCGTCCTCAACCAGGAGCACCTTGATTCCAGTAAACGAGTTCATGTCTGGTTCTCAGCGACCATAAACGAGAAGCGGCAGTGAACGCCCTCACGGGCGAAGTCGAGCTCAAAAGATCCGCCTAAATCGCGCTCGATGCAGCGCTGCATCAAACGCGAACCCAGCCCTTTGCGTTCCGGCGTGGACACTGAGGGGCCGCCCCGCTCCAGCCAGTCCAGGGTGAGCAGTACTGCGTTCGGTTGCGATTGAACGCTCCAGTTCACGCAAAGCGTCCCCGCCTCGACGGACATCGAACCGTATTTAAGAGCGTTGATTGCCAGCTCATTGAGCGTCATGGTGAGGCTCAGAGCGACGCGAGTGTCGACGTCGATGGCATCACCGGCGATCACGATGCGGTCGGGGTCGTGGCCAAATATTGGCATTAACACTTCATGGGCAAGCAAGCCCAGCGGAGTCTGGCCCCAATGCCGCTTCGTCAGCAGGTCGTGGGCGCGCGACAATGCGAGCAGCCTGGCTTCGAACCGGACATAACCTTCATTGGCATCATGCGCGCTACGTGCTGTTTGGGCCGCGAGGGATTGGACCGTCGCCAAGGTGTTCTTCACCCGATGATTGAGTTCGTCAATCAGGTGCTTTTGCCGGTCTTCGGCCTGCTTTCGTTCGGTGATATCCACGAGCATGTTGATGGCGCCGACCAGGTTTCCCTGCGCGTCATGCAGCGGGGTTGGATAAGGCGTAAAGGGTACGCGAGTGCCATCCGGGCGCTCCGCGATGGCTTCGACGCCGCGTATCGACCGGTTTTCCTTCAGCGCTACGGCCATGGGGCACTGGTCGTGGGGAAGGCGGCTTCCATCGGTATTAAATAATTTCCAGGTTACGCACCACAGGTCGCCCAGCTGTGGCGTTCGACCCGACAACTCGACTGCTGCGCGGTTGTAGAACGTGATGCGTCCCTCGGCGTCAGTGGTGTACACCGCAGCCGGCAGAGCCTCCAGGAGATTGCGCATGTGCCGCTCGCTTTCGCGCACCTGGTTTTCCATCGCATGAGCCAGCGTGACATCCTGGATGACGCGCACACCATAGCGGAATCTGCCATCAGGAGTCCTTACCGACGAGCTATGGACATCGAGATACACAATCTGGCCATCGGGCTTGGTCGCCCGTTTACGTATCACATAGTTGTCCAACTCACCTGCCACCTGGCGCGCATAGGATTTGGCGTCCTGCTCAACGCTTCCAGGATGGGTATAGTCCAGGAAAGTCATCGCCAGTAGTTGTTCGCGAGACCGACCAAGCATGGTGCACAGCGCATCGTTTACCCGAAGCAGGCGACCGTCCTCCGCCGCTTCGGCAATACCAATAGTGGCCGCCTCATAGGTAGCCGCAAGCCTGTCATCACTCTCCTGGCGCTCTGTTTCGGCCGTGTACACGCGGGTCACGTCAATCGTGAAGCAACGGGTGTTGAAGAATTTGCCGTCTTCAAATCGCCCGTTGGAAGTAATCGCGACGTGCCTGACTGTGCCGTCCTTTGCCTTCAATCGCGCCGGGTAACTCGTGAGGCAGTCACCGCTACCGAGTTTGTGGAGGATATCGCCAATGACCGGCTCATCCACATGAAACTCGGTGATATGACGGCCAATGTATTCGTTCGCTGAATAGCCCAGCAGCGACAACTCTGCCTTATTGGCCCGCAGGATGACGCCCTCGCCGCTGACAATATGAAGACCCACGGCGCTGTTTTCGAAAAAGTCTTCGAGATCGGAGCTTTTACGTCGCAACTCTTCAGCCATCAGGTGGTGCGCAGAGACGTCCTGAAAGCAATTGATCGCGCCCTGGATTTTTCCGCGCCGATCTCGAAGCGTCCTGATGCTCATGAGCGCCACGAATCGCGATCCGTCCGGACGCTCAATCATGACTTCCTGGTTACGCGCGTCGAGCCCCGCGCCGAGGGTCGAAGCCATCGGGCACTCGTCAACAGCCAACGGCATGCCATCTGTAGAGTACAGCCGATACGAGCCGCAAAAGCGGTCTCCGTTCTCTCCCAGCTTGGGTGTTCTTCCCCATAGCTCGACCGCTTCACTGTTGAATCTGACGAGCCACCCGTCGCGGTCGCAGAGGTAGATAGCCCCGGGAATGGCATTGAGGGTGTGGACCCCCATCGCGACGAGGCTCTCGTAATCGCTGGGTTCGCGCGCTTCGCTGGGAAGCTCTTCAGACTTCAACATCATTCATTCCTCGATTCATCTGGTTGGAGCGCTTTGGCCGGCTTGGGCTCTTTCCCTTCCCGAGTGCCGCACCCTTAAGGCGCTCCGCCATGGATCAATTTCATAAAACAGGCCATATGAGCGCGCTGGGTGCCAAAAAATCAGCTATTTCACGCCACGCTCGATACTTGAGTCATTTGTCATGCACCGCTATCAACACCAGACGATAGCCGCGAGATCCCAGTGCATCAACAGGCAGGCCCGTGAATACAGCCCAGCAGTAGACGAATCGACAGGAGAATTAGTGCACGAGAAATTGTAAAGGGCGGTACCAGCGGTGTACTTGAACAGGTACGTGGAAACCGTGGCTGGAGATGGATTCCGACGGAACCCAGAAACGAAAAAAGCGGCCAAAGGCCGCTATTTGCGTGGCTTCCAGGCGCTCAATGGGCCTTAGTGGAAGCAAATATGGCGCAGCGGACGGGACTCGAACCCGCGACCCCCGGCGTGACAGGCCGGTATTCTAACCGACTGAACTACCGCTGCGCGTAACACTTGAAGCGAATGGTGGGTGATGACGGGATCGAACCGCCGACCCTCTGCTTGTAAGGCAGATGCTCTCCCAGCTGAGCTAATCACCCTTCGTTTCGGTGTGGCGCGCATTCTACGGAGCGCCCTTAGGTCTGGCAAGCACTTTCTTAAATCTTTTTTTTGAGCCCTTCCAATGGCTTACGCAGGGTTGGCCTGCGGCGTGATCAAGAGAATAATGCCCCCCTTTGTATAGAGGAGAGACTCACCCCATGTGGTTCAAGAACCTGCTTATCTATCGCCTGACCCAAGATCTGCCTGTTGATGCCGAGGCGTTGGAAGCGGCCATGGCCACCAAACTGGCGCGCCCGTGCGCAAGCCAGGAGTTGACTACTTATGGGTTTGTCGCGCCTTTCGGTAAAGGTGAAGACGCGCCCCTGGTTCACGTCAGCGGTGACTTCCTGTTGATCGCCGCGCGCAAGGAAGAACGCATTCTGCCGGGCAGCGTCGTGCGCGATGCGCTTAAAGAGAAGGTCGAGGAAATCGAAGCCGAGCAAATGCGTAAGGTCTATAAAAAGGAACGGGACCAGATCAAGGATGAAATCATCCAGGCGTTCCTGCCGCGCGCCTTTATTCGTCGCTCGTCGACCTTCGCCGCCATCGCGCCGAAGCAAGGCCTGATCCTGGTGAACTCGGCCAGCCCGAAACGCGCCGAAGACCTGCTCTCCACCCTGCGCGAAGTGATCGGCACCCTGCCCGTGCGCCCACTGACCGTGAAAACCGCACCGACGGCGATCATGACCGACTGGGTCACCACCCAGAAACCGGCTGACGACTTCTTCGTTCTTGATGAGTGTGAACTGCGCGACACCCACGAAGACGGCGGGATCGTGCGCTGCAAGCGCCAGGACCTGACCGGCGAAGAGATCCAGCTGCACCTGACTACCGGCAAAGTCGTGACTCAATTGTCCCTGGCCTGGCAGGACAAGCTGTCCTTCATGCTCGACGACAAAATGACCGTCAAGCGCCTGAAGTTCGAGGACCTGCTGCAAGACCAGGCCGAACAGGACGGCGGCGACGAAGCCCTGGGCCAATTGGATGCCAGTTTTACCCTGATGATGCTGACCTTCGGCGAGTTCCTGCCGGCACTGGTCGAAGCACTGGGCGGCGAAGAAACCCCACAGGGCATCTAAGCCGTGTGAAGATCAAACTGTGGGAGGGGGCTTGCTCCCGATAGCGGAGTGTCAGCCAGCGCTGCTTTGACTGAACCACCGCTATCGGGAGCAAGCCCCCTCCCACATTCGATCGCAATTTACAAAACTCTATAATAAGGACTTCCCCATGCGCGCACTCGCCGCCCTGAGCCGCTTCGTCGGCAATACCTTCGCCTACTGGGTGCTGATATTTGCCGTGCTCGCGTTCCTCGAACCCGGCTGGTTCATCGGCCTCAAAAGCGCCATCGTACCGTTGCTGGGCCTGGTGATGTTCGGCATGGGCCTGACCTTGAAACTTGAAGATTTCGCTGAGGTTGCCCGCCATCCGTGGCGCGTCGCCCTCGGCGTGGTCGCGCATTTCGTGATCATGCCAGGGGTGGCGTGGTTGCTGTGCCAGGTCTTCCATCTGCCGCCGGAAATCGCCGTCGGCGTGATTCTGGTTGGCTGCTGCCCAAGCGGCACCTCGTCCAACGTGATGACCTGGCTGGCCCGTGGCGACCTGGCCCTGTCGGTGGCCATCGCTGCCGTTACCACCCTCCTCGCCCCGCTGCTCACGCCGGCATTGATCTGGCTGCTGGCCTCGGCCTGGCTGCCGGTGTCGTTCATGGAGTTGTTCTGGTCGATCCTGCAAGTGGTGCTGCTGCCCATCGTGCTGGGCGTGGTCGCGCAGCGGTTGCTGGGCAGTCGGGTACGGCATGCAGTCGAAGTATTGCCGCTGGTGTCAGTGGTCAGCATCGTGATCATCGTCGCCGCGGTGGTAGCCGCCAGCCAGGCGAAGATCGCCGAGTCGGGCCTGTTGATCATGGCCGTGGTGATGCTGCACAACAGCTTCGGCTACCTGCTCGGTTACTTCACCGGGCGCCTGTTCAAGTTGCCATTGGCGCAACGCAAGTCATTGGCGCTGGAAGTGGGCATGCAGAACTCCGGGCTCGGCGCCGCGTTGGCCAGCGCGCATTTCTCGCCACTGGCGGCGGTGCCGAGTGCACTGTTCAGCGTTTGGCACAATATTTCCGGGGCGTTGCTCTCCACCTACTTTCGACGCATGAGCGAAAAGCAGGACCGCCGCGCGCTGGAAGATACCCCGCAAACTTGATCGTACGGCCCATGTTCGGCACTCTAGGCGCTTCGCGGGGACGACCCCGCGACGCCGTTGAGCGTTGAATCCGGGGACGACCCCGCCTGAAGAAGCGAGGTCAGCATGTCCTGGATCATTCTGTTTTTTGCCGGGTTGTTCGAAGTCGGCTGGGCCGTCGGCCTGAAGTACACCGACGGCTTCAGCAAGCCATTGCCCACCGCCCTGACTATCGTCGCCATGGCCATCAGCCTCGGCCTGCTGGGGCTGGCCGTGAAGGAACTGCCGCTGGGCACCGCCTACGCCGTATGGACCGGAGTGGGCGCCGTGGGCACGGTGATCGCCGGGATTATCCTGTTTGGGGAATCCATGGCGTTGTTTCGGTTGGCCAGTGTGGCGTTGATCATTTGCGGGCTTATTGGCCTGAAGATCTCCACTTAGGCGACTACCGCCATCGGGGGCAAGCCCCCTCCCACACGGGTCAACGCGGTCAACTGTGGGAGGGGGCTTGCCCCCGATGAGGCCGGCAGATCCAACACAGAACTACCTGACACTCCCCCGCAGCACACCGACCACCGCCTGCAGCTGTGCAGGGGTTGCCGCCTCAGCCGACACGGGCTCCCCCGCCACCAGCACCACCCGCGACCAGATCCGATGGAAGAGCCCCTTGTTCGGATCGCGGCTGAAAAAACTCCCCCACAACCCCTGCAATGCCATCGGTATCACCGGCACTGGCGTCTCTTCCAGAATCCGCGTGACACCGCCGCGAAACTCGTTCATCTGGCCATCGCCGGTCAACTTGCCTTCCGGAAAGATGCACACCAGCTCGCCTTCCTTCAGGTACTGGGCAATCCGAGTGAACGCCTTTTCGTAGATCTGGATATCTTCGTTACGCCCCGCAATCGGAATCGCCCCGGCGGTGCGGAAGATAAAGTTGAGCACCGGCAAGCGATAGATCTTGTAGTACATGACAAACCGAATCGGCCGACGCACCGCACCACCGATCAGCAGCGCATCGACAAACGACACGTGGTTGCACACCAGCAAGGCTGCGCCTTCATCCGGAATCAGCTCCAGGTTGCGGTGCTCGACACGGTACATGGAATGGCTGAGCAGCCAGATCATGAAGCGCATGGTGAACTCGGGCACGATCCTGAAGATGTAGGTATTGACCGCGACGTTGAGCAGCGACACCACCAGGAACAACTCGGGAATCGACAGCTTGGCCACGCTCAGCAGCAGGATCGACACAATGGCCGACACCACCATAAACAGCGCATTGAGAATGTTGTTGGCCGCGATCACGCGCGCACGCTCGTTTTCGGCGGTGCGCGACTGGATCAGCGCGTACAGCGGCACGATGTAAAAGCCGCCGAACACGCCAAGGCCGAGGATATCGAACAACACCCACCAGGCTTGTCCGTAGCTGAGCACCGCAAACCAGTCGTTGGCCTGGACATTCTGGAGGAAGCCTCCGGAATGCCACCACAGCAGCAAGCCAAACACCGTCAAGCCGAACGAGCCAAACGGCACCAGGCCGATTTCCACCTTACGCCCGGAGAGCTTTTCGCAGAGCATCGACCCCAGGGCGATGCCCACCGAGAACACCGTGAGGATCAAGGTGACGACGGTTTCGTCGCCGTACAACCACTCCTTGGCGTAGGCCGGAATCTGCGTCAGGTAGATCGCACCGACAAACCAGAACCAGGAATTGCCGACGATCGAGCGCGACACCGCCGGGGTCTGCCCCAGGCCCATACGCAACGTGGCCCAGGATTGGGTAAAAATATTCCAGTCCAGGCGCAATTGCGGCGTGGAAGCCGCCGCCCGCGGGATGCTGCGGCTGGCGAGGTAGCCCAGCACCGCCACGCCGACAATCGCTGCGGCCACCACCGGCGCGTAATGGGTGGAAGACATCATGACGCCCGCGCCGATGGTGCCGGCGAGGATCGCCAGGAACGTACCCATTTCCACCAGGCCATTGCCGCCGACCAACTCATCGTCGTGCAGGGCCTGGGGCATGATCGAGTATTTCACCGGACCGAACAGCGCCGAGTGGGTGCCCATGGCGAACAGCGCCAACAGCATCAATTCCAGATGATTGAACAGAAAACCGGTGGCACCCACGGCCATGATCGCGATTTCCCCAAGCTTGATCGCGCGGATCAACGCGTCCTTGTTGAATTTCTCGCCGAACTGCCCGGCCAGCGCCGAGAACAGGAAGAACGGCAGGATAAACAGCAAGGCACACAGGTTGACCCAAATGGACCGGTCACCCTCAATGGTGAGCTTGTAGAGAATCGCCAGAATCAACGATTGCTTGAAGATGTTGTCGTTGAAGGCGCCCAGCAACTGGGTGATGAAGAACGGCAGGAAGCGCCGAGTGCGCAGCAAGGTGAATTGTGAGGGGTGGCTCATCGTCCGTGTTCCTGCGTGGCCTGTTATTGATCAGGCCACGACTTTACCTAATCCTGCTTACTTATTCGCTAACCCCGCAATGCAAGGTGAAACAAAAAGCTCGCCCTTGTAGGCGCCCTGCACCGTGCGCCTGGCCACGATCAGCCACATCAGGGCCAGGGCCACCACCAGCACGCTGCCCAATACGCTGAAAAACTGCAGATTCAACACGCTCGCCAGTTTCAGCGTCGCCAGGGCATACACCCCCAGCGGGAAGGTAAAGCCCCACCAGCCGAGGTTGAACGGGATACCGGCGCGCAGGTAGCGCAGGGTGATCAGCACCGCAATCAACATCCACCACAGGCCGAAACCCCACAGGGTAATGCCTGCCACCAGACCGAGCCCATTGGCCATCTCCCCGACCCCCGGCAGGCCGTTGGCTGCGAAAATCGCCGGTGCATCGCCGCCAAGCAGCAACATGCCCAAGGCACCGGTACCGATGGGCCCCAGCGCCAGCCAGCTGGATGCGGCCATGTTGGCGTGGGGCAGTTTGTGCAGGGCCATGCGCAGCATCAGGATGGTGAGAATGCTGAAGGCCACCGGCAGGGAGAACGCCCAAAGTACGTAGCTGGTCACCAGCATCACCAGTTGCGAGTGGGCGTCCACCAAATGCGGTGCCAGCAGGCCACCGCTGGCGGCGGCGACTTCGGCGGCCACCACGGGCAGCAGCCATACCGCCGTCATCTGGTCGATGCTGTGTTCCTGACGGGTGAACATCATGAACGGAATCAACACACCGCAGGCCAATGCCATGGCCACGTCCAGCCACCACAGGGCTTCGGCCAAAGGGATCACAGCGTCGCCCCAGCGTGGCAGGCCAAACAGCAGCAAACCATTCAGAATGGTGGCCAAGCCCATGGGGATGGTGCCGAAAAACATCGAGACGGTGGAGTGCCCGAAAATCCGCCGCGCCTCGTGGAAAAACATCACCCAGCGTGCGGCATACAGGGCACTGAACAGAATGAACAGGCCGATGGTGAACATCCACAGCCCTTCGGCGATGGCAGGCAGGCCGGGCAGATTGACCGGCAGTTGCGCCAGGGCCAGCGCCAGCACGCCGGTGCCCATGGTCGCGGCAAACCAGTTCGGGGTGAACTGGCGAATCACTTCCCGGGGACGGGTCAGGTGACTGAAGGGTTTGTAGCGGGTGGTGGTCGAGCAGGTCATGATGGCAATCCTCTTCCTCGCATGAGGTTGAAACCATCATAGAACCTGTTCGAATATCTATATAACGGGTAATATCTCTATATATTATCTATTATGCAGATATACATCGCGCTGCGAGAGCATTCCCACCCAAGCCCCCAGGGCCAGCAGGATCAGCAGCGCGCCGTACGCATCGGTGGTGGCGATCAACCCAAACTCCCGACTCAAGTTACCCGCCAGCAGCGCCGGCAAGCAGAACGCCAGGTAGCTCAACACGTAGAACGCCGACATCAACCCCGCCCGCTCATGGGGCAACGCCAACCCCACGATGCTGCGCACACTGCCCATGAACCCGCCGCCGAACCCCAGGCCGGCCACCACACTCGCGACAAAGAACAGCCACAGGCTGGCGCTTTGCACGGCCGTCAGCAACAGCGCCACGCCCGCCGCCAGCAACATCGCCGACAGCCGCATGACCTTATCCGCCGGATGCTCACGCAGGCTGTAGATCATCACCGCGCCACTCAAGGTAATCACCGCCACCAGCCCGCCGCCGATCAGGTGCGACGTCGAACCCGTTGCGGCCCGCACCAGAGACGGCGCCAGGGATGAATAGAAACCACCCAGCGCCCATACCGCCACATTCAGCGGCATCGCCAACCCCAGGGCCCGGCGCGCCTGCTTCGGCACATGCAGGGTCGGCGCCAGGGATTTCAAGGCACCGGGTATGCGGCTGACGGTTTCCGACAAACGCCAGACATACAGCGCTTGAAGCACCATCAATCCGAGCAGGGCGAAGTACACCAACTGGGTCGGCCATGGCGCGTATTCCACCAATACACCGCTGCCCAGCCCGCCACTGGCCATGCCCAGCATCGGCGCGAGGCTATTGAGCATCGGCCCGCGCAGGCGGTCAGTGTCGAGCAACGTCGCGCTCAATACCGCCGTCGCCATCCCCGTGGCGAAACCTTGCAGCGCCCGTGCGGCAATCAGGCAAGCGGTGCTGCCGGCATTGATGAACAGCAGCATCGCCACGATATTCAGGATCAGCGCGCTGAAGATCACCGGCCTGCGCCCGACGTAATCCGAAAGCGAGCCTACCGTCAGCAGCGCCGCCAGCAGGCTCACGGCATACACGCCAAAGATCAGCGTCAGCATTGCCGCCGAGAAATGCAGGTTGTCCTGATACACCTGGTACAACGGCGTCGGCGCGCTGGACGCGGCAAGGAAGGTCAACAGCATGATCACCAGAAAAGTGAGGCTGGACCGTTGAGAAAGGTTGCTGGGCATAGGCACGCTCCACTAAAGCTAATATTTTGCTTTTGTGGAGTGTGCTACCCGGCAGCGCTTAAAGCAAATTCTTTGTGTTAAGGTTTTAGCCATGGCGATCAAAGAAGGCCTTCGCCCGGGGGGCCGTAGTGCCCGGGTACAAGAATCCGTGCATTCGGCCGTGCGTGAACTGCTGGAAACCCACGAGCGCGCCAGTATCACCGTGCCGATGATTGCGACGCGTGCGGGGGTCACACCCTCCACCATTTACCGGCGCTGGGGTGACCTTTCCGCGCTGCTGGCCGATGTGGCCCTGGCGCGCCTGCGGCCGGACACCGAGCCGGCCAATACCGGCAGCCTGCGTGGCGACCTGCAAGGCTGGGCTGAACAGTATCTGGATGAAATGAGCTCGGAGCCTGGGCGCAACATGATGCGCGACGTGCAGTGCAGCCTGACGCCAGGGTATTGCGTGAGCATTCTGAGCGGGCAGCTGCAGGTGATCGTTGACCGTTACCCGGACCAGGCGGCACCCAGTGTGGATCGCTTGATCAACCTGCTCGCGGCACCGACGGTGTTTCGCATCCTGTTCTCCACAGAGCCGTTGGCCGTTGAAGAGCTGCACACCCTGATCGACATAGCACTGACAAACTAAAGCCTTACCCAAAACCAATGTGGGAGGGGGCTTGCCCCCGATAGCTCTGGACCAGTCAGTACCAAAGTGGCTGACAGACCGCTATCGGGGGCCAAGCCCCCTCCCACATTTTTTAACCGCGTTTAATCGATATTACGTACGCATCCCGCGCCCGCTCACCAGCAACCGCGCGCAACCGATATACAGGACGATGGTGGCGACGATCATGAACGTAATCGCCACGCTGATCTTGATATCCGACACGCCCAGGATGCCGTAGCGAAAGGCGTTGACCATGTGCAGCACCGGGTTGGCCAGGGACACGGTCTGCCAGAACGGCGGCAGCAACGTGATGGAGTAGAACACCCCGCCCAGATAGGTCAATGGGGTCAGCACGAACGTCGGGATGATTGAAATATCATCGAAGTTGCGCGCAAATACCGCGTTGATAAACCCCAGCAGCGAAAAGATCGTCGCCGTGAGCACCACCACCAGAATGGTGACGCCCAGGTGGTGCACCTGCAGGTGGGTGAAGAACAACGACAGCAAGGTCACGATGACCCCCACCATCAAGCCACGCAACACGCCACCCAGGGTGTAGCCGATCAGGATGGTGTGCGGCGACACCGGCGAAACCATCAACTCTTCAATGGAGCGCTGGAACTTGCTGCCAAAGAAACTCGACACCACGTTGCCGTAGGAGTTGGTGATCACCGACATCATGATCAGGCCCGGCACGATGTACTCCATGTAGGTGAAGCCACCCATATCGCCGATCTGCCGGCCGATCAGGTTACCGAAGATCACGAAATACAGAACCATGGTGATTGCCGGCGGCAGCAGGGTCTGCGGCCATATCCGGGTAAAGCGCTTCACTTCGCGGTAGACGATGGTCTGCAGCGCGACGAGGTTGGGTTGCAGTTCGGAACTCATACCGCCACCTTCGCCAGATTTTTCTCCACCAGGGACACGAACAACTCCTCAAGGCGATTGGTTTTGTTACGCAGGCTCAACACTTCAATGTTCTGGGTCGCCAATTGGCTGAACAGCGCAGTGATGCCCATGGCTTTGTCCACCTGGACTTCCAGCGTGTGGCTGTCCACAAGACGGCTCGGATAGCCCAACAGCTGCGGCGGCGTCGACAGGTTGTTTTTCAGGTCGAGCACGAAGGTTTCCACATGCAACTGGCCCAGCAGGTTACGCATGCTGGTGTTCTCGACAATGGTGCCGTGGTCGATGATGCCGATGTTACGGCACAGCTGCTCGGCTTCTTCCAGGTAGTGCGTGGTGAGGATGATGGTGATGCCCTTCTCGTTCAGCTCGGTGAGAAAGGTCCACATCGAACGACGCAACTCGATGTCCACCCCAGCGGTGGGTTCGTCGAGGATCAGCAGGCGCGGTTCATGCACCAGGGCGCGGGCGATCATCAGGCGTCGCTTCATGCCCCCGGACAACGACCGCGAAGGCACATCGCGCTTGTCCCACAGGCCCAGTTGAGTCAGGTACTGCTCGGCGCGTTCCTTGGCGATTTTCGCCGGGATGCCGTAGTAGCCGGCCTGGGTCACGACAATGTCGAAGGTCTTTTCGAACTGGTTGAAGTTGAATTCCTGGGGCACCACGCCGATGGAACGCTTGAGCGCCGCCGGGGATTTGTCCAGGTCATGGCCAAAGATATTCACGGTACCGCTGGTCTTGTTGACCAGGGTCGAAAGAATCCCGATGGTGGTGGATTTGCCGGCACCATTGGGGCCGAGCAAGGCGAAGAAATCACCTTCGGCGACGTCCAGATCGATACCACTCAGGGCCTGGAAACCGTTGCCGTAGGTTTTGGTTAGCTGCCGGATGGACAGAGCGGAACTCATATCGGATTACGCACCAAAGAAAAGAATAGAAACAATAGATGAGGGCACACCGCAGGTAGTTCAACCTGCGATGAGGTGCCAGCATGGTGCGTGCCCGCGCCGCACAAGTACAGTCACGTCTGTTAATAGTGTGTATCAGGTCAACGCGGTCATCACCGCCTTGCGGTAGGCCGGGCGTTGTTTCAGGCGCTGGTACCAGGCCTCCAGGTTGGGCATCGCCGGGCGCTCGATGGGCATCTCGAACCAGGGGTAGGCAAAGCAGCCCAAGGGAATATCGCCTATGCCAAAGGCTGCTCCGGAAAGGTAAGGTTGCTCGGCAAGGGCCTGGTCGACGGTCGTGAGTGCATCGATGCAGGCTTGGCGCCCGGCATTGATGCTGTCCCAATTGCGCTGTTCGGCCGGTGTGCGCACGATGCCCCAGAACACCGCCTTGAACGGATCAGCGAGTGTGGACGTGGTCCAGTCCATCCACTTCTCGGCACTGGCGCGAGCTTGCAGATCGCTTGGGTAAAAATCCGACGCTTGCTTGGCGCACAAGTAACGCACGATGGTGTTGGATTCCCACAGTACGAAGTCGCCGTCTTCGATCATCGGCACCCGGCCATTGGGGTTCAAGGCACGGTATTGCGGCGTGTCGACCACACCAAAAGCCCCGCCCGCATCAATTGCCTCATAGTCCAGGCCGAGCTCCTCGGCGCACCACAGTGCTTTCCTGACGTTTGACGAATTCTTACGACCCCAGATCTTCAGCATGACCGCGCCTTATTGTTGGTGAACATGGCTTGATGAACGTCGCAGCATACGCCGGTTCAGACGCGGCTTGAATCACTCTGCCTGTCACCGGCTGACCTGGGTGTTCGAAGTGCAGGGGTTGCAGCGCACCGCCTGATTGACCGCCTGGTCACATAAATCCGCGCGGGTTCCGCGATGTTTCCCGGCGAACTCCACCACTGCGGGGTGGTCACTATCGATGAAGCGGCTGGGACTCAGGTATCCCCAGTACACCTTGTAACATCCTGATCACCCCGCTTGGCCGGACGCCGACTAAGCTCCCTGGTGGTTTCGCCCCTGGTTTCACGGAGGATTGAATATGCTGTTGTTGTGGATACTGGTTCTGGTGCTCGGCATTGCCTACCTGGCACACCGCCGCACCGCGCCCCTGCCCGCCTTGGGTGTGGTCGCCGTTTACCTGTTGGCGATGGGCGCCTGGAGCCATGCACCGGGTTGGCTACTGCTGATTTTCTGGGTGCTGATCGCCGTCGTAGCCGTGCCCCTGCTGCTGCCCGACCTGCGCCGCCAGTACTTCACCAAGCCGCTGTTCAGCTGGTTTCAGAAAGTCCTGCCGCCGATGTCCGAAACCGAGCGCGACGCCATCGACGCGGGCACCGTGTGGTGGGACGGCGAACTGTTCAGCGGGCGTCCCGACTGGGACAAATTGCTGGCCTATCCCAAGGTGCAATTGACCGAGGAAGAACAAGCGTTCATCGATGGCCCCACCGAAGAACTCTGCGCCATGGTCAGTGATTGGGAAATCGGTCAGGCCATGGACCTGCCGCCTGCTGCCTGGGAACACATCAAGACCCACGGTTTCTTTGCGCTGATCATTCCCAAGGAATACGGCGGCAAGGGCTTCTCCGCCTATGCCCACTCCCAGGTCGCGATGAAACTGGCGACCCGCAGCGGCGACCTTGCGTCCACCGTCATGGTGCCCAACTCCCTGGGCCCCGCCGAGCTGCTGTTGCACTACGGCACCGACGAACAGCGCAACCACTACCTGCCGCGCCTGGCGCGTGGCGACGATATTCCGTGTTTCGCCCTGACCGGCCCGCTAGCCGGCTCCGATGCCGGCGCCATGCCCGACACGGGCGTGATCTGCAAAGGTGAATGGGAAGGCAAGGAAACCCTCGGCCTGCGCCTGAACTGGGAAAAGCGCTACATCACCCTCGGCCCGGTCGCGACCTTGCTGGGCCTGGCATTCAAGGCCTATGACCCGGACCATCTGCTGGGCGATGAAGAAGACCTGGGCATCAGCCTCGCGCTGATCCCCACCGACACTCCCGGCGTCGAAATCGGCCGCCGCCACCTGCCCTTGGGCGCCGCGTTCATGAACGGCCCCAACTCGGGCAAGGACGTCTTCATTCCGCTGCAATTCCTCATCGGCGGCCAGGAGATGCTCGGCAAGGGATGGATGATGCTGATGAACTGCCTGTCCGTGGGTCGTTCGATCTCCCTGCCTGCGGTGGGCACCGGCGCGGCCAAGTTCACCAGCCTGGTGACCGGCCAATACGCCCAGGTACGTGAACAGTTCAACGTGCCGCTGTCGGCCTTCGAAGGTATTCAGGAAGCCCTGGCGCGCATCGGCGGCAACGCCTGGCTGATGGACAGCGCGCGCATGCTCACCGCCAATGCCGTGGACCTGGGCGAGAAGCCCTCGGTGCTGTCGGCGATCCTCAAATACCACCTCACCGAACGTGGCCGCGAGTGCATCAGCCACGCCATGGACGTACACGGTGGCAAGGGCATCATCATGGGCCCGAACAACTACCTGGGCCGCAGCTGGCAAGGCGCGCCGATCTTCATCACCGTGGAAGGCGCGAATATCCTGTCGCGCAACCTGATGATCTTCGGCCAGGGGGCGATTCGCTGCCATCCGTTCGTGCTCAAGGAAATGGCCCTGGCCGGTCGCGAAGACCATGACCAGGCCTTGAAGGAGTTCGATGGCCTGTTGATGCAACATATCGGGTTCGCCGTGAGCAACGCCGCCAGTACGCTGGTGCTGAACCTGGGCATCGGTCACTTCGAAAAAGCCCCGGGCAACCGTCTGAGCCAGGGTTATTTCCGTGCGCTGAACCGCCAGGCCGCCGCGTTCGCCCTGCTCGCCGACCTGAGCATGATGCTGCTGGGCGGCGAGTTGAAACGCCGTGAACGGCTGTCGGCGCGCCTGGGTGATGTGCTGAGCCACATGTACCTGGCGTCGGCGGCGCTCAAGCGCTACCACGACCTGGATTCGCCGGATCACCTGGAACCGCTGTTCGCCTGGGCCATGGAAGAAAGCCTTGGCCAGTCCGAGCGCGCACTGGATGAGTTGCTGGGCAACTTCCCGAACAAGATGCTCGGCTGCCTGCTGCGGGTGATCGTGTTCCCGTTCGGGCGTCGCCATACCGGGCCGTCCGATGCCCTGGATGCCGAGGTTGCCGCCGTGATCGGCCGCGCCAAGGGCGACCCGACCCTGGAAGAGCTGCTGGCGGGCTGCTATCGCCCGCAATCGGCGCAAGACCCGGTCGGCGCACTGCAACACGCCTACGACCTGCTAGGCGCCAGCCATCCGCTGCAGAAAAAGCTGCACAGCGCGCTCAAAAGCGGGCAAGTCAAACCGAATGCCGGCGAGCATGCCATCGACGCCGCGCTGCACGCCGGTGTGCTGCAACCGGCCGAAGCGCAGACCCTGCGCAACGCCGAAGCGGCTCGTCGCAAGGTGATCGACGTGGATGATTTCGGCAAGGACGAGCTGATGCAGGCTGAGGGCAAGGTCCGCTGATACCAGCGGTCATATAAATACGGGCGCGAGAGGCATATACTCTCGCGCCCGTTTTTGCTTTAGAGGACTTATCTCGTGTCCAACGTCGTTGCCGATCATCTCGTCTTGCTCGACCACCTGCGTAGCATCCTGGTTGCCGTCGGCGAAGCCGAACAGGTACCCGAGGAAAGCCATTCGCTGTTTCTGGAACGTTTTGACGAACTGCGCGCCCTGCTGCCGATCGACCCGATCGAAAGCCAGTACCTGGGCCAGGACCTGATGAGTCAGGTCATCCTGCGCTATCCGCAAATCGCCCACCTGGTACCGCGCGACCTGCTGTGGTTCTTTGGCGGCGATTGCCTGCACTTCATGCCCGACGAAGAACTGGACCTGTACCAGGCCCTGGAAGAACGTCGCTATGAAGCCGAGCAGAACGACGAGCCGTTTGACTGGAACCAGGAAAAACAGCTGCTGGCCATGCCGCAAGATCAAAGCAAGCACTGATCTTCAGAACACCAAAAACCCAAATGTGGGAGGGGGCAAGCCCCCTCCCACATTTTTAAGCACATTTCTAACGGCGGCCCAGTGTCGGCTCGTTGGCCATGCACTCCACCAGATAATCGATAAACACCCGCAACTTCGGCGGCAAATACCGCGTAGGCGAATGCAGCAACCACGCTTCACCGTGGTAAGACGCGATAAAGTCCCACGCCGGCAACACCTGCACCAACCGCCCTTCCTCCAGTGCATGCCGCGCCGTGAAATACGGCAAGCTGCCAATCCCCACATGCTGCAACACGGCATCCAGACGCACGCCCGTGTGGTTCGCCGCATACCGCCCGCGCACACCGACCGTCACCGCCTTGCCGCCCTGGCGAAACTTCCAGCGTGAGTCGCCTGGGGTTTCACCCAGGTAAATGCAGCTGTGTTCCAGCAAATCATGGGGATGACTCGGGGTGCCATGCTCGGCCAGGTACTGCGGCGTTGCGCACAGCAAATGCTCAATCGGCAACAACTGGCGCCCGACCAGACCTGGCGGCGGGCTGTCGGTGATGCGGATGCTCAGGTCGACGTTATCGTCGATCAGGTCCACGTGCCGGTCCTCGAGGATCAGTTGCACATCCACTTTGGGATAGCGCCGCAAAAACGCCGGCATATGCGGATGCACCACAAACCGCCCCACCGCCTTGGGCACGCTGACCCGCACCAGGCCTTCGGCTTCATGGGTGAATTGCCCACTGACTTCCATCACCGAACGCGCCGCGTTGACCATCTCCTGGCACCGCTTGAGCACCTCTTCGCCGCCCTCGCTGAGGCGCAACTTGCGCGTGGTGCGTTGCAACAAGCGGGTTGCCAGCGCCTGCTCCAGGCGCGAAATACTGCGGCTCACCGCTGAAGGTGAAACGCTCAGTTGGCGCGCCGCTTCGGAGAAACTGCCGGTCTCCACCACCTTGACGAAAATCGCCATTTCGCCCAGCAGCGGCAAAGGAAGATTGATGCTCATGACGCACAGGTCCATTGATATTTCGATGGATTATCGCCCATCAGCGCACTATTTATACTGCCCACACCCCCTGGATGCGGATGTAGACGATGACCGAGCGCCTGTTTTTCACCCACGATCACCTGACTGCCGAACTGGAAGTGCTGCGTTGCACGCCGCACGAAGAAGAATTTGCGGTAGTTCTGCAGTCGACGATTTTCCATCCCCAAGGCGGTGGCCAGCCATTCGACACCGGATGGCTCGGCAACAGCCAGGTGCTGCGCGTCATGCAGGAAGCCGAGCAGGTGGTGCACTACGTCGATCAAGCTTTGGAACCCGGTCCGATCAGTGCGCGAGTCGATGCGCAACGCCGCACGCTGCATACGCGCCTGCATTCAGCGGGCCATTTGATTGGCAATGCTGGCGAACGTCTGGGCTGGATGCCGATCAAGGCTCACCATTGGCCGGGTGAAGGCAAGATCACCTTTATCCGTGGCGAAGCCGCGCAGCCCATGGACGCCGAGGCGCTTCAACAGCAGGTCAACCGCTGGGTCGCCGCTGACTATCCACGGCACATGCGGCTGGATGAAGGCACTCGCGAGGTCGGCTTCGGTGAACTGCCGGCCTACGCCTGTGGCGGCACTCATGTTCGAGCGCTGGGAGAAGTGGGCCAAGTGACGATCCTGGCCCTGTCGGAGAAAAAAGGCGCGTTGTCGGTTCGCTACGAAATCACCTGACACGCCGAGCGCCAAAATGTGGGAGGGGGCTTGCTCCCGATGGCGGTGTGTCAGTTACAAATAAGCTGACTGACACACTGCTATCGGGAGCAAGCCCCCTCCCACATTTAGGTCTGTGCACTACAAAAACATCCAGCTACACCGCCATCGCCCCCGCCCTGCCCGGCTCGACCACAAACGATTGCAGCGTCGAGACCGTGGCCGCGGGGTCGCGTGGGTCGCTGATCACGCGAAAATGCGTGAGCATCTGCTGCGCGTCCACTTCCACCGACACATACCCACGCTGACGACTGTCAAAAAACCTCACATGGGGGTTGAGCGGCAGGATCTTCCTGAACGCTTCATAAGGCGGGCCATCGGAGGTCACCGAAGAGCCGACGAACTCGGTCGCGACAACTGGTGAGTCGAGGTCCTCGCCATCCGCGTGCAGATCCGTGGCCCAGAACGAGTGAATATCGCCGCCCCAGAACACCGGGTTCTGCACGCGATTGCGCTGGATAGACGCCAGCATTCGTTTGCGGTTGGCCATGTAGCCATCCCAGCCATCGGTCCAGCGGCCGACCTTGTGCTGGGTCAGGTCACGCTGTATCAGTGGCGCGACCAGCAGGTCCTGGGCGATCACGTTCCACTGCGCTTTCGATTGGGCAAACCCCTGGTCCAGCCAGGCCTCCTGCTGCCAGCCAAGCAAGGTGCGACCTGGATCACGCAGGTCGCTGCAGGGGTTGATGGCAACATGCCCTTGGTGACTGCCGTTGGCCTGGATGCACGGTTGTTCGGAGCGATACTGTCGACCGTCGAGCACATGGAAACGCACCAACTGGCCGTAGTCGAGGCGTCGATAGATGCGCATGTCCGGCCCCTGTGGCCGGCTGCTCGCGCGCAACGGCATGTGCTCGTAAAACGCCTGATAGGCCGCCGCCCGTTGCTGGAGAAACGGCGCCACAGGGATATTCGGGTCCTGGGACCAGCGGTTGGCGTAGTCGTTCTGCACCTCGTGATCGTCCCAGGTCGCCACGCTGGGAGCGGCGGCGTGCAGGGCCTGCAGATCCGGGTCGGTCTTGTACAGCGCGTAGCGGTTGCGATAGTCGCGCAAACTCACCGCATTGCCGCTGCCGTGGGCGCGAAAGACTTTGCCGGAGTCCGCCGCGTACGAGCTGTCGTAGATATAGTCACCGAGGAAAAACACCAGGTCGGGGCGCTCGACCGCGAGGTGACGGTAGGCACTGAAATACCCGCGCTCCCAGTGCGAGCACGAGACGAACCCGAGCCGGGCCGACGCCATCTCATGCCGCGCCGGTGTGGTGCGCGCCTGGCCGACCGGGCTCTGCGCGCCAAGGCCTTCGAACTGATACCAATACGCCCGGCCCGCCGCCAGCCCCGCCACTTCCACATGCACCGAATGGGCAAAGTGCCCGGTCGCCATCACCTCGCCCTGCTGCACGATGCGGGTCATCGCCGCATCGCTGGCCACCCGCCAGCGCACCGGCACCGCACGCTGCAAGCCACCGCGTCCATCTTCGGCATTGAAGCAGGGCGCCAGGCGCGTCCAGATCACAAAACCGTCCGGCAGCGGGTCACCCGACGCCACACCCAGGGTGAATGGATAATCGACCCCGGCGCTGCGCGCAAAGGGGCTGAGAATGGAAAATGCCGTCGCGACGGCAAGCCCAGTGAGGACTCGGCGGCGGTCGGGGTCTACTGCGCCGCTCACACCCGGCGCTCCCATTCGTCACGCACCATGGCGAACCCCAACAGGTCCTCGTACACGCCGTTTTTGAGGAACGCCCCGCGTGCACATCCCTCATAGCGCAGACCGATTTTCTGCATGACCCGCGCCGACTCCTTGTTGCGGCCGAAGCACTGGCTGCCCACACGCTGCAACCCGAGCTCAGCGAACCCGAAGTCCATCACCGCCGTCGCCGCCTCGGCCGCATAGCCTTGATTGCGACAGTGCGCCGCCACCCAACCACCCAGGTGCCCATAATTGTGGCGGGCGTTTAGACGCAGGCTGACAATGCCGGCCAGCTCGCTGCTTTCACGCACCTGCATGCCCAGGCTCAACAGCTCGCCGTCACGGTATTTCTCCTGCATTCCATTGATAAAAGCCTGCGCCGTTTCCAGGGTGTAGGGCGATGGAATATTCGCTGTGTTGTCGGCGATGTTCGGCCCGTTGGCGAGCCTGCACAGCGTCTCGGCCTGCTCCGTTTCAAGCGCCTGCAACAGCAGGCGCGGGGTTAACAAATGCGGCAACGAACGACTCATGGCGGGCAGCTCCCGATATAAATTTTGCGAGCATGTACCGCCCTCATGTCAGTTTCATTACTGCGAAAAATCACCTCGCGAAGCGTCTGTAGGCCCATTCCTAGAGCCTTCAAAACGTAAATTAAAGTTAACCGTTCGGTCATTTTTGCTTGCTAGCGTGTTGCCCCTAATTCAATAACGGGGTAACGGAATGAGAACCTGGGATGAACCCAAGAAGCGCAAGGCGCACATCGAACTGATCCCGATGATCGACGTGATGATGTTCCTCCTGGTGTTTTTTGTACTGGTGAGCTTGAACGTGATTCCGGCCCTGGGCATGAAGACTCAGCTGCCCAGCGCCAGCAGTTCGCAGCAGCTCAAACCGCAGAACAAGTTCATTTTGACCCTGGGCCTGGAAGGCCAGCTGCAACTGGATGGCAAGGACCTCACGGTGGATGCCCTGGTGCCGACGCTGAAGGCGGCGCAAAAGCCTGATACCCGGTCGACGATCATCGTCAACAGCGACAAAGGCGTTGAAGTCTCGCGCCTGGTGGAAGTGATGGACACCCTGCGCCTGGGTGGCTTCACCTCCGTGTCCATTGCCACGCGCAAGTCCTGATCATGTACGTCCTGTTTCGTGCGCGTCAGCTGCTGGGCAGTGTCCCGGCCCTGATTGCCCTGGTGCTGATTGCACTGGGTATCCAGTCGCAGACCTTGAAGGTCGAGCCGGTGTATGACGAGTCGGCGGTCGAGTTGGCGCTGGTTGAGCCAGAGCCGCAAGTGGTCCCGCAGCCCGTGGTGGAGCAAGCGCCACCGCCGCCGGTCATCGAGGAGGATGACGCCGAGCCGGCTCCACCACCGCCGCCCAAACCTGTGCCCAAGCCCGAACCCAAGCCCAAGCCAAAACCTGTGCCCAAACCTGCGCCCGTGGTCGCCAAGCCCGTGGTCGCCAAGCCCGTGCCGGCGCCGGCGCCGACGCCGACGCCGGTGGCCGCCAAACCAGCAGCTGCGCCGCCTACTCAGGCCGCCCCAACACCTGCGCCGCCCGCGCCGCCGAAGGTCGACAGCCAGGCACTGGAAGGCGGCTACCTCAAGGGCTTGCGCAACGAGTTGGACACCTACAAGCAGTACCCCACCGGTCGCCAGGCATCCCTCGAACGCCCCAGTGGCGAAGTGGTGGTGTGGCTGCTGGTGGATCGCCAGGGCCGCGTGCTGGATTCGGGCCTGCAAACCCAGGCCGTGAGCATGTTGCTCAACCGGGCCGCGAGCAACAGCTTGCGTCGCATCAAGCAGGTCAAGCCGTTCCCCGAGCAAGCCTTCGGGGGCCGCAACGAACAGCGCTTCACCGCCACCTTCAACTACAGCGTGCAGTAAGCACCCGACACCAGGACGACCGTGATGAAGTTCACCCGCATGCATCTGGCACTCGTTGCCGCCACCAGCATGACCCAGGCCGTGGTCATGGCAGACACGAGCGACAGTGACGTCGGCACCATAGGGGTACAGGGCAAGGCCAGCGCCGGGGGCGGCTACATGGTGCCGGAAGAAAGCATCAAGGGCCGCTCCACCGTGACCAAGGAAGCGTTGGACAAGCAGGCCGCGACCGGTAACGCCATCGACAAGCTCAAATACACCCCAGGCTTGAATATCTCCAGCGAAGACAACACCGGCCTCTCGGGCTTTCGCTTCACCATGCGCGGCATGAACTCCGACCAGGTGGGCATGTCGGTGGACGGCATGCCGATCAACGACTCGGGCAACTATGCGCTGTACTCCAACCTGTTGGGCGATCCGGAAAACATCGACCAGATCTTCGTCACCCAAGGCGCGTCGGAAGCCGATGGTCCGCACATCGGCTCCAGCGGCGGCAACATCGGCATCGTGACCATTCGACCAACCAAGGAAACAGGCGCCTTCGTCAAACAGATCGTCGGCAGCAACGCCACACGCAAGACCTTTGCGCGTCTGAACACCGGCGAGGTCAACGGCCTGAGCAACTGGCTATCGGTGTCCCATACCGAAGGGGATATGTGGCGCGGCTCGGGGGCCGTGCGTGCGGACAAGGTGGAATGGAACAGCTTTTTCGACGCCGGCAATGGCAACACCGCCAACCTGATCCTCAAGTACCACGAGCAGGCCAACAACAGTTACAGCCAACTGACCAAGGCCCAGTTCCAGCAGAACGGGCGCAAATACGACCCCTACCCTGCGACGCCGACCGTGGGCAGCAACGGCAAGTACAACAGCTACTATGCCCTGGCGCAGAACCCGTTCCAGACCTTTACCGCCGTGCTCAATACCCAGTTCAAACTGGCCGACAACCTGGCCCTGTCGGTGATCCCGTATTACTTCTGGGGCAATGGCAGTGGCGTCGGTGCATCCAGCTATGCCCTCAACCGTGGCTCCAACCAAGGCGGCGTGTTCGACCTCGGCAACCTGCCGACTGCCGCCCAATACACCGCCGACGGCACGCCAAACAGCGGCGTGTACTACCGCCCTTCGCGCACGCAAACCTGGCGCCCGGGCATCACCACCAAACTGACCTGGGACCTGGGCGACCACAGCCTGCAATTCGGTTACTGGTACGAGCGTGCGCGCCAGAGCCAGACCCAGCCATTCATTCCACTCAAGAGCAACGGCAAGCCGGTCGACACCTGGCCGGATTCCAACAGCGCCATCGTCGATGCCAACGGCAACACCGTGCAGGGCCGCGACCGTTTCACCGTGACCCCGGCGCAAAAAGTCTGGGCCCAGGACACCTGGTACATCAACTCGGACTGGACCTTCATCGCAGGCCTGGCCTACATGAACGTCGAGCGTGACGGCACCAACCACGGCAGCATCACTGAGCGGCCAGAAAAGCGTAACCAGACCTACAACAAACTGCTGCCCAACGTCGGCCTCAAATACCAGCTGGACGAGCGCAACGAGCTGTTCTACAGCCTGTCACGCAACATGCGCGTACCGCAGAACTATGCGCTCTACGATAAAGGCGTCGATTCCATCAACCTCGAGCCGGAAACCAGCTGGAACCACGAATTGGGCTGGCGCTTGCGCGGCGACGACATGACCCTGGCCGCAACCCTGTTCTACATGGATTTCAAGAATCGCCAGGTGTCGTCCAAGGACATCAACGGCGACGCGGCCGACATCAACGTCGGCGCCGTCACCAACAAAGGCCTGGAACTGGAATGGAGCGGCCTGCTGCCCAACCACTTCAACTACTACACCTCCTACACCTACACCAAGGCCGAGCAGCAAGATGACATGACCGTCTATAACGCCGGCCAGGCCATCCTGTTGCCCACCAGCGGCAAGCAATTTGCCAACGTGCCGAAGAACATGCTGGCGGCCAACATCGGCTACGACGACGGGCGCTTCTACGGCACCTTCGGCGGCAAGTACACCAGCAAGCTCTACGGCGACCTGACCAACGACGAAGCCATTTCCGGGCGCACCGTGTTCAACCTCGGCGCCGGTATCTACCTGCCGGTGGACAAGAAGGTGGTCAAGGACGCGACCCTGCGCCTGAACGTCGACAACCTGTTCGACAAGAAATACCTGGACGGCGTGTACACCACCAAGACCAACGCCGCCAGCTACAGCGGCTTTCGCGACGGCGACCCGGCGTACATCGTCGGCCTGGACCGCACCGTCACGGTTTCGCTGGAAGCCAATTTCTAAGACTGACCCAAGAGGATCGCAAGCATGGATATGAACCTGCTCCACGACGTCACCTTCTATGTGATGTATGCCGCGATGGCCATCGCCATCTTCATCGCCATCGAGCGTGGTATCTACTTCGCCTATGTCCGCCGCCAGGCCCGCGCCCTGATCGACGCCCTCGGCGCCAACGTGCACAGCGAGCGCGACTTGCCGCAAAGCCTGACCGGTCGCCGCAGCCTGGCGCTGGACATGATCCTGCCGGTGCTGGCCCAGAAGGCGACCCACGGTTCGCGCAAGGACCTGGACGACGAAATCGACACCCAGTACCTCAAGACCCGCGCCCCGCTCGCCCGCAGCCTGTGGATCATCGAGACCATCACCACTGCGGCCCCGCTGCTTGGCCTGCTGGGGACTATCCTGGGCATCATCGACACCTTCAAGGCGCTGGCCACGGCGGGCGTGTCCGACCCAGGGCAGATTTCCGGTGGTATCGGCACGGCCTTGTTCGCCACCGGGCTGGGTATCGCCATCGCGCTGTTCTGCGTGGTGTTTCACAACTTCTTCCAGGACAGCCTGGAGCGCATCAACGACCAGTTGAAGATTCTGCTGATTCGCGCCGCCAGCGGTGCCCGTGTGCAGGGTGAAATGCCGCATCTGGTGCCGACGCCGTTGCACACCCGCACGGCATGACCTTCGGGGTGGGCGCTATAGGCGCCCGTCCTTTTTTTGCCCGCAGAGACACCTATGTCCCTATCGATCAAGTTACGTATCGCAGGCCTCACCGGCCTACTGCTCAGTCCGCTGGCCCAGGCGGACTTTTCAATTCCAGGCTTTGAGCTGGTGCATACCGTACCGGTCGACACTGTGCTGGGTACCGCCGATTTGCGTCAGCCCGGGCCTGTGTGGATCGAGCTGTTTGACGGCGCAAAACAGCGCATTGATATCGGCCAGTTCTACGCGGCCGACCATCCCGGCTCGGTGATGGACAAGGTGATCGAACACCTGGAAGCCGCCGGCAAGCGCGGCGTGAAGATTCGTTTTCTGCTTGAAGAAAAAGGCCTCAAGTTGTCGGATGCGGCCACCCTGGAACGCTTGCGCGCCATCCCCAACCTGACCTTCCGCGTACTGCCCTTCGGGCAAGTGAGCGGCGGGATAATCCACGCCAAGTACATGCTGGTGGACGGCCAGCAGGCGTTTGTCGGCAGCCAGAATTTCGACTGGCGCTCCCTGGAACATATCCACGAAACCGGACTGCGCATCAGCGATGCGACTGTCGTCGGGCAGGTCCAGGCGATCTTCGACCAGGACTGGCAAGCCCAACAGGCCCTCGCCGAACACCGGCCGGTGCCGCTGCCGGCCGCCAGCCAGGAACCTGCGCGCACCGGCAACTACCTGGTGGCCAGCCCACATCGCTACAACCCGCCCGGCGTGGGTGATTCACAGCTGGAGTTGCCGCGCCTGCTGGGCGAAGCGAAGAAGGAGGTGCGCGTGCAGTTGCTCGACTATGCACCGCTGTCCTACGGACCGGATCGGACCCGCCCCTACTATGCGGTGATCGACAACGCCGTGCGCGCCGCCGCTGCGCGGGGCGTGTCGATCAAGCTGATGGTGTCCAACTGGAACACCGACCCGCTGGAACTGCCCTACCTCAAGAGCCTCGCGGTGCTGCCCAATGTGCAGATCAGAATCGTCACCCTGCCCGAAGCCAAGCAAGGCTTTATCCCGTATGCGCGGGTAATCCATAGCAAGGCCATGGAAATCGACGGGCAGGTAGCGTGGGTTGGGACCAGCAACTGGTTGGGCGGCTACCTGGATAACTCGCGCAATCTGGAAGTGGTGATGCGCAGCGACGCCATGGCCAAGCGTTTAGGCGAACTGCATGAGCAACTTTGGGAGGGGCCCTATGCCAGAGCCCTCGGCGTGGCAGATGAATACCCCGCGCCCCACCCTGGCCAGCATTGACCTCCCACACCTGAGTGATGGTAGTGTGTGGAAATGTTTCTGACTAATCCGTCAGAAACTTCCCACTTATTACCTGCAAAGGAGTGCCTTCATCCATGTACTTTCCACTCAAGCAATTGGCGGCTGCCACCCTGCTAGCAGCGGGTCTTTCGGCAGTCGCCACCCCTGCTTTTGCTAATATCACCGCCGACCAAAGCACCGCGATCCTGAAGAGCTTCAGCGAAACGCCCGTCACCGATTTCCGCAGTTTCCTCGCCACCCTGACCAAGGGCGAGCTGGGCAAGAGCGCTGACGTCGGCCCGGCCATCAACGCGTTTCTCGACAACAAAACCTTGAGCGCCGACCAGCAAGACGAGATCAATCGTCTGCTGGGTATTTACACCCGCGTGAAGTACGGCAAGGCCGCCCTCGAAACCTTGCGCGAACTGGTGCAGATCCCGACGTTCAACGTAGACGGCCTGCCACAGTATAAAAACCCGGAATTTCTCAAGATCGCCGACAAGATTCAGGCCCTGGCCAAGTCGTTCAACCTGAACTTCCGCAACGTCGATAACCGTGTGTATGAAATTTCCCTGGAAGGCAGCAGCGACGAAGTGGTGGGCATCCACGCCCACGCCGACGTGGTGCCGGTGACGCCAGAGAACTGGGTACTCAAGGATGGCACCAAACTGGACCCGTTCAAGGTCACGCTGATCGGCGACCGCATGTACGGCCGTGGCACCGAGGATGACAAGAACGCCATCGTCGTGGCGATGTACGCCATGAAGGTGATCAAGGAAGAAAAGCTGCCGCTGGCGCGCTCGTTCAAGCTGCTGGTGGATACCACCGAAGAAACCTCCGGTGACGCCATTCCCTACTATTTCGAACGCAATCCCACGCCGCAGTACAACCTGGCGCTGGATGGCGGTTACCCGGTAGTGATCGCCGAGAAAGGCTCGGGCACGGTCATGGCCACGTTCCCGGTGCGCAAGGGTGAAGGCACCGGCGCGGAAATTATCGGGTTGACCGGCGGCAAGGCCACCAACCAGATTCCATCGGTTTCGGTCGCAACCCTGGTCAGCGATAAACCGGCTGAATTGGCGGCCCGCCTGCAGCAGGCCGGGGATGATTATGCCAAGCGCAACGGCGGCAATTTCCAGGTAAGCACCAAGGTCGACGGCAAGGACGTCAAACTCACCGTCACCGGCGTGTCTGCCCACTCTTCGGAACCCGAAACCGGGGTCAACCCGGTCGCCCGTATGCTGGAATTGATCCACAGCGTCGACGGCAAGATTGCCCTCAAGCACAACCACATCACTGATGCTGCGAAGTATGCGGCGGACAACTGGGGCCTGGATTACCTGGGCGGCAAATTGGGCGTGGGCTATTCGGATGATTTCATGGGCCCGCTGACCACCTCGCCAACCTTTGTCGGCCTGGATGACAAAGCCCTTAAGCTGGCCGTGAACCTGCGCGCGCCGAAGGGTAAGGACCCAGAGGCACTCAAGGCACAGATCGAGCAGAAGCTGAACGCGTGGGACCAGCAAGCCAAGGTCAATGTGAACTTCACGTATTCGCTGGATGCCCCGATGTACCGCAACCCCGAAGGCGAATGGGTGAAAGCCTTGCTGGCGGTGGCCACTGAAAACCTGGGCATGCAGCACACGTTCGGCACCTCCGCCGGCGCCACCTCCGTGCACGACCTGCCCAACGGCGTGCAATTCGGCCTGGCCCGTCCGGAGGAGAAATACACCGGGCATACCGACGGCGAGTTCAAGACCGTCTCGCAATTTTTGCTGGACCTGCAGATCGTCACCGAAATGATGGGGCGTGTCGGCCAGTTGCCCAAGCTCTGAGCCTCCACTGTGGGAGGCCCGATCTGAAAGGCAACACCGCTTGAATGTGGGAGGGGGCTTGCCCTAATGCCAGTCAGTTGAGGCGAACACCAAACCTGTGGCGAGGGAGCTTGCTCCCGCTGGACTGCGCAGCAGACCCATTGCTTGGGGCCGCTTCGCGGCCCAGCGGGAGCAAGCTCCCTCGCAACAGGTTCAGGGCCATGCCAAGTTGTGTAGATACCTATGCCCCGATGACGGCATGTCAGTCAACGCGTGCTTGACTGGCCCACCGCTATCGGGAGCAAGCCCCCTTCCACATTGGCTCTGCTGCGTCTTGCAGATCGGTCTTTCAGATCTGCAACATCAGCATGTCTTCAAAGAACCCACCGACCGGCTCCGTGGGATGGCACAGCTGGATTTCCAGTACCCAGGCCATTTCACTCGGCGCAATCTCCAGGTCGGCCAACTGCTTGCTCTCGAACAACGCATGGGGAAAATCCGCGAGGCGGTGCCCGGCCAGGTTGCGCGCCAGTCTCCAGCCCTTGGCCAGGGCGCTCTGTTCGGCGAAGTCGTAGAGTTCGCGCCCGGTCAGGCCGCGCAGCCATGCCTGGCGCGTTTCATCGAATACCTCATGCAGCGCGGTGGTACAGGCCAGGTGCAGCGGTGCGTCGCCGAAGACAAAGGTGTCGCCGTAGTCGCCTTCATAACCGTCCCACACCGGGCCTAGGTCGACCACGGCAATATCCTTGGCGCGCAGCCTGCGCTGACGGTCGATGCCTTCGCGGGGCGGGCGCACCGTGTCGGCGCCAAAACGGATGTAAGTGGGATGCCAGGTGTGTGAAGCGCCCATGGCCTGAAGTTGCTGCGCAGCCATCTCCAGGGCTTCGCCGGTGGTCATGCCGACTTTCAACTGGCTGGCGATGGCCGCAAGGGCGCGTATGGATTTTTCTCGCGCCGCCAGCATGCCATCCAGGGAGTAACGCGGGCCGACTTTTTCCCAGATCGGGTCGAACCCCGGGGAAACCGTTCCAGCACTTGACCGACCACTGGCGACGAAAGCCTCCGCCACAAACCGATGGCTTGGCAACCCCGCCTCAACGCAATGGCTGCGCACCTGGCCGAGCATAGTGGCGTTACCACACGCATAGACCTGGGTCACTTCCCAGTGGTGCCCATGACTCAACGCAACCTCGTGCACCCTGCCCTCGGATGAGCGTACGGGATGCCAGCGAAAACCTGGATGTTGAAGCATCGACTGGTCCAGGAAGGCGCTGTCATAAAAATCCGCGGAGTGCGCGCCGCCCCAATACAAGGTCACCTCACGATCACCTTTGAGCGCGCTCAACAGGATCGGCTTGATGCCCGCATAACCGGTGCCCGTGGCGAACAGGACAACGGCGGTTGCATCCTCCTCCTGCCAGGTGCAGGCGCCGAACGGCCCCTCCAATGGCAAGCGCTCACCCACGGCCAAGCCATCCAGAATACCCTCGGAAAAGTACCCGCCGCTGACCCGACGAATGTGGAAGACCAGACGCCCGTCGTCCTGCGCAGGCAGGTTGGCAATCGAGAAACAGCGCGTGTCCCCGTCTGCCAGGCGGAATTTGAGGTATTGGCCAGGGCGGGCCAACACCGGTGCATCCGGCTTCAGTACCAACTCGATGACGTCCGACGCGAGTGCGCGCTTGCCGAGTACCTGCGCCTCGACGACCAGCGCGGGACTATCCAGGGACCAGCCAGGAATTTCCAGACGCATGTCGGTGCACGCGTGGCTCTGGCACAACAACATTTCATTGGCGGCCAGGGGGTAACAGGGTGCGGGGGCATCCGGCGCCAGGCGCTTGGCCCGGTACTCGCCGTCAGCGACCAGCACCTTGCACGAACCGCAGGCGCCACGGCGGCAGGAGAACGGCACGGACAAGCCGCTGGCGAGCATCGCGTCAAGCAACAGCTCGTCGCCGGCCTCAAAGGTTTTCCCCGAGGGGGACAGTTCGATGACATGACGCATGTTGGTGGGACCTAAGGATGAGTGACGCTGGATTGTTACGCTAGACTGGGCCCATTAGAACCTCCAGTTTTGGATACTTCAGATGGTCCAGATGCGTAAATGGCGCCCTTTGCTCAAGCTCGACGAGCACTCACCACAAGCGTCCTACCGCAAGATTGCCGAAGGCCTGGTGACCGCTATCGTCGAAGGGCGCCTTCCGCCCGGCACCTTGCTGCCAGGTACACGGGAAATGGCGCAATTGCTCGACGTCAACCGCAAGACCGTGATCCTGGCCTACGAAGAAGCCGCGACCAAAGGCTGGCTTATCAGCGAGCCCCGCCGTGGGACGTTCGTCAATGCCCAACTGACGCCCACCCAACTGCCCGGTCGCGCGCCGCAGTCCTTCGCGCCACCGATCCTGGCGCAGCCGGTGGTGCCGTATTTCACCCACAACGCGCAGGTCACCGCGCTGCGCCACCGACATGACGCGCTGTTCTTCGATAACGGCACCAGTGACCACCGCCTGCTGCCCCAAGCCGTGTTGCATCGCTACTACCGCAACGCCCTGCGCAACAGCTTTGCCTCCAACACCGTGCGCTACGGCAGCGAAGGCACCGCCTATCACCTGCGCTGCGCCCTCGCCGAGATGCTGCGCAGCGAGCGCGGCCTGGCGGTCAACGCCGAGAACATCTGCCTGACCCAGGGCACTCAGATGTCGCTGTACCTGAGCGCCAGCCTGCTGCTCAAGCCGGGAGATGTGGTCCTGGTGGAACGCCTTAGTTACCCGCCTGCGTGGGAAATTTTCCGTCAATTGGGCGCGCAACTGGTCACGGTGGACATCGATGAAGAAGGGTGTCGTACGGATCAGATCGACCGCTTATGCCAGGTCCACACCGTGCGCATGATCTATCTCACCCCGCACCACCAGTTCCCCAGCACCGTCAGCCTGCACGCCGCGCGGCGACAACAGCTGTTGGCGCTCGCCGCACTGCACGACTTCAGCATCATCGAAGAAGACTACGACCACGAGTTCCACTTCAACGGTCGCCCTTACCTGCCGCTCGCCAGTGACCGCGCGCAGCGTCATGTGATCTATGTCGGTTCGTTATCCAAAGCGCTTGGCTCAACGTTTCGCTGCAGCTATGTGGTCGCCCCCGCCCAGGTGGTCGAAGCCCTGCACCGCAATGCGGCACTGATGTTGGGAGACGCCGACGCCGTCGCCCAGAAGATGCTGGCCGACCTGATCAATGCCGGTGAACTGAAAAAGCACCTGCGCCGCGTGTCCAAAGAATATCGGGTGCGTCGGGAGACGTTGCAAACCTGCCTGCACGAAGCGTTGGGTGATCGCATCCAGGTGCGCGAGCCGGAAGGCGGCCTGGCGCTGTGGGTGCGTTTTGAGGATGAAATAGACGTCGATCGACTGGTAAACATCGCCTTGGACCACGGACTGGTGGTGCGCAGCGGCCGGCAGTTTTCGCCGATGGACACGCCGGAGAATGCGCTGCGGCTGGGCTTCGCGTCGCTCAACCAGGAAGAAATCCGTCAAGCCACCTTGCGTCTGGCCCAAGCGGCGAACAGCCTTTAGTGCCCTGGGGGTCGTAGGGCCGCAGTTTTTCGCAGGCAAAAAAAAGCCACTCGATTGAGTGGCTTTTTCTTTGAATTGGAGCGGGAAACGAGACTCGAACTCGCGACCCCGACCTTGGCAAGGTCGTGCTCTACCAACTGAGCTATTCCCGCAAATGGCGTCCCCTAGGGGACTCGAACCCCTGTTACCGCCGTGAAAGGGCGGTGTCCTAGGCCACTAGACGAAGGGGACACGCTACTGAAACACATGGTGTGTATTTCAGTGCCCAGAGGCCCCACCCGAAGATGCGGTCCTGGTTTCACTCAATGCCGCCCGAAGGCCACACTGCTTGTAAATTGGAGCGGGAAACGAGACTCGAACTCGCGACCCCGACCTTGGCAAGGTCGTGCTCTACCAACTGAGCTATTCCCGCATATGGCGTCCCCTAGGGGACTCGAACCCCTGTTACCGCCGTGAAAGGGCGGTGTCCTAGGCCACTAGACGAAGGGGACACACGTACAACATTCACTCCCTACCGCGTTTCGCTGTGTGCTTTACGCTGTAAGTGGCGCGCATTCTATGGATGGATTGAAAGGTCGTCAACCCCCAAGGATAAATTTATTTAAATCAATGACTTCCCCCCCGTTTGGCGGCCTGCACCGGCATTCTGCGCGCCCAGGCCCTGGCGCCTATATTCTGACGCACGACAAGGGGTTATAGTTGCCCCAGGCAAATGATGGCAATGTGCATCCATCCCAGCGACACTTTAGCTATATAGAAGAAACTGGCCGGGTAACTGGTCGAACAGTCCTATCCGTCGGCTGGCTCAGTCACTACACTCAACAGCAAACCCTATAAAGAGGTCACACCGGTGACACCACTCATGATCACCCTGCTGGTAATAGCCGGGATCGCAATACTGATCGCCATTGGCTACATGAACCATGTGGTGGAAAACAATAAGCTGGAAAAGAAGCGTACCGAGATCGAGCTCAATGATCGGCTGCGTCGCTGTGGTGAAATCACCGAGACCTTTCCCGGCCAATTCATGACCCCAGCGCTCAAGCTGTTGCTGACCCGACTGGAACTCAACGTCAACCAGCGCCTGCTGAACCTCAACAAATCCAGCGCCCCCCTTAAGGCGCGGATCACCGAGCTCAATGCACTGATCGCCCAGGGCGAGTCGATTCCGGTGGCCAACCCACCCGCGCCGATCCAGACCGAAGCCAAGGCCAAGGATGTGCGCTTTTTGCTTGAAGCGCTGCATGGCCAGGTCACCCGCGCAGCCCAGGACGGTTTCCTGCCGGCCAACGAGGCCAAGCACTGGATCAAGGAAATCCGCCATATCCTGGTGCTGCTGCACATCGAGTTCTTCAACAACCTTGGCCAGCATGCCTTGCAGCAAGGTCAACCGGGCCAGGCGCGCCTGGCATTCGAGCGGGGCGTGCAGTATCTGCGCAAACAACCGGAACCTGTGGTGTACAGCGCACAGCTGCAATTGCTGGAGTCGCAACTGGCTCGCGCCAACTCCACGGTGTTGACCAACAGCCAGCCAGCCGAAGACGAAGTCAACGAGCTGACCGAAGGCCTGAAAGTCGTCGACGCCGATGCCGAGTGGAAAAAGAAAGCCATCTACGACTGAGTGCCATTGGCCCGCAACGGGCCGACTGTTCGGGTGCAGGAGCGAGCTCGCTGGCTTGTGCACCCGCCGCGCATGAAGGTGCCATCAATTTGCACCTATCCCCCTGCCCCCGACTAGCGTAAAAAAGTGCCCCTCACTCCGTGAAGTTAGAGGCCTGCTATGCCTGTCGCCGTGATTGATGGACAACCGCTGCACTATGTCGACCAGGGCAACGGCCCGGTCGTTTTGCTGGGTTCGAGCTACTTGTGGGACCGCCACATGTGGGCACCGCAAATCGACGCGCTGTCCCGGCAATACCGTGTGATCGTGCCTGAACTGTGGGGCCACGGTGAGTCGGGGGCACTGCCCGCGCAGACTACCTCCCTTGACGACCTGGCCCGTCAGAACCTGGCACTGCTGGACCATCTGGACATTCCACAGGTCAACCTGGTGGGCCTTTCGGTCGGCGGCATGTGGGGCGCCCGCCTTGCCCTGCTGGCGCCTGAACGTGTCAACAGCCTGGTGCTGATGGACACCCACCTCGGCGCCGAACCGCAAGCTACCCGCCAGTATTACTTCTCGCTGTTCAAGATGATCGAAGACGCCGGCGCCATCCCGCCGACGCTGCTGGATGTGATTGCGCCGATCTTCTTCCGTGCGGACATCGACCGCGAATCAGCGCTGTATCAAGACTTTCGCCAGTCGCTGCAGGATTTCTCCCGGCAACGTCTGCAGGACAGCGTCGTGCCCCTGGGCCGCTTGATTTTCAGCCGCGAAGACATTCTCGATCAGCTTCCACGCCTGGATTGCGACACCACCCTGGTGATGTGCGGCGAGCAGGACAAACCGCGGCCACCCGCAGAGTCCAGGGAAATGGCCGAGCTCATCGGCTGCGCCCTGACGCTGATTCCCGATGCCGGGCATATCTCCAGCCGGGAGAACCCGGACTTCGTCAATGAAGCGCTGCTGACGTTCCTCGCCAACAACGCCTGACCCCCTTCCCCTCTGATCGCGGCGCCCGCGCTGCGATCAGAGGCGAAAGTGCCCCACCATGCCCTTGAGTTCAGCGCCCAACTGCGCAAGCTCTATGCTCGACGCGGCATTGCCCTGCATGCTCAACGCCGATTGATCGGCACTCGCCCGGATGCTGGTGACGCTGCGATTGATCTCTTCGGCCACCGAGCTTTGCTCTTCAGCCGCTGCGGCAATCTGCTGGTTCATCTGCTGGATCAACGACACCGCCGCTGCAATGCTGCCCAGGGCGCTTTCGGTTTCCAGCGCATCACTGACGGCCAGTTTCACCAGTTCGCCACTGTGCTGAATCTGCTGTACCGATGACTGCGCCGCGCTGCGCAAGGTGCTGACCAGGCGCTCGATTTCTTCGGTCGATTGCTGGGTGCGCTTGGCCAGGGCGCGTACCTCATCGGCAACCACCGCAAAGCCGCGTCCTTGCTCCCCGGCGCGGGCCGCTTCGATCGCGGCGTTCAGGGCGAGCAGGTTGGTTTGCTCGGCGACGCTCTTGATCACGCTCAAGACCGTGCCGATGTTCTGGATCTCGGCGCTGAGGCTCTCGATGCTGGCGCTGGCACTGTTGCTGGACGAGGCCAGCAATTCGATGCGCTGCAAACTCTGACGCACCACCCGTTGGCCGCTGTCGACCTTGTCGTCTGCCGTCTGCGCGGCTTGCGCAGCCTCTTCGGCGTTACGCGCCACGTCGTGCACCGTGGCGGTCATCTGGTTCATCGCAGTGGCCACCTGTTCGGTTTCTTCCTTCTGGCTGCTGACCTCGACGTTGGTCTGCTCGGTCACGCTGGACAACGAGTGCGCCGAGCTGGCCAGTTGCTCGATACCGGCCTGCAACCCGCTGACCATATGGCTCAGACCATTGCCCATCTGCTGCATGGCCTGCATCAGCTGGCCGATCTCATCGCGGCGACTGACCTCCATGCGACCACTCAGGTCACCGGAAGCAATCTGCTGCGCTACCGCGATTACCCTGCGCAGCGGCGCCACGATCAAGCGGGTAATCACCCATGCCGCGATCAGCCCTACCAGCAACGCCAGGGCGGATGAAGCGATGATCAGCAGCGTGCTGTTGGCCAGTTGCGCCTGCATCGACTGGTCTTCGGCGTCATAAGCCTGGTTGACCCGGCTGACCACCTGATCGGCGCGATCATGCAGTTGTTTGTAAACCACCTTCTCCTGAGCCAGCAGACCGGTGTACTCGCCGAGCTTTTCGCTGAACGAGGCGATGTGCCCGGACACTTCATTGAGCACGGTCTGGTAACCGGCATCCTTGACCGAGGTTTTCAATTGCTCGACCTGGGCCAGCGCCTGGTCGGCCTGTTCGATCTTGCCCTGCTCGGCTTCGTCCGCATCGGCCTTGCGGCTCTGATCCAGGCGCAGCCGCGCTTCGTTCATCGCCTGCAACATCAACCGCGACACCTGGCTGACCTGCCCTGCCTGCTCGATAAACTCGGCACCTTCCTTGCCCTGGCTTTCCTTCAGGCCATAGGCGCCATCGTCGGCCAGCCCGGCCTGCAACACATCAAGATTATTGGCCACGCTGGACACCGACCAACTGGCCATTTCCAGAGCCAGGTCCTTCGCCTGGGTCAATTCGACAAACTCGTCGAATGCCTTGCGATAGTCAGCCAGGGCTTGTTCCACATCGGTCATTACCGGCACGTTGGCTGCCGACTGCGTCTTGAGACTTTGCGCCAGCGCGGCCAGCGCATTGACACTTTCGTGCAGCGCGTCAACGGACTTGGGGTCGGCGTGCAGGGCGTAGTCCTGTTCGATCAGGCGCACCTTGAGCAGGCTGCTGTTGAGCGAAGACATCTGCTTGAGGCCGCCGAAGCGCTGCCCTACGGTGTGCAGGGACCACACGCCAATGGCTGCGACCAATGCGGTCAACAGCAGCACCAGGGTGAAACCCAGGCCCAGTTTTTTTGCCATACCGAGGTTGGCGAAACGTCGTTGCGCGGCCGAAATCATTGCAGTTGAGTCCTCTTGCAATGGCGGATGCCATAAACCGGCTGTACCAACAGCGAGATTGGCAACCACAGGGCACTGAACACAAGTCGTTGGCACCACAATAATGGCAAAAAGCTACACACCCGTCGTTTTCAGAATGGCCGAGGTCGATCTGGCGGGGCCGAGGGCACGAAACAGTGCCAATGCGCGTTGGTCCGCCGCATAGGCCACGTTGATGCGCAGCCACTCACTGCAAGCCCCCGTCGGGTGGAACAGCGTTGCCGGCGACAGCAAGACACCGAGCCTACGGGCGTACGTCTGCATGCAGCAGGGTGGCTGCGTGCCAGGTCGCGCCCACAGGAACATGCCGCCCGCGGGTACCGCAAACACTTGCCACTCTTCATCTTCCAGCACCTGCAAGGTCGCGGCCATTTGGGTATTCAGGCGCTTGCGCAGGCGCTGCACCCACTTGCGGTAGGTGCCGTTGGCCAGCAAGGTCGCCACCATCGCTTCGGCAAAACGCGAGGTGCCGATGCCCGTCAGGGTCTTGAGATAAGTCAGTTGCTCAATGATCGCCGCACCGGCGCTCAGGTAGCCCACGCGCAGGGCACTGCTCAGCGTCTTGGAAAAACTGGAGACATAGATGACGCGGTCTTCATGGGGCAACGCCGACAACCGTGTGCAACTGGCATGTTGCAGGTCGCCGTAGACGTCTTCCTCGATGATCAGAAAATCCTCGCTGCAGGCCAGCGCCAGCAAGCGCTCGGCCACCGCGCGGCACAGGCTGGTGCCGGTAGGGTTGTGATAGAGGCTGCTGATGAACAGGCACTTGGGACGATGGCAACGCAGGTGCGCCTCCAGCACCTCGATATCCGGGCCCATGCCCGTACGCGGCACTTCGAGCAACGTAACTCCGTGGAACGCCAGTTGTCGGTAGAGGTTGCCGTGTCCAGGCGTCTCGACCACCACGGTATCGCCTGCCTTGAGCAGCGTGCGTATGAGCAGGTCCAGCGCATGGCTGGCGCCATGAGTGGTGAGAATGCACTCCAGACTGCTGGGCACGTCAATCTGGTTCAGGCGCTTGAGCAATTGCTCACGCAGGGCCGGCAGCCCCAGCGGCGTGCTGTAGTTGAACAGGCCTGCGGTGTCGGTTCGGCTGACTTCGCGGATCGCGTAGCTGATGTCATCGCTCTCGCGCCAGCTGTCCGGGAGCCAGCCGCAGCCGAGCTTCAGTTCGCCCAACGGACCTTCGGTAAAACTGCCCCACCCTTGCTCGGCGCCTTCATACCACGTTTTTTCCTGGACGATCGCAGGCTGCGCCACCACGAACCCCGAGCCTTTTCTCGAGGCCAGCAGACCTTGGGCCGCCATCCGCTCGAAGGCCTCGATCACGCTGGACTGGCTCAGCAGATTGTCGAGGGCCAATTGGCGAACGGACGGTAAGCGCGTGCCGGGGCTCACCCCATTCCTGCGAATCCATCCCGCGACTGCGCTGATGATTTGCTGCACCACCGGTACCGGGGCTTGTCGATCAATCCCTAAATCCATGAGCCACTCACTTCAACTGTTTGTTATTCAACCCAAACAGTTAAGCACAGAAGCTCAACAAAACCCGGCCTCAAAATTTATTAAAGTATTGATTTTATTGGTTTTTTTACCTAGTGATACATATTCGGTCGCGGCTTTTTGCCAGCTATGGAAACCCCTCACAACCCCTCAGTCCTTTTCAAGCAGCGTGCAGTGTGAAGTCTTAAATTGCCGTTGCACCGCCGTCCACCGCCAGGGCCTGGCCGGTGGTGAAGGCCGCACCGTCGCTGCACAGATACAACACAGCGCTGGCGATTTCCTCGACCTTGCCAATGCGCCCCACTGGGTGCATTGCCGCCGCAAAGTCGGCCTTGCGCGGATCCGCTTCATAGGCGCGGCGAAACATATCGGTATCGATCACCGCCGGGCAGACGGCGTTGACGCGGATTTTCTTTTTTGCGTACTCAATGGCTGCCGACTTCGTCAGGCCGATCACCGCATGCTTGGACGCCGCGTAGATGCTCATCTTGGGCGCCGCCCCCAAACCCGCAACCGAAGCCGTGTTGACGATGGCTCCACCGCCCTGGGCCAGCAACAGCGGCAGCTGATACTTCATGCACAACCACACACCCTTGACGTTGACGCCCATGATGGCGTCGAACTCATCCAGACTGCCGTCGGCCAGCTTGCCCTTCTCGATCTCGATCCCGGCATTGTTGAAGGCATAGTCCAGGCGCCCGTAGGCAGCGACGGTCTGCGCCATCAACTGCTGCACATCCGCCTCCAGGGTGACGTTGCAGCGCACGAACAACGCTTCGCCCCCGCACTGCCGAATCAACGCGACAGTGCCCTCGCCGCCTGCCACATCCAGGTCGGCCACCACCACTTTCAAGCCTTCGGCGGCGAACGCCAACGCGGTAGCGCGGCCAATACCGGCGGCGGCGCCGGTCACCAGGGCGACCTGGCCGGAAAACGTCATGCTCATGGGGAATGTCCTGTGGGTTGATAGCCGTCGAGCGAGTCTAGCCAAGGACGGGAGCAACGCGTCAGCATTATCAGAAGGCCGGTTGGCGCTGCATGAGCCTGGGTGATAAAGCGCCCCGGCTAACTATCAGGGCTGTCTATCGGCAAGCATTCGCGTAGAGCGAACAAACTTGCTCACAGGCCGTTCCTTGTCTATCACTCCTAGTTCATTTCTAAAGAGTTGCCGCCATGACTGCCCACACCAACCGCCAGTTCCTGCTTGCCAAACGCCCGGTCGGCGCGGCCACGCGGGAAACCTTCACCTATCAGGAAGTGCCGGTGGGCACGCCGCAGGACGGGCAAGTGCTGGTGCGCAACGAGTACCTGTCCCTGGACCCCGCCATGCGCGGCTGGATGAATGAGGGCAAGTCCTACATTCCACCTGTGGGCCTTGGCGAAGTGATGCGGGCATTGGGCGTGGGCAAAGTGATCGCCTCCAACCACCCGAACTTTGCGGTCGGCGACTACGTCAACGGCGCCTTGGGCGTGCAGGATTACTTCCTGGGCGAGCCGCGCGGGTTCTACAAGGTCGACCCGAAGCTTGCGCCCCTGCCCCGCTACCTGTCCGCGCTGGGCATGACCGGCATGACCGCCTACTTCGCGCTGCTGGAAACGGGCGCACCCAAGCCTGGCGAGACCGTGGTGATCTCCGGCGCGGCCGGTGCGGTAGGCAGCATTGCCGGGCAGATCGCCAAGCTCAAGGGCTGTCGCGTAGTGGGCATCGCCGGCGGCGCCGACAAGTGCAAGTTCCTGGTCGACGAATTGGGCTTCGATGCCGCCATCGACTACAAACACGAAGATGTCCCCGCCGCCCTCAAGCGTGAATGCCCCAAAGGCGTGGATGTGTATTTCGATAACGTGGGCGGCGATATTCTCGACGCGGTGCTCAGCCGCCTGGCGCTGAAGGCGCGGGTGGTGATTTGTGGGGCCATCAGCCAGTACAACAACAAGGAAGCCGTGAAAGGCCCGGCCAACTATCTGTCGTTGCTGGTCAACCGCGCACGGATGGAAGGCTTTGTGGTGATGGATCACGCGGCAAACTTTTCCGCCGCCGGGCAAGAGATGGCCGGCTGGATGGCGCAGGGCAAGCTCAAGAGCAAGGAAGATATCGTTGAAGGGCTGGAGACGTTTCCCGAGACGTTGATGAAGCTGTTCAACGGCGAGAACTTTGGCAAATTGGTGCTGAAGGTCAGCTGATACGCGACAGATAACTGTGGGAGGGGGGCTTGCTCTCGATTGCGGTGTGACAGCCAACAGATGTATTGGCTGGTCCACCGCAATCGGGGGCAAGCCCCCTCCCACAGGGGATCTTCATTGCTCATATATAGCTGACGAAACCGAATCAAAAAGTGGGAGGGGGCTTGCCCCCGATTGCTGTGTGACAGCCAACAGATGTATTAGCTGGTCACCGCCATCGGGGGCAAGCCCCCTCCCACATTCTGTATCAGGCTAGCTCGGCGACGACGGCTGCCAACGCTTTCGCCGGGTCGGCCGCTTGGCTGATCGGGCGGCCAATCACCAGGTAGTCGGAACCGGCATCCAGCGCCTGGCGCGGGGTCAGTATACGGCGCTGGTCGTCCTGGGCACTGCCCGCCGGGCGGATGCCTGGGGTCACCAGTTGCAGCGCCGGATGGGCGGTCTTGAGTGCCTGGGCTTCCAGCGCCGAGCAGACCAGGCCATCAAGGCCTGCCTTCTGCGCCAGGGCGGCCAGGCGCAACACCTGCTCCTGTGGCTCGATGTCCAGGCCGATGCCGGCCAGGTCTTCACGCTCCATGCTGGTCAGCACGGTCACGCCGATCAGCAGCGGTTTGGGCCCGGTGCGCTGCTCCAGCACTTCACGGCAGGCGCTCATCATGCGCAGGCCGCCGGAGCAATGCACGTTGACCATCCACACGCCCATCTCGGCCGCCGCCTTGACCGCCATGGCGGTGGTGTTGGGAATATCGTGGAATTTCAGGTCCAGGAACACTTCGAAGCCTTTGTCACGCAGGGTGCCGACGATTTCCGCCGCGCAGCTGGTGAACAATTCCTTGCCGACCTTGACCCGGCAAAGCGCGGGGTCCAACTGGTCAGCCAGCTTCAGTGCGGCGTCACGGGTGGGGTAATCCAGGGCGACGATGATAGGAGTCTGGCAGACGGACATTGGAATGGGCTCTCAGGCAAGTCGAAATCGGCGCGGATTGTAGCGCAAGCGACGCCGTTGCGGGATCCGATGATCGGTAAATACTGATTTCGACGTGGACCGGCGCGGGTTTACGGCCATTGTTTCAAAGCCGATACATTCACGACATGCGCCCAACACGCCCCACCGCTAGCCTCGCCAGCATGAACGAGCGGCCAGCACTTCCAGCCATGGGGCTGGGCGCCTATGCTGACCGTAACAATCAGGCAGATGACCGCACTATGCAGACTCCCTCCGTCCCGGTAAATGACGAGCACACAGGCGCGGTGATCGCCGACGACAAGCGCTGGAACACCCGCGCGCTGATCGTCGATGATGACGTGCCGATTCGTGAACTGCTGATCGACTACCTGGCGCGCTTCAATATTCTCGCCACGGGCGTCACCGACGGCGCGGCGATGCGCCTGGCCATGCAAGCCGAAACCTTCGATGTGGTGGTGCTCGACCTGATGCTGCCGGGCGAAGACGGCCTCACCTTGTGCCGCTGGCTGCGGTCTGAATCAGACATTCCAATCCTGATGCTCACCGCCCGCTGCGAGCCCACCGACCGCATCATCGGCCTGGAACTGGGCGCTGACGACTATATGTCCAAACCCTTTGAGCCGCGCGAACTGGTGGCACGCATCCAGACCATCCTGCGTCGGGTGCGCGATGACCGCACCGAGCAGCGCGCCAACATCCGCTTCGACAGTTGGCGGCTCAACAGCGTGTTGCGCCAGTTAGTGGCCGACAACGGCCTGGTGGTGCCGCTGTCCAACGCCGAGTTTCGCCTGCTGTGGGTATTCATCGAACGCCCGCGTCGGGTGCTGAGCCGCGAGCAATTGCTGGATGCCGCCCGCGGCCGCTCCATCGAAGCCTTTGATCGCAGCATCGACCTGCTGGTGTCGCGCCTGCGCCAGAAACTGGGCGACGACCCCAAGGCCCCCCAACTGATCAAGACCGTACGCGGCGAAGGCTATCTGTTCGACGCGCGGGATATCGGTTGATGCGCGCCACCTTCAATACGTTGTTCGGGCGGCTGTTCGGCGTGCTGCTGGTGGCCATCGTGCTGGCGCATCTGCTGGCATTCTTCTGGTTCCATCATTACGGCCCGCCACCGCCGCCGCCGCAGGAAACCTTCGTCGAGCAGCCCGATGGCTCGATGAAGCCCCTGGCCAAACACCATCGCCCCTGGTTCGGTGGGCCGGTGGTGCCGCTGACGTTTCAGTTCATCTCGCTGATTATCGCAGCCTGGTACGGCGCCAAGCTGTTGAGCCGGCCAATCCAGCGGCTCAGTGCGGCGGCCGAACGCTTGAGTGTCGACCTCGACAGCCCGCCTCTCGACGAGTCCGGGCCTCGCGAAGCGCGCCAGGCCGCGTCCACCTTCAACCTGATGCAAAGGCGCATCCGCGAACAGGTCAGCCAGCGCGCGCGCATGCTCGGCGCGGTCTCCCATGACCTGCGCACTCCCCTCTCGCGGCTGAAACTGCGCCTGGAACAGATCGAAGACACCAGGCTGCAAGGGCAGATGCGCCAAGACCTGGACGACATGATCGGCATGCTCGACGCCACCCTGAGCTACCTGCATGAACAGCGCACCAGCGAGACCCGCCACTGGCTCGACGTGCAGGCGCTGGTGGAATCCCTCAGCGAGAACGCCCAGGACCAAGGCAGCGACGTGCAGTTTTGCGGCACCTGCGCGCCGTTGCAGGTGCAGCCGATGGCGCTGCGTTCATGCCTCAACAACCTGATCGACAATGCCCTGCGCTATGCCGGCTCGGCGCGCGTGGAACTGTCGGACAGCCGCGGGGCCCTGGTGATCCGGGTGATTGACCACGGGCCCGGCATCGCGGCTGACAAGCGCGAAGCGGTGTTCGAGCCGTTCTTTCGCCTGGAAGGCTCGCGCAACCGTAATTCCGGTGGCGTCGGCCTGGGCATGACGATCGCCCGGGAAGCGGTCGAGCGCCTTGGCGGCCACCTGAGCCTGGAAGACACGCCAGGCGGCGGCCTGACCGCCGTGATGTGGCTGCCGAGGGCTTAAAGCGGCTTGTCTTCGCGCCGCGCCTGGGCCTGGGTTGCGCTCCAGTCGGTCAACAGGCTGTAGGCCACCGCCAGTAGGGTCGGGCCGATAAACAGGCCGATAAAGCCGAACGCGATCAAACCGCCGAACACCCCGAGCAGCACGATCACCAGCGGCAGGTTGCCGCCACGGCTGATCAGGTAAGGCTTGAGCACGTTGTCGACACCGCTGATGATGAAGGTACCCCATACGCCGAGGAACACTGCGTAGGTGTAATCACCCTTCCAGGCCAACCACGCCGTGGCGGGAATCCACACCAGCGGCGGGCCCATGGGAATCAGGCTGAGCAGGAAGGTGACGCCGCCCAGCAGCAACGCGCCAGGCACGCCAGCGATCAGGAAGCCGATCAGCGCCAGCAAGGCCTGGGCGGCAGCCGTACCGATCACGCCATTGACCACCCGCTGAACGGTACCGGCCACCAGTTCGATGTAGTAACCGGCGCGGTCGCCAATCAGGCGCTCAAGCAGACGGTGCACAAACATCGCCAGGCGCGGTCCGTCCCGGTAGAAAAAGAACACAAAGACCAGACTCAAGGTCAGTTCGAGAATGCCGCCGCCAATTTGCGCACTGCGCGCCAGCAACCAATTGCCGACCTGGCCCAGGTAAGGCTTGATGCTGAGCATCAGCGCGGCACCCTGTTGGTCGATGCTGTCCCAGGTCGCCACCAGCCGCTCGCCGACAAGAGGAATCGAGCCCAACCAGGTGGGCGCATCGGGTAAACCGTCGACCTGGATGTCCTTGATCAATAACACGGCATCGCGCACATGGTCCGCCAGGTTGAAACCCAGCCACACCAGCGGCAGCGCTACCAGCAACATCCAGCCCAACGTCAGGATACCGGCCGCCAGCGATTCGCGACCGCCCAACCCACGGGTCAGCAGTACCATCAGCGGCCAGCTGGCGAACGCCAGCACCGCACCCCAGAACAGCGCCGACCAGAACGGCGCCATGACCCAGAAGCTGGCACCAAACAGCACCAGCAGCAGGATTTGCACCAGCAGGCGATCGTTATTGAGCATCGGGTATCTCGAAAAAGGGGCTGTAGAAGGACAGCTTAGGCGAACGGCGCAGGTCCGTTCGCCCGGTGGCGCTTAGCGTATCAGATGCACGTGCAGGCCTTGCGCGTCGCCGTTGCCGATTTCCAGGCGCGCGGCGCGCACGCCATTGTCGATCAGGCCCTGACGCCAGGCTTGGGCGTTGGCTCCGCTCAGGCTGACGCGCAAGGTGGTGTCGAGGTTCAACCCGCGGGAAATCAGGGTTAACCAGGTAGCGTCGGGCTCGGCGCCCAGCGCAGGAAAGTCCAGATCGCCGGTGCTTTTCAACTCACGCAACAGCGTCGCCGAGGTGGGCAAAAGCGTGCCCAATGGCGTGCTGGCGTCCAGCTGCTCCACATGCAGGTAGGCGCGACGGTTGCCACGGGTGATGCCGTAAAGCGCCACCAGCGAGTTGTCCTGCGGCGCCGCCAGACGCAACAGCAGGTACTCCTGCTGGCCGTCGGCTCCTACCAGCTTGGCATTGCCGAACACTTCGTTGGCCCACAGGCTGCTTTCGCCACAATCGCGGGCCTGGCACCAGAACAGCAGTTGCGCGCCCTTGGCCTGCAAGGCTTCGCGGGTGGCGGTAAACGCCGCGCTGGAGCTGTGCTCGGCAGGCAGTTCGTACGTAATCGCGGTGGCTTGGCCGCGCGCGGTGGCCTGGCCTTCGGAACGCAGTTGGCCGCTGATCTTGCGGATCGCACCCATGGGGTAGATGCGCTCCCTTTCTTCAGCGGGACGGTAGTCGACGATCTGCGCGTCCACCTGGCGGGCAATGCCGGGTAGATCCTGGCTTCCCGGCACATCGGCGGCGAACACGAGCGGGCTGATGCAGCACAGTCCAAGGGCACGTATACAGCCTTTAGCCAGGCTCATCGGACCAGTGAGCCCTGGCCATGGAGGATTGCAGCGGTTTGAAGATGGTTCATGGTTGACTCCCTTTCAATCCGCCCAGCGTCGGCAGTTGACCGCGCCAAGTCAAGGCGCGGAGAAGAACCGATTGAAACAGTCTGCAACAAGAACCGCACCGGCCTCGTCATTCAGGTGCAGATGGTGACCACCCGGCAGCGTCGTCACGCTAAAGGGTAGCTGTGAAAGCAATTCGGGATGTTTCGCCAACATGCCGTCAGCCGCCGCCACCAACTGCGTCGGACAAGCCACTCGTCGTACGAAAGACATGGCTTGCTCATCGGTCAGACGCACCGGTGACGCCAGGGTCAGGCGGCTGTCGCTGCGCCAGGTATAGCCCCCCGGCACCGGCATCAAACCGCGCTGGGCCAGCAGTTCGGCGGCTTCGCGGCTGACCGCGACGAGGCCATGCATTCGCGCCTCGACCGCTCGATCCAGGCTGGCATAGACCGGCTTGCGCTTCTTGCCCAGGCTCAGTTGCTCCTGCAATGCCCTGCCCATGCGCTCGGCCGCGTTCTCGCCGCTGGCGGTCGGCGGGATCAAACCGTCGATCAGGCCCAGGTGCGTCACACGCTCGGGTAACGCGCCGGCCAGAACCAGGGAGACGATCGCGCCCATGGAGTGGCCAAGTAATGCAAAACGTTGCCAACCCAGCTGTTCGGCCACTTGCAATACATCGTGGACATAGTCCCACACCGCATAACCGGCACCCGGCGGACGGTGCGCCGAGTGCCCGTGCCCGGCCATGTCCAACGCGACGATGCGCAAACCCTGCAGCTTCGGCGCCAGGCGCGCAAAGCTGTTGGCGTTGTCCAGCCAGCCATGCAGGGCAATGACCGGCAAACCGTCTTCAGGACCAAACAGATGGGCGGCCAACTCGATATGCGGCAGGCTCAGGCGTACTTCTTCCACAGGCGCGCTCATGCGCAACTGCGCTCACGGGCTTGCCAGCGGGCAAACAGGTTCTTGATCAAGGTGGCGGTGTCCTGGGGTCGCTCAAGGGGGAACATATGGCCGCCGGGCATGGTGAGCAGCTCACCCATGGGCAGGCGACCGACGCCGCTGGCGTGATGACGCATGACCACACGGCTCTGACGGCCGCGCACCACCGCCAGCGGCACTTTCAACTCGCGCACCTGGCCGGGGCTGGTGTGGGGCACGCCTCGGTAGATGCTGATTTCAGTAGCCGGGTCGAAACGCAAACGCAGGCGGTCGCCCACTTGCAGCAGCCCGTGTTGCAGATACGCGTCAAAGCACTCGGGGTCGAAGCCACGAAACAAGGTCTTGCCGGCGAAGTACGCACGTGCGGCGTCCAGGTCAGTGAATTCTTCGCGACGGCCCAGGGTGCGGCCGGCCGGGGTCAGGCGGTCGATGAAACCCAGGCGCTTGGCGGCGCGGATCACCCAGCGGTCAGCGCGGGTCAATACCGGAGAGTCCAGCATCACCACGCCACGGTACAGCTGCGGGCAGCGCATGGCGGCGTGCAAGTGCAATACCCCGCCCAGGGAATGGCCGACGCCCCACACCGGCTCCGGTTGCTGTTGCAGATGATGGATCAGTTCATCCACCAGGTTCTGCCAGTTATCGTCCACCGGAAACCTGGGGTCGTGGCCGTGCTGCGGCAAATGCGCCACGGCATATTCGGGGGCCAGGGCCGCGAATAATTTGCCGTAAGTGGCCGACGGAAAGCCATTGGCGTGGGCGAAAAACACGTGCTGCGACATACCGGCTCGCTCTACAGAAACAGAGGTTGATTGTCACCATGCCTGGCGTTCACGGCAATGACCGTAACCGCCAGGAATGATGACACTCACGCCATGCCTATCGCGCCGGCGGCTGCTCGCCCAGAGGGACCACGGCGATGGTCAGGCGCGATATGCAGCTGGCCTTGCCCTCGTCGCTGGTCAAGCGGATATCCCACACCTGGGTCGTGCGCCCGATATGAACGGCCTTGGCCACCGCCGTTACCCGCCCGCTGCGTACACCGCGCAGGTGGTTGGCGTTGACCTCCAGGCCCACGCAATAGAACTTGCTGGCATCGATGCACAGGTAGGCCGCCATGGAGCCTACGCTTTCTGCCAGCACCACGGAGGCGCCGCCATGCAACAGGCCGTAGGGCTGATGGGTGCGGTGATCGACCACCATGCTGGCGGTGAGGGATTCGTCGTCGAAGCTTTCGAAGCGAATGTCCAGCAACTCACCGATGGTGTTTTTCTGGATCGCGTTGAGGTGTTCGATATTCGGTTGCGTGCGCCACAGGCTCATATGGGGTGTCCTTGTTGGTTTTATTACAGCCCTAATCCTGCCACAGATATAGCACACCCACCGTATCGATATAGCCTATGGATTGTGCACGTTGACCAGGCTCATAAGCCCCGCCAACGGGAAATCCCCTTCGAGCTCGGCCAGGCTGGCGGTGTCCATCGGCTGCGGCTGACGCGGGTGCCCGTGCTGCAAAAAGCTGATCAGGCTGCCCACCAGGGGTTGATGGCTAACCAGCAGCACGTTGTCATCAGTGTCGAGCTTGTCCAGCACCTGCAACGCACTGCACTCAGGTGTCAGCCACGGCACCGTGTGTATCTCTGGCTCGAAGCCCAGGGCCTCGCGAACCAGGTTCGCCGTCTGCTGTGCCCGCACATAGGGGCTGGCGATGATGGCACTGAGCGGCTCGCCGATCAGGTGCGCAGCACTGCGCAACACTTCGGCCCGGCCATGCTCGGTGAGGTTGCGCTCGGCGTCGGTGCGGGCATGCCCTTGGGCTTCGCCGTGGCGCAGGATCCACAGCTTCATAGCTTGGGCTCTTCATCACGCGCCGGGTGCGGCGCTGGCGGCACGCTATGGGCGGCTTCGCCTTCCGGTGCGCGCGGGGTTGGCCAGTCGGCGAACGGCCAGGGCTTTTGCTCGGTGTGGAAGCTGCCGAAGCGACCGATCTGCGCGAGGAACTGGCTGAGGCTGTCGCCGAAGTTCATCAGGCCCAGGTTCGGCGCGCCGTAGATCAGCCGGTAAATCAACTGCACCACTACCAGGGCGCCGAGCAGGAATTGCGCCACCTGCCACACCAGCGCAAACACCAGCATCCACAGGATGCGCAGCACAATGGACTCATACTTGGGGGCTGCTTTGGAATCGTTCATGCCGCGTTCCTCAGTTGAAACCGCTGGTGGAAATAAAGTCGACATCGGTTTTGGGTTCGGCGCGCATCAGCAGTTCGATGACCTGGCTCAAGGTGCGGCCTTCAAACAGGATCGCGTGCAACCCGGCGACCAGCGGCATGTACACACCGACTTCCTGAGCCTTGGCTTTCAGCACTTTGAGGGTGTTGACCCCTTCGGCCACTTCGCCCAGGCGCGTCACGGCCTCTTCCAGGCTCAGGCCCTGGCCCAGCGCGAAACCGACCTGATAGTTACGGCTTTTTGGCGACGAGCATGTGACGATCAGGTCGCCAACGCCGGCCAGGCCCAGGAACGTCATCGGGTTGGCACCCTGGTTCACCGCGAAACGGGTCATTTCCGCCAGGGCGCGGGTAATTAGCATGCTCTTGGTGTTTTCGCCCATCCCCAAGGCCACGGCCATGCCGGCGATGATGGCATAGACGTTCTTCAACGCCCCGCCCAGCTCGACGCCGAAGCGATCGGCACTGGCGTAGACGCGAAAGGTACGACCGTGCAGCACCGCCTGGACGCGCTCGCACAGGGCCTCGTCTTCACTGGCGACCACCGTGGCGGTAAGCGCATGCTCGGCCACTTCCCGCGCCAGGTTCGGCCCCGACAGCACACCAATGCGCGCCTGGGGTGCGATCTCTTCGAGGATTTCGCTCATCAGCTTGAACGTCTGCGCCTCGATGCCCTTGGTCAGGCTGACCAGCAGTTTGCCCGCCAGGCGTTCGGCGTGGGGCGCCAGCACCGAGCGCAAGGCGCTGGAAGGCAGCGCGACAAAGCACAGGTCGCAGTCGGTGAGGGTTGCCAGCAGATCGGTAACGGGCTCGACCGCCGGATGAATCTTGATGCCTTTAAGGTAGCGAGGGTTTTCGCGGTGCACGCGAATGGCCTCGGCCTGCTCGGGATCACGCATCCACTGGCGCACCGCATGGCCGTTCTCGGCCAGCAGGTTAGCCACGGCGGTACCAAAACTTCCGCCTCCCAGGACCGCAATAGGGCGCTGTTCAGTCATATGCAATCCGTTAATCCATACCAGTGGCGATGGCGGCATTATACGGGGCGACCCGCTTGCGGCCAGCCCCCGCGTGAATTCGTGCGCTTGTCGGAAAATGCCACACTTGGGTGAAGTAATTGCAGGTCTCACGACTGGCAAAAGGCCTCACCTCAGTTAACATGGGCGGCTATCCGTAATTATCAAGGCCGTGCCGTGTATCTGGGCCCTCCTCCTCGCTCATTCCTGCTGTTGATGTTGGCCTGCAGCGCCAGTGCGTCGGCCGACGATCTGTTTTTAGACAGCCAACCGCTGCCGCAGGTATTGACCGCTACCCGCCTCAAGCAATCGGCCGCTGCCGTACCCGGCAGCATGACCGTGATCGACAGCGAGTTGATCAAGGCCAGCGGCGCCCGTGACATTGCCGAGCTGTTGCGACTGGTGCCCGGGATGATGGTCGGCTACACCACCGGCAACCAGGCGGCGGTGAATTACCACGGCACCAGCGCCAGCGATGCGCGGCGCATGCAAGTCTTGATCGACGGGCGCTCGGTGTACCGCGCAGGTCTGGCCACGGTGGACTGGAGCGATATTCCGGTGGCCATGGAAGACATCGAGCGCATCGAGGTGTTTCGTGGCCCCAACACCGTCAGCTACGGCGCCAACGCGCTGATGGCGGTGGTCAATATCCTCACCCGTTCACCGGCCAACAGTCAGGGCACGCGGGTGAAAGTGATACGTGGCGAACGCGGGATCAACGATGTCTATGCCAGCCAGGGCGTCGGCTGGGAAACCGGCAATTTGCGCCTGTCACTGTCCGGGCAAGAGGACGACGGTTTTGACAGCGACGCCGCTGGCGCCGATCGCCGCGACAGCCGCCGCCTCAGCCGTTTCAGCCTGGCCGTCAGCCAGACGCTGAATGCGCAACAGAGCATCGACTGGCAACTCGATGCCAAGGAAGGCACCAATCAGCGCCCCTATACCTACACGCCGGTATTCGCCGGGATTACCGAAGGCGGCACCGATTCCGACGCCACCGCCAAGGACTACGCGGGCTCGATGCGCTGGAACTTCGACTTCAACCCCGAACACAGCCTGTATATCCAGGGTTCGGCCCAGCAGTGGGACCGTCGGCAGATCTGGAAAGCCTGTGACGCCAAGGTATCGTTCAGTCCCGAACTGACCCAGTTGTGGCAGCTCAATCCCAACTACGCCGAGCGGCTGGCGCGGCACATGGACAAATTCAGCCAGGGTAGCGCCCCAGCCGGCAGCGCCGCCGAACAGGCGCTGGGCAACCAGGTACTGGACCAATGGCGCAACGGCGCCAACCAGAGCGTGTGCGGCGATATCGACCAGAGCGCCAAGGAAAGCCGTTACGACCTGGAACTGCAAGACACCCTCAGCCTCTCCGACAGCCTGCGCCTGGTCAGCGGCATGAATTACCGTTACGACCGCGCCGACTCCGACACCTATTTCAACGGGACGCTGGACGACACGACCTGGCGCCTGTTCGGTCACCTGGAATGGCGCGCCAGCGAGCATTGGCTGCTGCAAGGCGGCGCAATGTACGAGGACACCCACCTGAGCGGCAATTCGCTGACACCTCGCGTGGCGGTCAATTACCTGATCAACCCGCGCCACGGTCTGCGGGCGGTGTACTCCGAGGCAGTCCGCTCACCGGACATGTTCGAGAACAACGTGAACTGGAGCTACCGCGTCACCAACCTCAGCTCACCCGCCTTTGGGCAGAGCTCCGGGCAATATTTTGTGGTGACGCGCGGCCCCGGCAACCTCGATAAAGAGTTGATGCGCTCCCGAGAACTGGGCTACAACGGCTTCTTTGCCGACCTCGGGTTGAACGTCGACGTGAAGCTGTTCTATGACGAAATCACCGACATGATCAGCTCGCCCTTGCGCAACAACCAATACATCGCCAGCAACGACAACAGCGCGCGCTTTACCGGCGCCGAATCACAGTTCGACTGGCGCGTGAGCAACGCCGACCGCCTGCGCCTGACCTACGCTTATGTCGATGCAAGTTCCAGCAACCCGCTGGACAAGGCGCAGACCGCGCGCAACAGCGGCTCGGCCGGCTGGTTGCGCGAATGGGGCCACGGCTGGTCCAGCGCTCTGTTCTACTATGGCGACGACGCGCTCAACACGTATCGCTTCGAACGGGTCGATTTGCGGGTAGCCAAGCGCATCGCCCTGGGCAAAGCCAACGTGGAACTGGCCGGCATGCTGCAACAACGCCTGGACAATCAGCCGACCACCTGGGCCGATAACAACTACGACGATCGCCATGTGCTGTACTTCAGCGCGCAGTTAGAGTTCTGACATGGGCGACCCGTCACGGATGACCTTCCCTGGGGTTTCACGACGGTGGCGGCGCGGCCTGCTGCTGGGGTGTCTGCTGCTCGCGACGCCGGTATGGAGCGCCGAGATCCTGCTGACCGCCGCCGAGGACGGAGCCGGTGTCCAGGCCTTTACCCAGGCCCTGGTCGAGCAGCGCCCCGAAGATCATGTCTCTTTCACGCTGCTCAAAGACCTGCCGGCGCCGAGCCAGCTGCCCGCCAATACCCGCCTGATCCTGCTGGACCTGCCCGGCCTCGACTGGCGCTTGCAGGATAGCCAGGGCCCACCGACCCTGGTGCTGCGCATCAGCCGCCTGCAAGCCCACCAACGCCTGGGTGGCGCTCATCCGGCCAAAATCAGCCTGTTATGGAGCGACCCGCCGCTGATGCGCCAATTGCGCCTGATCGCGAGCATCTTGCCCCAGGCCCGGCGGATTGGCGTGCTCTACGGCAGCGACAGCGAATTCCTGCTGCCTGAGCTTGACCGCTACGCCGCGCCGCTGGGCCTGGAAATCGTGCCCCAACGCTGGGACAACACCAGTGACAGCCGCCCCCTGCAAGCCTTGTTCAAGGACAGCGACGTGCTGCTGGGCCTGGACGATCCGCAACTGTACAACCCCAAAACCGCAAAGAACCTGTTATTGAGCAGCTATGCCCAGCAATTGCCACTGGTGGGCCCCAATGCCGGGTTCGTGCGGGCTGGCAGCCTGGCCAGCACCTATAGCGATCAGGCCGACTGGCTCGCCGTACTCGACCGATTGCTGGACCACTCGCCGACCAACTGGCCACGCACCCTTTACCCGGAACACTTCAAAGTGGTGGGCAACCCGCAAGTTGCACGCTCACTGGGCATCGAACAGGTCGACGAAGCTGCCGTCGCCGCCCGCTTGGCCGAAGGAGATCAACGCCCATGACCTTGCGCCGTCGCTGGGACATCAACACCCGCACCCAACTCATCACCCTGGGCCCCGCGCTGTTGCTGACCTTGCTGTTGATCAGCTTCTTTACCTTCGTGCGTATCCAGGACTTGCGCCAGGAGCTGGACCACACCGGCCAGTTGATTGCCAACCAACTGGCGCCTGCCACCGAATACGGGGTTATTTCCGGCAACAACGATGTGCTCGATACCCTGCTGCGCGCGACGCTGGCCACACCCCACGTGCGTTTCCTGGAAATTCAGGACAGCGCCGAGAACATTCTGGTGTACGTCGAGCAGCCGTCGGAGAAACACGATCGCTCACTGTCGGTGAAGGTGTTCCAGGCACCGATCCGCTTGCAGCATATCCAGCTGGGCAATGATTTTTTCCAGGACAACCTCAATGAACCCATCGCGCCGCGTGCGGATTACCTGGGCCGAGTGATCGTGGGAATGTCCAACGACGCGTTCAGCCAGCGCCAGCAGGAAATCCTGTTCAAGGCCGGGATTCTGGCGCTGTTCGCACTTTTGTTTACCTTCCTGCTGGCGCGACGCCTGGCCGCCAGCCTGTCGCAACCGATCAGCGCCATGGGGCACGCGGTAAAAGCCATCCAACAGGGCGATTACACGACACCGCTGCCGATTGTCGACGACTCCGAACTGGGCGACCTGTCGCGGCACATCAACAACCTCGCCGCGGGCCTCAACCAGGCCAGCCGTGAACAGCAGCAAGCCATGGCCCAGTTGATCCAGACCCGCGAGGAAGCCGAGCGCGCAAACAATGCCAAGTCGGACTTCCTGGCGATGATGAGCCATGAGCTGCGCACGCCCATGAATGGCGTACTGGGCATGCTGCAACTGCTGGAAACCACCGAGATGACCGAAGAGCAGACCGAGTACGCGGCGCTCGCCTGCGAATCCACCGAGCACCTGCTCAAGGTGATCAACGACATCCTCGACTTCTCGCGCATCGAACGGGCCGCGCTGGAACTGGAACATATTTCCTTCAACCTGGCGGACCTGATCAACAGTTGTGCCCAAGCCTTCCAGCACAGTGCACAGCAGCGCGGGCTGGCGTTGGAACTGCCGATTCCCTTGGGCATGGACGCCTTGCGGGTGCGCGGCGACCCGACGCGTATCCGGCAGATTCTGGTAAACCTGATCGGCAATGCCTTGAAGTTCACCGAGCAGGGCACGGTGCACGTGGAACCCAACTGGCAAACCCTGGACCATGAACTGGTGTGGTTCACCTGCACCGTGCGCGACAGCGGTATCGGCATTTGCGCCGAGCGCCTGGAATTGATGTTCGACGCGTTCCAGCAGGCCGACAGTTCCATTTCAAGACGTTACGGCGGCACCGGCCTAGGCCTGCCGATCGCCCGCACCCTGGCCGAACGCATGGGCGGCACCCTGCGCGCCCAGAGCGAAGAAGGTCGGGGTTCGGTGTTCACCCTGGAAATTCCGCTGGCGATCGATCAGCAAAGCCTGCCTGCCGTCGCCCCGGACGCCGAGGGTAAAACCAGTGCGGGTGAGGGGCGACATATACTGCTGGTGGAAGACAACCCGGTTAACCGCACCGTGGTCGAAGCCATGCTGCGCAGCCTGGGCTTTGAAGTCAGCCTGGCCACCAATGGCGCCGAGGCGATCCGCAGTGCCGAAAGCCTGATCTTCACGGCCATTCTGATGGACTGCCGCCTGCCATTGATCGACGGCTACGAGGCCACCCGGCAAATTCGCCAACTGCCCGGCTGCGCCGATCTGCCGATTATCGCGCTGACCGCCAACGCCTTGCAGGGCGACCGCGAAGCCTGTCTGACCGCTGGAATGAACGATTACCTGGCCAAACCGTTCAAACGCACGGATTTGCAGCACATCCTCCAGCGCTGGGTGCATTAGCGCTCATTGCCACACCAAGTCCGACTGGCGTGGAAGACGAAAGTGCGGCAGTCTTAGGCACCCAAACGGGCTGATAAACAGGTCCGGTTTAAAATTTCAGTGAACAAGTGTACATTGAGTACCTTGACGCTGTGACTTTCACTACAACGCAATAGTCTATGTGTAGGCTACCGCTATGAGGCATGAACGCTTCATTCGGTTCGGGAAGATTTGCCCTACCCTGCCGCATGGGATTATTGAGGAGCTCGCATGACCAAACAAAACGCCTTTACTCGGGAAGACCTGCTGCGCTGCAGTCGCGGTGAGCTGTTCGGCCCAGGTAACGCGCAATTGCCCGCCCCGAACATGCTGATGGTGGATCGCATCACCCATATCAGCGAAGAGGGTGGCAAGTACGGCAAAGGTGAATTGGTCGCCGAGCTGGATATCACCCCTGACCTGTGGTTCTTCGCCTGCCACTTCGAAGGAGACCCTGTGATGCCGGGCTGCCTGGGCCTCGATGCCATGTGGCAACTGGTCGGCTTCTACCTGGGCTGGCAAGGCCTGCCGGGTCGTGGTCGCGCCCTGGGTTCGGGCGAAGTGAAGTTCTTTGGCCAGGTCCTGCCGACCGCCAAGAAAGTCACCTACAACATCCAAATCAAGCGCGTCCTCAAGGGCAAGCTGAACCTGGCCATTGCCGATGGTTCGGTGACTGTCGACGGTCGCGAGATCTATACTGCCGAAGGCCTTCGGGTCGGCGTATTCACTTCCACTGACAACTTTTAAGGGTTATCCGCATGCGCCGCGTCGTTATCACTGGTCTGGGCATCGTTTCTTGCCTGGGCAATGACAAAGAGACCGTCACCGCTAACCTGCGTGCAAGTCGCCCTGGCATCCGCTTCAACCCGGAATATGCCGAAATGGGTCTGCGTAGCCAGGTTTCCGGCTCCATTGACCTGCCCCTCGAAGAACTGATCGATCGCAAGATCTATCGCTTCGTCGGCCACGCTGCCGCCTACGCCTACCTGGCCATGAAAGACGCAATCGCCGACTCCGGCCTGAGCGAAGACCAGGTATCGAACGTACGCACCGGCCTGATCGCCGGCTCCGGCGGCGCATCCACCCTGAACCAGATGGAAGCGCTGGACATCCTGCGCGAAAAAGGCGTGAAACGCGTCGGCCCCTACCGTGTAACGCGGACCATGGGCAGCACGGTTTCCGCCTGCCTGGCCACGCCGTTCGCGATCAAGGGTGTGAACTACTCGATCTCTTCGGCCTGCGCCACCAGCGCCCACTGCATCGGGACTGCCGTTGAGCAGATCCAGTTGGGCAAGCAGGACATCGTATTCGCCGGCGGCGGTGAAGAAGAGCATTGGAGCCAGTCGTTCCTGTTCGACGCCATGGGCGCGCTGTCCACCCAGTACAACGAAACTCCGGAAAAGGCCTCCCGCGCCTACGACGCCAAGCGTGACGGTTTCGTCATCGCCGGCGGTGGCGGCATGGTCGTGGTCGAGGAGCTGGAACACGCCCTGGCCCGTGGCGCGAAGATCTACGCCGAAATCGTCGGCTACGGCGCGACGTCCGACGGCTACGACATGGTTGCCCCAAGCGGTGAAGGCGCCATCCGTTGCATGCAGATGGCAATGTCCACCGTGGACACGCCAATCGACTACCTGAACACCCACGGCACCTCGACTCCGGTCGGCGATGCCAAGGAAATGGAAGGCGTGCGTGCGGTATTCGGTGACAAAGCGCCGAAAATCAGCTCCACCAAGAGTCTGTCGGGTCACTCCCTGGGCGCCGCTGGCGTTCACGAAGCGATCTACTGCCTGCTGATGATGGAAGGCAACTTCATGGCCGGCTCGGCCAACATCGACGAGATCGACCCGGTCGTCGCCGACATGCCGATCCTGACCAAGACCGTTGAAGATGCAAAAATCGACACCGTGATGAGCAACAGCTTCGGCTTCGGTGGCACCAACGCCACCCTGGTGCTGAAACGCTGGCAGGGTAAGTAAGCTCTGTAGCTTGATCCAATGAAAAGCCCCGACTGGTTCGGGGCTTTTTGCTTTCAGAGCTATCGGTTTCAAGCTGCAAGCCGCAAGCTGCAAGCTGCAAGAGAAGCGCATCCCACCCCCTTGCAGCTTGTCGCTTAAGGCTTGCCGCTGCATGATTTACATAAGACAAAACGCGATATCAATGCGCGCTCTCACTGCTACGCGGCTTGGGCAGGACGGCGAGGAAGTTATCCCGTGCTACCTTGCGGGCGACGTCCTCGGGCAATGCATCGAGGAAGGGATCAAAACGGCGCATTTCCTTCCCCAGCTTGTTGAAGCGTCCTACCACGTCGGAGCCCAGCATGAAGCGATCCGGGAAGCGCTCCACCAGCTGGACCCACTCTGGCCGTGGTTTGCCGGCATCATCCAGCAGGTACGGGGTGAGCATGCTCCAGGACAGATCGATATAAAGGTTGGGGTAAGCCTCCAGCAGGCGATTCAAGGTGGGCAGCAAGAAATCCATTTGCACCTGATGGCGGTGGATTTCCTTGCTGGTTCCGGCATGAGCCCAGATAAAGCGCGTGTGCGGGTGGTTGCGCAACGGCTGCTCGACTTCGGCAAGGTACAACGGGTTGCGCTCGCGTTTGGAGGTGATGTTCGAATGCAGCATCACCGGCAGATCGTTCTGCGCCGCCAAGTGATAGATGCGCGTCATGGCTTCGTTGTTGGCGCGCGGCGTGTCACCCGAGGTCAGCGCAGTGAGGTCGTCGTGGCGGGTGAACACTTCACCAATGCCCTGCCACAGCCCTGGGTTGAGGTCGAGCATGCGCTGGATATGGGCTGCGGAATTCTTGTCGTTGGGATTGAAACCGGCCAGGAACGGGTGAAAGCGCTGGCGCTGCTCGGCGGTCAGCTTGTTGACCGCTGCGGCGACGATGACATCGGTGGCGCTGTACCAATAGGCGTCGGCATCGTCACCCGCGTAATAGCGCGGTCGCTTGGGTTCGTCTTCATGCCATTTCTTGGCCACGGGAATGCCGGAAATCATCACATGTTCGATGCGATTGTCCGCCATGGCCTTGAGCAGTTTGTCCATGCCCGCGGTTTCCTGGAAAAAGTCCACGTAATGCAGGTGCGCATCGCTGTAGGCATAATCGCGGGCCTGCACGGCATGGCTGCTGGCGGCGAGCATCAGGGCAAAACTCACGCGGGTCCAGAACACGGCGGGATACCTCGGTAGGGGCTGATACGGGTAGACCTTGCACCACGCGTCGCGGTTCAGCAGGGACAAAAGCCTGGAACCGCCAGTGCCAGCATGTTCTATTAGTGGCTGACCGTCATCCACAGCCTTGTGAGGTTCGTCATGCCTGTTACCGTCAATACGTTGAATGCCGAGAATTTCCGTCACAGCGTCAATATCAACAACCATGAGCTGTTTACCGACCTGCCCAAGAGCCTCGGGGGTGACGATTCAGCGCCCTCTCCCCACGACTATTTCGACGCTGCGCTGGCCTCCTGCAAAGCCTTGACCGTCAGGCTCTATGCGCAGAAAAAGAACATCCCGCTCACCGGGGTCACCGTAGAAGTCACCCACGACGCTGCCGAAGAGACAAAAGGCAAATACACGCTCAACGTCACGCTGACCCTCAAGGGCGTACTCACCGACGCACAGCGCGATGAGCTGCACCGCGTCGCCGACAAGTGCCCGGTGCACAAACTGATGACCACCGCCGAAGTCAGCATCGAGACAACACTGTCGGAAGGCGCCTTCAGCCAATAGCGCCAACGGCCGGTCGAGCGGGTTATGCTCAGTGTCATCGAACCCGCTCAGACAGGGATGCACCATGACCCCCCTTACCGTGATCCACCCTCGCCCCGAAGATGTGGAAGGCCAGCCCATCCTGCGCCCGCTGCCGTCGCGTGAATGCCGCAGCGTCGGGCCTTTCGTGTTTTTCGACCACATGCTGCCTACCCGTTATGCGCCGGGCAGCGGAATGGACATCCGTCAGCATCCGCACATCGGGCTGTCTACCCTCACCTATCTGTTCGAAGGCACCTTGCAGCACAAGGACAGCCTGGGTTCGGACCAGGTGGTGCAGCCCGGCGATGTCAGCTGGATGACCGCCGGCAGTGCGATTGCCCACGTCGAGCGCACTCCCGAGGCGGTCAAGGCCAGTGGCTTTAGGCTGCATGGCTTGCAAGTGTGGCTGGCATCGCCCAGGGACCATGAAACCGGGCCTGGCCACTATAGCCATCATCCGGCAGCAAGTTTGCCAGCCAGCGATAGCCTGGGCGTGCAGGTGCGCCTGATCGCCGGTAGCGGGTTCTGTCTCAAGTCACCCGTACCGGTGCTGTCGCCCACGCTGTATGCCGAAGTGCGGATGCAGACCGCCACTACCCTGCTGATCCCCGATGAGCATGAAGAGCGCGCGGTTTATGTGCTGGAGGGCGACGTGCAACTGGACGGTGAGCCGCTGGAGGTACACAGCCTGGTGGTTTTACCCACTGACCAAGAAATGACCCTGTATGCCGAAAGCGACTGCCACCTGGTGATCGTGGGCGGTGCGCCGCTGGATGGGCCACGGCGGATCAACTGGAACTTCGTGGCGAGCGATCCGGCGGTGATCGAACAGGCGCGGCAGCGCTGGGCGGCCGGGGATTGGCCAACGGTGCCGGGGGAGTCTGAAAGGATTGAGTTGCCTGTGAAATAGCTATCGGGGGCAAGCCCCTCCCACACTTGAACTGCGAATACTTTCAAAATGTGGGAGGGGGCTTGCCCCCGATGGCGTCCGAGCAGGCACTGAAAAAATCAGCCCTTGAACACTTCATCCAGCAAGTTATGCATCGACTGGAAAGCCCGCGCAGCGGTCCTGGCGTCGTACATCATCTTGCCTGGCACGTTGGCATGAGGGTCGGTAAAGGAATGCACCGCGCCGCCGTAGCTGAGCAACTGCCAGTCCACACCCGCCGCATTCATTTCATCTTCGAACGCCGGCAGTTGTTCTTTGGGTACCAGCGGGTCCGAGGCGCCATGCAGCACCAGGACTGAGCCCTTGATGTTCTTCGCATCCGCAGGGTTCGGCGTGTCGAGGGTGCCATGGAACGATACGGCCGCTTTCAACGGCGCACCGGTACGGGCCAATTCCAGCGAGCAGCAGCCCCCAAAGCAGAAGCCGAAGGTCGCCAGCTTCGAGGTATCGACCGCCGCCTCCGTCTGGCCTTGCAGCTGTTCGAAGGCAGCCTGCATGCGTTTGTTCAGCAATGGACGGTCGTTCTTCAACGGCATCATCGCCGCGCCCGCCTCATCACCGTTCGAAGGACGCACGGCTTGCCCGTAGAGGTCGGCGATCAATACCACATAGCCTTTGCCGGCAACGGTCTTGGCGATCTCTTCGGCGCCTGCGCTCACGCCCATCCAGTTCGGTGCCATCAGCAGCCCCGGCAGCGGGCCCTTGTGGCTGGCATCGAACGCCAGGCGGCTTTCATAAGACTGGCCATCAATCTGATAGACCACTGAACGTACTGTGACTTGGCTCATGATTCACTCCAGTTGAGGTGCGCTAAAACGAAAAAACCCGCCGAAGCGGGTTTTTCTACAACGGTGTTAAACCGACAGTTCAACCAACAGCTTGTTCAGTCGGCGCACATAGGCGGCCGGGTCTTTCAGGCTGTCGCCAGCGGCCAGGGCCGCCTGGTCAAAGAGGATGTGCGACAGGTCGCCAAACCGCTCTTCGCTCTGCTCACCGTCGAGCTTCTCGATCAGCGGGTGAGCCGGGTTGAATTCGAAGATCGGCTTGGAATCCGGAACCTTCTGCCCGCTGGCTTCGAGGATCTGACGCATCTGCATGCCCAGGTCCTGCTCGCCGATGGCTAGGATCGCCGGAGAATCGGTCAGTCGATGGGAAACCCGCACTTCGCTGACCGCGTCGCCCAGAGACGCCTTGATCCGCTCAACCAGACCTTCTTTGGACTTGGCGACTTCTTCAGCGGCTTTCTTGTCTTCCTCGGAATCCAGGTTGCCCAGGTCCAGGTCGCCTCGCGCCACGTCCACAAAGGACTTGCCGTCGAACTCGGTGAGGTAGCTCATCAGCCACTCATCGATACGGTCGGTCAGCAGCAGCACTTCGATGCCTTTCTTGCGGAAGACTTCCAGGTGCGGGCTGTTTTTGACCTGAGCGTAGGTTTCGCCAGTGAGGTAGTAGATCTTGTCCTGACCTTCCTTGGCGCGCGCCAGGTAATCGGCCAGCGACACAACCTGTTCACCGTCTTCGCCTTGAGTCGAGGCAAAACGCAGCAGGCCTGCGATTTTTTCCTTGTTGGCAAAATCTTCCGCCGGACCTTCCTTGATGACCTGGCCGAAGTTTTTCCAGAAGCCCTTGTATTTCTCAGGCTCGTTCTTCGCCAGTTTTTCCAGCATGTCGAGTACGCGCTTGGTCAACGCCGACTTCATGGAGTCGATGATCGGGTCTTTTTGCAGGATCTCCCGCGACACGTTCAGCGACAGGTCGTTGGAGTCGACCACACCCTTGATGAAGCGCAGGTACAGCGGCAGGAACGATTCGGCCTGGTCCATCACGAACACACGCTGTACGTAAAGCTTCAGGCCTTTCGGCGCTTCGCGCTGGTACAGGTCGAACGGAGCACGGGCCGGCACGTACAGCAGCGAGCTGTATTCCAGCTTACCTTCGACCTTGTTGTGGCTCCAGCTCAGCGGGTTCTCGTAATCGTGACCGATGTGCTTGTAGAACTCCTGGTATTCCTCGTCCTTGATCTCGGTACGCGGACGGGTCCAGAGGGCGCTGGCGCGGTTGACGGTTTCCCACTCAAGCGCCGGTGTTTCTTCGCCTTCAGCAGCCGTTTGTTCCTTGGGCAGCTCAATCGGCAAGGCGATGTGATCAGAGTATTTCTTGATAATGTTGCGCAGGCGCCAGCCATCGGCGAATTCGTCTTCGCCCTCTTTCAGGTGCAGCACGATACGGGTGCCACGGTCAGGCTTGTCGATGGTGGCGATTTCAAACTCGCCCTCGCCTTTCGAGGCCCAATGCACACCCTCGCTGGCGTCGAGGCCGGCACGACGGCTGAACACTTCAACCTTGTCGGCAACGATGAAGGCCGAATAGAAGCCCACGCCGAATTGGCCGATCAGGTGAGAATCTTTTTTCTGGTCGCCCGACAAATTCTTCATGAAATCGGCGGTGCCGGATTTGGCGATGGTCCCCAGGTGGGTGATCGCATCGTCACGGCTCATGCCGATACCGTTGTCTTCGAGGGTGACGGTCTTGGCGTCTTTGTCGTAGCTCACACGGATTTTCAGTTCCGCGCCACCTTCCAGCAGCTCAGGCTTGGACAGGGCTTCGAAACGTAATTTGTCGACAGCGTCAGAGGCGTTCGAGATCAATTCGCGAAGGAAAATTTCCTTGTTGGAATACAGCGAATGGATCATGAGGTGCAGCAGTTGCTTCACCTCGGTCTGGAAGCCCAGGGTTTCCTTTTGAGTTTCCACACTCATGGTCATCAAACTCCAATTGGATGGCAGTGGCCGCGCCCGAAAGGGTTAGCGGCGGGTTGTCATCAAAGTTGGGGACTCCACGCTGGATTTCAAGGGCGCGGCAATGGCTCGATCTTGAAATGTGCGCGAGCGGTGGCTATCGGCTCGGTAGGAATGGTTTGCCAGGCAGTGATTGCCACGTTGGCGACACGCCGCCCCTGACGGCATACCTGGCATGTGGCGTAGGTGTCGCGAAACTGGCCGGCGCGCAGGTAATCCAGGGAAAAATCGATGATCTTCGGCAAGCCCGGCGCGCCGGTGGACACAAGCAAGTGCAACGCTGCTGACAGTTCCATGAACCCGGCGATCACCCCGCCGTGCAGCGCCGGCAATATAGGGTTACCAATGTTGTCCTTGTTGGCTGGCAGGCGAAACAACAGTTCTTCGCCTGAGCGCGTGCATTCGACGCCAATCAGCTTTGCGTAGGGAATCAGCTCTAGCAGCGCTTCGTAATTGCCGCGCTCAAGCGCTTGTTCCAGGCGAGTCTTGAATCGATGGGTCATGCCTGCTCCCCCTTGATCGCGTCGCCCAGTCCTTGCGTGCCATGGAGTTGCTTGCCCATGCGCATGAACGTGCCCACCACATGGGCGATGGGTTGCTGCGGGTCATCCTGATAGGCAAAGCCGCGGGTGAAGATCACATCGCTGGTCACCCGGTAGCACTGGGCAAATCCGTATACAGCCTTATGCGGCTCGGCGGGATGCATGTAGTCGATACGCAAATCCAGAGTCGGACAGACCTCGAACTCAGGCAATACGCACAGCGTGGCCATGCCGCAAGCGGTGTCCATCAAAGATGTCAGCGCGCCACCGTGGATGACGCCGGTGCAGGGATCACCAACGATAGACGGGCCGTAAGGCAGTACCAGCGTCATGCCCTCCCGAGTTGCAGCATGGACCGTAACCCCAAGTACCTGGCAGTGGCGAAGCGCCGAAACAAAGCGGGTGGCACGGTCTAACAAGGGGGTTTCGGTCATTGTTTTTTAGATTCTTATTAGTGTGGACGGGGCAAATAGGTAATAATTTGAAAAGTTCCTGGCGAAAACTCTATATATCTTTGGAACAGAAGGAACTAATGCTGGCCCCTTGAGTTCGAAAGGCCAGTAGATATCTTCAATAAGGAGAAACACCATGCGCAAGACATTAGCTATTTCCATGATGCTGGCCGCTGCACTCGGTCTGGCTGCCTGCGACAAGAAATCCGAAGACAAAGCCCAAGACGCCGCTGCACATTCTGAGCAAGCTCAGCAAGACATGGCGAAGGCACAGGATAAAGTGAACGACGCTGCGAAAGAAAACGCCGATGCTGCCAAAGCTCAGGCTGAATCGAACGCTGCCGCCGCTAAAGAAGCTGCACCTGCCGCACCTGCAGAGCCTGCCAAGCAGTAATTGCACGGTGTAATGCTGTAGTGCTGCAAAAGATAGCCCGCTTATAGAGCGGGCTTTTCTTTGTCTGCTGTTTTACCCAGCCATTAAGATACGCTGTCTTTTGCAGGGTCTTGGGCATGCATGTCCGTCGGGGTATACACCATCACCTGTAAAACATCGGAGTGAAATTCACGACGATAAAGCACTAGTACCACCCCGGCGCTCATCAACATGAACAACCACGGGCTGACAAACCAGGCCAGCATGGTCATGCCGAAGTAATAAGCGCGCAGGCCAAAGTTGAACTGGTTGGCCGCCATCGAGATCACTCGCGCCGCCCGCAAGGCAAATGCATTGCGCTCCTGCTCCGACACATGCCGCTCACCGATCATCGGTGCAGAACCCACCAGCACCGCAGCGAAGTTGTACTGGCGCATGCACCAACTGAAGGTGAAGAAGGCGTAGACGAACACCAGCGCCAGGCACAGCAACTTGATCTCCGACATGCCCTGGGAGGCCTGTTGCACTATCGGGATATCGGCCAGCAACGACACGGCTCGCTCGGAGGCGCCCAGCACGGTCAGGATGCCGGCAAGGATGATCAACGTGCTGGAGGCGAAGAACGAGGCGTTACGCTCCAGGTTACCGATCACGCTGGCGTCGGCGATGCGGTTATCGCGCAGCAGCATGCGACGCATCCAGTCTTCGCGGTAAAGGTGCAACACGCTGGCCAGGCAGGCCGTATCGCGGGCTTTCCACGTGGCGTAACGGGTATAGCCGCCCCAACACAGGACGAACCACAGGGCGGCAAGCAGGTGGACTTGATTGGTTTCGACAAACGACATGTGGGCCCTTGTTCACAGTTCCATTTTGAGAAATTAGTCATCTGTTCGACGCTAGCTCATACAAAAAGACACTGCATGACGCCCAAAAAAAATGCCCCGTATCGATTGATACGGGGCATTTCAGTAATGCCTGAACCGCGGTTACGCGATGGCCTCGCTGCGCTTGCCCAGCAGGCGATCAATCACCACCGCCACGACCAGGATCATCACCGACGGCACCAGCCACGCCAGGCCCTGTTCGCTGAGCGGCAGGTGCGTCAGCTGCGACGGCATCCACTCCGCCAGGCCCGCGCCCTTGAGTGCATCAATGCAGCCGAAAATAAACGAAACCAGCATCACCGGACCGACGATACGGCCCTGCTCCTGCCAGAAGCCCTTACAGAAGCTCAGGGCCACCAACACGATGCAGGGCGGATAGATCGCGGTGAGCACCGGGATGGAAAACGCGATCAGCTTGGTCAGCCCCAGGTTGGACACGAACAGCGAGAACAGCGCGAGGATCACCACCAGGGTCTTGTAGGACAGCGGCAGCACGCGGCTGAAGTACTCGGCACAGGCGCAAGTCAGGCCCACGGCAGTGACCAGGCACGCCAGGGAGATCAGCACAGCCAGGAAACCGCTGCCCAGGGAGCCGAAGGTGTGTTGCACATAGGCGTGCAGCACTGCGGCACCGTTGCTGGCCCCTGCGGCCACGGCATGGCTGCCCGAACCCAGGCGGAACAGGCTGACATACACCAGCGCCAGGCCCACGCCGGCGATCAGTCCGGCAATGATGGCGTAGCGGGTAATCAGCTTGGGCGATTCAACGCCACGGGAGCGAATCGCGTTGACGATCACAATGCCGAACACCAGCGCGCCAAGGGTATCCATGGTCAGGTAGCCATTGATAAAACCCTGGGAGAACGGCGCAGCGACGTATTCCGGCATGGCGACACCGACCTCACCGGCCGGCAAGGCAAACGCCGCAATGCCGAGGATAGCCAGGGCGATAATCTTCAGCGGCGCAAGGAAACGCCCCACGGTGTCCAGCAGGCGGCCTGGGTACAGGGACACGAAAAACACCACCAGGAAATACACCGAGCTATAGAGGAACAGCGCCAGCGGGCTTTCCCCGGTCAGCGGCGCCAGGCCCACTTCGAACGATACCGTCGCGGTACGCGGCGTGGCGAACAGCGGGCCTACCGCCAGGTACGCCGCGGCCGCGAGCAAGCCACCGGCGATCTTGCCGATCGGGCTGCTCAACGCATCCATACCGCCGCCGACCTTGGCCAGCGCGATCACGGTGACGACCGGCAGGCCGACCGCGGTAATCAGGAAACCCAAAGCGGCCATCCAGACGTGAGGCCCGGACTGCAAGCCAACGATCGGCGGGAAGATGATGTTGCCGGCGCCCACGAACAGGGCAAAGGTCATAAAGCCCAACGCCAGGATGTCCTGGCTTTTCAACACTTTCATTTGAGGAAATACCACACTACTGAATCGGAATTTAGAGAGGGCTTCCCTATGGATGAGGGAAATGCTGCCGGCCCTTATGGGGACCGACCGGTCTGGCGCGCCGCTTCCTTTTGGGATGCGGGCGCATAAAGAGGCGGCTAGGTTACAGAATTGGGCTGACAAACGCACTGTTGCGGGGCGGACCGTCCGATAAGCGACATCTTGGTGTCGCATTTTCATACTTAATTTGGCAATGCGAATAAATGTGAGAGGGGACTTGCCCCCGATTGCGGTGTGTCAGTCACTTAGTTGTGAACTGAACCACCGCTATCGGAGGCAAGCCCCCTCCCACATTTGGTTAGCGCAGGTTCCAGAAAGCACAAAGGCCACCCGAAGGTGGCCTTTGTGTGGAGGAGCGTCAGTTAAGCGCGAGGCTTACTTGACAGCCCAACCGGTCAGCTCGGCCAGGGCCTTGCCGATGTCTGCCAGCGAACGCACGGTTTTAACGCCTGCGTCTTGCAGTGCAGCGAATTTCTCGTCTGCAGTGCCTTTGCCGCCAGAGATGATTGCGCCAGCATGGCCCATGCGCTTGCCCGCAGGGGCAGTCACACCGGCGATGTAGGAAACAACCGGCTTGGTCACGTGTGCCTTGATGTAGGCAGCCGCTTCTTCTTCAGCCGAACCGCCGATCTCACCGATCATCACGATCGCTTCGGTCTTCGGGTCTTCCTGGAACAGCTTCAGGATGTCGATGAAGTTGGAGCCCGGGATCGGGTCACCGCCGATGCCGACGCAAGTCGACTGACCGAAACCGGCGTCAGTGGTCTGCTTCACAGCTTCGTAGGTCAGGGTGCCGGAACGGGAAACGATACCGACCTTGCCTGGCAAGTGAATGTGACCTGGCATGATGCCGATCTTGCATTCGCCTGGAGTGATCACGCCTGGGCAGTTAGGGCCGATCAGGACTACGCCCAGCTCGTCGCACTTAACTTTCGCGTCCAGCATGTCCAGGGTAGGAATGCCTTCGGTGATGCACACGATCAGCTTGATGCCGCCGAATGCCGCTTCCAGGATCGAGTCCTTGCAGAAAGGAGCTGGAACGTAGATGACGCTGGCGGTGGCGCCAGTGGCAGCTACAGCATCTTTCACGGTGTTGAACACTGGCAGGCCCAGGTGCTCGGTGCCGCCTTTGCCTGGCGTTACGCCGCCAACCATCTTGGTGCCGTATTCGATGGCTTGCTGGGTGTGGAAACTACCTTGCGAACCGGTAATACCCTGGCAGATAACTTTGGTGTCTTTATTGATCAGGACGCTCATTATTTGCCCTCCGCAGCTTTGACAACTTGTTGAGCAGCGTCGGTCAGGCTGGTAGCCGCGATGATGTTCAAACCGCTTTCTGCCAGTACTTTAGCGCCCAGTTCAGCGTTGTTACCTTCAAGGCGAACAACAACCGGGATTTTAACGCCAACTTCTTTCACTGCACCGATGATGCCTTCGGCAATCATGTCGCAACGAACGATGCCGCCGAAGATGTTGACCAGTACTGCAGCGACGTTGGAGTCGGACAGGATGATCTTGAACGCTTCGGTAACGCGTTCCTTGGTAGCGCCACCACCTACGTCGAGGAAGTTGGCTGGCTTGCCGCCATGCAGGTTGACGATGTCCATGGTACCCATGGCCAGGCCGGCACCGTTGACCATGCAGCCGATGTTACCTTCCAGGGCTACGTAGTTCAGTTCGAACTTGGCAGCGTGCGCTTCGCGCGGATCGTCCTGGGACGGATCGTGGAAAGTCTTCAGCTTAGGCTGACGGTACATGGCGTTGGCGTCGATGTTGATCTTGGCGTCGAGGCAGTGCAGATCGCCGTCAGCCTTGATCACCAGCGGGTTCACTTCCAGCAGGGCCAGATCGTGATCCTGGAACAGTTTGGCCAGACCTACGAAGATCTTGGCGAACTGGGCAACCTGCTTGCCTTCCAGACCCAGCTGGAAAGCCAGCTCGCGACCCTGGAATGGCTGAGCGCCAACCAGTGGATCGATAGTGGCCTTCAGAATTTTTTCTGGGGTTTCGTGAGCGATCTTCTCAATGTCCACGCCACCTTCGGTGGAAGCCATGAACACGATGCGACGGCTCGAACGGTCAACGACAGCGCCCAGGTACAGCTCTTTAGCGATATCAGTGCACGATTCAACCAGGATCTTGGTGACTGGCTGGCCATTGGCATCAGTCTGGTAAGTCACCAGACGCTTGCCCAGCCACTGCTGTGCGAAGGCCTTGGCGTCTTCTTTGCTGCGAACCAGCTTAACGCCGCCCGCTTTACCGCGACCACCGGCGTGGACCTGGGCTTTGACAACCCACTCGCTGCCGCCGATTTTGTCGCAAGCTTCTGCTGCTGCTTCCGGGGTGTCTACTGCGTAGCCCTTGGAAACTGGCAGGCCGTATTCAGCGAACAGCTGCTTACCCTGATACTCGTGAAGATTCATGCTTTTTACCGTCTTCGTTAGGTACTGCGCATTCGGCGCTGCGCTCATTATGAGTGCCGCGCCACCTGTGACTGCTGCTCGCGCAACTTGCGGGGCTTATCGCCCGTAAAGCTGCGCAAGGCTGCGTCCAGCGGATATTCCGCGGTGAGTCTTGCGCGCAAGGCTCACGACGGGCAACTCCGCCGTGGTTTCTTATTATCTCGCTTAGCGCTTCTTGCGGTTGGCGATGTGGATGGCGCCGCCATTCACTGCCAACGCTGCTTCGTGCAACGCTTCGGACAGGGTCGGATGGGAGAAGACCATCATGCCCAGGTCTTCGGCACTGGTGCCGAACTCCATACCGATAGCGCCTTGCTGAACCAGTTCCGCAGCGCTCGGGCCAATCACGTGGACGCCCAATACGCGGTCAGTCTTGGCATCAGCGATGACTTTGACAAAACCACCCGTGTCGTTGGCTGCCATGGCACGGCCGGAAGCGGCAAACGGGAAGGTGCCGACGTTAACTTCAACGCCTTCAGCTTTCAACTGCTGTTCGTTCTTGCCGACCCATGCAATTTCCGGGTGGGTGTAGATAACCGATGGAATCAGGTCGTAGTTCATCTGGGTCTTGTGACCCTTGATGCGCTCGACAACCATGATGCCTTCTTCGGAAGCCTTGTGGGCCAGCATCATGCCACGAACCACGTCGCCAATCGCGTAAACGCCCGGTACGGTGGTGGCGCAGTGATCGTCAACGTGGATGAAACCACGCTCGTCGATGCTCACGCCGCTGTCGGAGGCCAGCAGGTCAGTGGTCACTGGACGGCGACCAACGGCTACGATCAGCTTGTCGAAGGTGATCGTCTGCTCGCCTTCCTTGTCGGTGTAGGTCACGACAACTTCTTCGCCGTTGACCTTCGAGCCGGTCACGCGAGCGCCCAGCTTGATGTCCAGGCCCTGCTTGGTCAGGGTTTTCAGTGCTTCCTTGGACACCGCGGTATCGGCGGCCAGCAGGAACGTGTCCAGGGCTTCCAGAACGGTGACTTCAGCACCCAGGCGAGACCATACCGAACCCAGCTCCAGGCCGATGACGCCAGCGCCGATCACGCCCAGACGCTTAGGTACGGCCTGGAATTCCAGGGCGCCGGTCGAATCAACGATCACGTTCTGGTCAACTGGAGCAGGCGGAATGTCGATTGGACGCGAGCCTGGGGCCAGGATCACGTTCTCGGCTTCGATGACTTCTACCGAGCCGTCCGGCTTGGTGATTTCAACTTTCTTGCCGGCCAGCAATTTGCCATGACCTTGCAGGGAAGTAACGCCGTTGGCCTTGAACAAGGTGGCAACGCCGGAAGTCAGGCCTTTGACGATGTTGGCTTTACGGCTGACCATCGCTGGCACGTCCATGGTCACGCCAGCATGGTTGATGCCGTGGATCGCGAAACCGTCCTGGGCTTCGTGGAATTTCCAGGAGCTGTCCAGCAGCGCCTTGGAAGGAATGCAACCAACGTTCAGGCAGGTACCGCCCAGCGCCAGTTTGCCTTCCTTGTCGGTGTACTTTTCGATGCAAGCAGTCGAAAGGCCCAGCTGTGCGGCCTTGATGGCGGCCACATAGCCGCCAGGGCCTGCACCGATCACTACAACGTCAAATTTCTGTGTCATGAAAATAGATCCTCTATTAGCTACAAGCTTCAAGCTCCAAGCCTCAAGCTGCAAGCCAAACTGCTTCTGTCTTGCAGCTTGTAGCTCGCAACTTGAAGCTGCTTCAATCAAATATCCAGAAGCAGACGAGCCGGATCTTCCAGCAGGTTCTTGATGGTCACCAGGAACGTCACGGCTTCTTTACCATCGATCAGGCGGTGATCGTAAGACAGTGCCAGGTACATCATTGGGCGGATCACGACCTGGCCGTTGATGGCCATCGGACGCTGGATGATGTTGTGCATGCCCAGGATCGCAGCTTGCGGCGGGTTGACGATCGGCGTCGACATCATCGAACCGAAGGTACCACCGTTGGTGATGGTGAAGGTACCGCCGGTCATCTCGTCGATGGTCAGCTTGCCGTCACGGGCTTTCTTGCCGAAGCCGGCGATGCCGCCTTCGATTTCAGCCAGGCTCATCAGCTCGGCGTTACGCAGAACCGGAACCACCAGGCCACGGTCGCTGGACACGGCAACGCCGATGTCTGCGTAGCCATGGTAAACGATGTCGCCGCCGTCGATGGAAGCGTTGACTGCCGGGAAACGCTTCAGCGCTTCGGTGGCCGCTTTCACGAAGAACGACATGAAGCCCAGGCGCACGCCGTTGTGGCTCTTCTCGAACAGGTCCTTGTACTTGGAACGCAGCGCCATGACTTCGGTCATGTCGACTTCGTTGAACGTGGTCAGCATCGCCATGTTCGACTGTGCTTCAACCAGGCGCTTGGCCACGGTGGCACGTACACGGGTCATCGGAACGCGCTTCTCGGTGCGATCGCCAGCAGCGAATACAGGCGCGGCGGCAGCTGGAGCAGCGGGCTTGGCCGGTGCGGCAGCCGGAGCGTTTTTCTTGGCTTCAACAGCCGCAACCACGTCTTCCTTGGTGACACGGCCGTCTTTGCCGGTGCCCTTGATGGAAGCCAGGTTGATGCCGTTCTCTTCAGCCAGCTGACGCGCAGCCGGTGCAGCGATTGGATCTTCGCCACCCGCAGCAGGGGCTGCGGCAGGCGCGGCGGCGGCAGCCGGCGCGGCGGCAGCAGGAGCAGCAGCAGCGCTGCCCTCTTCGATCGAGCCCAGGACCTGGTTCGACAGAACGGTAGCGCCCTCTTCTGCAACGATTGCGCCCAGCACGCCGTCGGCTTCGGCCAACACTTCCAGCACGACCTTGTCGGTCTCGATGTCGACGATCAGGTCGTCACGCTTGACGGCCTCGCCTGGTTTCTTGTGCCAGGTGGCAACGGTGCCATCGGCAACCGATTCCGGGAATGACGGGGCTTTGATTTCGATAGCCATTATCTGTAGGTCCTTAAAATTCGGTTTCAGTCAGCGCGAAGGCGTTAAACAGTGAAAGCATCTTGCAGCAGTTTTTCCTGCTGCTCGGCGTGCATCGACGCATAACCACAAGCAGGTGCAGCAGACGCATCACGACCGGCGTACTCCAGGCCCAGGGCCTTGTTGTGATTGCCGATGCTGCGACGCAGGTGATGCTGGCTGCTGTACCACGCGCCCTGGTTCATCGGTTCTTCCTGACACCACACGACATTCGTGAGGTTGGTGTAAGGCGCGATGATCTCCATGAGGTCCTCCTCCGGGAACGGGTAAAGCTGCTCGATACGCACGATGGCGATGTCTTCGCGGCCTTCGGCACGACGTTTTTCCAGCAGATCGTAATAGACCTTGCCGCTGCACAGGATCAGGCGAGTGACCTTGGCGGCGTCCAGCGTATCGATCTCTGGAATCACGGTCTGGAACGAACCTTCGGCCAGATCTTCCAGGGTCGAAACGGCCAGTTTGTGACGCAACAGCGATTTGGGAGTCAACACGACCAGCGGCTTGCGCAGCGGGCGGATCACCTGGCGACGCAGCAAGTGGTAGATCTGCGCCGGGGTAGTCGGCACGCACACCTGGATGTTGTGCTCGGCGCACAGCTGCAGGTAACGCTCCAGACGGGCCGAGGAGTGCTCAGGACCCTGGCCTTCATAACCGTGGGGCAGCAGCATGGTCAGACCGCACAGACGGCCCCACTTGTGCTCGCCGCTGGTGATGAACTGGTCGATAACCACCTGGGCACCATTGGCGAAGTCGCCGAACTGAGCTTCCCAGATCACCAGCGCGTTAGGCGTGGTGGTGGAATAGCCGTATTCGAACGCCAGTACGGCTTCCTCGGACAGGAACGAATCGTACAGGTCGAAACGTGGCTGGCCTTCGTACAGGTTCTGCAACGGGATGTAGGTGCCCGCGTCTTTCTGGTTGTGCAACACAGCATGGCGGTGCGAGAACGTACCGCGGCCGATGTCCTGGCCGGTCATGCGGATCGGGTGACCTTCGAACGCCAGGGTCGCGTACGCCATGGTTTCGGCGTAACCCCAGTTGATCGGCAGGCCGCCGGCTTGCATCTTCTGACGGTCTTCGTAGATCTTCGCAACCTGGCGCTGAACCACAAAGCCTTCAGGGATTTCCAGCAATTTGGCGGACAATTCCTGCAAGGTTTTCAGGTCGAAGCTGGTGTCGTGGCGCGCGGTCCAGGTGTGACCCAGGTAGGGACGCCAGTCAACGAACAGCTCTTTGTTCGGCTCTTTGACCAGGCTTTTTACTACATGCAGACCGTTGTCCAGTGCGTTGCGGTATTCATCGATTTTCGCCTGAACACGCGCCTCATCCAGCACGCCGGCCTTGGTCAGGCTTTCGGCGTACAGCTCACGGGTGGTGCGCTGCTTGGTGATCTGCTGGTACATCAACGGCTGGGTGCCGCTTGGCTCGTCCGCTTCGTTGTGACCGCGACGGCGGTAGCAAACCAGGTCGATCACCACGTCACGCTTGAACTGCATGCGGTAGTCGACAGCCAGCTGGGTCACGAACAGTACGGCTTCCGGGTCATCGCCATTCACGTGGAGAATCGGCGCCTGGATCATCTTGGCAACGTCGGTGGCGTACTCGGTGGAGCGCGCATCCAGCGGGTTGCTGATGGTGAAGCCAACCTGGTTGTTGATGACGATGTGAACGGTACCGCCGGTCTTGAAGCCGCGGGTCTGCGACATCTGGAACGTTTCCAGGACCACGCCTTGACCGGCGAACGCCGCGTCACCGTGGATGGAAATCGGCAGGACCTTCTCACCGGTAGTGTCGTTACGACGGTCCTGGCGAGCACGCACCGAACCCTCGACCACTGGAGAAACGATTTCCAGGTGGGATGGGTTGAAGGCCATGGCCAGGTGAACTTCACCGCCGGTGGTCATCACGTTGGACGAGAAGCCCTGGTGGTATTTAACGTCACCGGAACCCAGCTCGACCTTCTTCTTGCCTTCGAACTCGTCGAACAGCTCGCGCGGGTTCTTGCCGAAGGTGTTGACCAACACGTTCAGGCGACCACGGTGAGCCATGCCGATCACGACTTCCTTGGTGCCGTAGGAACCGGAACGCTGGATCAGCTCGTCGAGCATCGGAATCAGGCTTTCGCCGCCTTCCAGGCCGAAACGCTTGGTGCCCGGGTATTTGGTACCCAGGTATTTTTCGAGGCCTTCCGCTGCGGTCACGCGCTCGAGCAGGTGGCTGCGCACATCGGCGGACAATACCGGACGGCCACGCACGCCTTCCAGGCGATGCTGGAACCACTGGCGTTGCTCGGAATCGGTGATGTGCGTGAATTCAGCGCCAATGGTGCGGCAATATGTCTGCTGCAACGCTTCGTGAATTTCGCGTAGGCTCGCTTCCTCTTTGCCGATGAACAGGTCGCCGGCACGGAAGGTCGTATCAAGATCGGCATTGGTCAAGCCGTAATGATTGATCGACAGGTCAGCAGGTGCAGGACGCTGCCAGAGCCCCAGCGGGTCAAGCTGGGCCGCCTGGTGGCCACGCATCCGGTAAGCCTGGATCAGTCGCAGCACTTCAACTTGCTTCTTCTCGTGCTCACTGCTCACGCTGCCGGCGGAAACCGGTTGGGCGCGGCGCTGGTTCTTTGCCAGCAGCACGAAATGATCGCGAATCGCAGCGTGCGATACATCGGTGGCAGCGTTGCCGTCTGAAGACAACGTCTGAAATTTGGTGCGCCATTCTTCTGGCACAGCGTTAGGGTCGTGCAGGTAGAGCTCATAAAGCTCTTCCACATAGGCAGCGTTACCACCTGAAAGATAGCCGCTGTTCCACATGCGCTGCATCACGCTTTCTTGCATGCTTGGTCACCCTCGATTTGGGGACACCACCGGCGAAAACACCGAGTTTGCTTGCAAAAGGCCAAGTGCAGCGACCAAAACAAGCCACTTAGGATCACGCTGATAGTTCGGGTACCAACCCGAATGCCCCTGCTTGTCTCATTTCTTCAAAATAAGAGCTGCGGCTTTGTAAGTCGCGACTCAAGTTAAAACTACGGCGCCGGTTGAAGCCTGCGCCGCAGCATTTACGGGCACAACGGTCCTGCTTTTACGTCAGTTACACGCCGCTTTGCAGCAGCATGTTACGGATGTGACCAATGGCCTTAGTCGGGTTCAGGCCTTTGGGACATACGTTGACGCAGTTCATGATCCCGCGGCAGCGGAATACGCTGAACGGGTCATCCAGTGAAGCCAGACGCTCGGACGTCTTGGTGTCACGGCTGTCTGCCAGGAAGCGGTAGGCTTGCAGCAGCGCAGCTGGACCCAGGAACTTGTCCGGGTTCCACCAGAAGGACGGGCACGAAGTCGAGCAGCAAGCGCACAGGATGCACTCGTACAGACCGTCGAGCTTTTCACGCTCTTCCGGGGACTGCAGACGCTCAATGGCCGGAGCCGGCGTGTCGTTCTGCAGGAACGGCTTAACTTTCTCGTATTGCTTGTAGAAGATGCTCATATCCACAACCAGGTCACGGATAACCGGCAAACCTGGCAGTGGACGAACGATCAGCTTGTTGCCTTTGACCACGGCCGACAGCGGCGTGATGCACGCCAGGCCGTTTTTGCCGTTGATGTTCATGCCGTCGGAACCGCACACACCTTCACGGCAAGAGCGACGATAGGAGAAACCCTCGTCCTGCTCTTTGATCAGTGCCAGTACATCCAGCACCATCAGGTCTTTACCACCGGTATCGACCTGGAACTCCTGCATGAACGGCGCAGCGTCCTGATCAGGGTTGTAGCGATAAACACTGACTTTCAACATGGCAGCCACCCTTAGTAAGTCCGAATCTTCGGTTCAAACGTCGGCACCGTCTTCGGCGAGAAGTTCACGGCACGCTTGGTTACGCGCTTGTCACCCGGGAAGTACAGGGTGTGGCACAACCAGTTCTCGTCGTCGCGGTCTTCAAAGTCTTCACGAGCGTGAGCACCACGGGATTCTTTACGAACCTCGGCGGCGATCGCAGTCGCTTCAGCCACTTCCAGCAGGTTTTGCAGCTCAAGGGCTTCGATACGAGCGGTGTTGAACGCCTGGCTCTTATCGTTGATCTTGACGTTGGCGATGCGCTTGCGCAGGTCAGCCAACTGGGCAATACCCTTCTGCATGTATTCGCCGGTACGGAACACACCGAAGTAGTTCTGCATGCAGCTTTGCAGCTCGCGACGCAAGGTTGCCACGTCTTCGCCATCCGTACGCTCGTTCAGAGCGTTCAGACGCGCCAGGGCGGCTTCGATGTTGGCGTCGGTGGCGTCATCGTATTCGATGCCGTCGGTCAGGGCCTTTTCCAGGTGCAGGCCGGCGGCGCGGCCGAATACCACCAGGTCGAGCAGCGAGTTGCCGCCCAGGCGGTTGGCGCCGTGAACCGATACGCAGGCGACTTCGCCTACCGCGAACAGACCATGAATGATCTCGTCCTGGCCGTCGGCATTCTGCGTGATCGCCTGGCCATGAATGTTGGTCGGCACGCCGCCCATCATATAGTGGCAAGTCGGAACCACTGGAACCGGCGCAACCACCGGGTCAACGTGAGCGAAGGTCTTGGACAGCTCGCAGATGCCTGGCAGACGGCTGTGCAGCACTTCTTCGCCCAGGTGGTCGAGCTTGAGCAGTACGTGGTCGCCGTTCGGGCCACAGCCGTTGCCGGCGATGATCTCTTTAACCATCGAACGAGCCACGACGTCACGACCAGCAAGGTCTTTGGCGTTCGGCGCATAACGCTCCATGAAACGCTCGCCGTGCTTGTTGATCAGGTAGCCACCTTCACCACGGCAACCTTCGGTCACCAGTACACCGGCGCCGGCGATGCCGGTCGGGTGGAACTGCCACATTTCGATGTCTTGCACCGGCACGCCGGCGCGCAGTGCCATGCCGACGCCGTCACCGGTGTTGATCAGGGCGTTGGTGGTCGAGGCGTAGATACGGCCTGCACCGCCGGTCGCCAGCACGGTCGCCTTGGCGCGGATGTAGGTGGTTTCACCGGTTTCGATGCAGATGGCGATCACACCGACGAACTCGCCCTTGCCGTTCTTCACCAGATCGACAGCGTAGTACTCGTTCAGGAACGTGGTACCGGCTTTCAGGTTGCCCTGATAAAGGGTGTGCAGCAGTGCGTGACCGGTACGGTCGGACGCAGCACAGGTACGGGCAGCCTGGCCACCTTTACCGTAATCCTTCGACTGGCCGCCGAATGGACGCTGGTAGATACGACCTTGCTCGGTACGGGAGAACGGCAGACCCATGTGGTCCAGCTCGAACACCGCGGCCGGGCCTTCCTGACACATGTATTCGATAGCGTCCTGGTCACCGATGTAGTCGGAACCCTTGACGGTATCGTACATGTGCCAGCGCCAGTCATCGTTCGGGTCGGCGGAAGCGATCGCGCAGGTAATGCCACCCTGGGCCGATACGGTGTGCGAACGCGTCGGGAACACCTTGGTGATCACGGCGGTCTTGTGGCCACCCTGGGCCAGCTGCAGCGCAGCGCGCATGCCGGCACCGCCGCCACCAATAATGATGGCGTCGAATGAAATAGTAGGAATGTTAGCCATGAATCAGATACCCCAAAGAATCTGCACACCCCAGACGAAGTAAGCGAACATCGCGATGCCGCATACTGCCTGGAAGAGGAAACGTACTGCGGTCGCGGACTTGCCCAGCGCCATTGGCGTCAGGTAGTCGGTCGCGATGGTCCACATGCCGACCCAGGCGTGAGCGCCCAGGGCCACAAGGGCCAGCAGACTGAAGATTCGCATCGCATTGTGGGCGAACAGGCCGTGCCATTGCTCATAGCCGATGCCCGGATTTGCGACGAGGTATCCGATCAGAAAAATGAAATAAGCCGCGAGAACGACCGCAGACACACGCTGTGCCATCCAGTCATAGAGGCCCGAACGCGACAGATTCGTTACGCTGGTTACCATATCCAAACTCCTGCCAGAACGATCAGCACCACGGAAATGGCGATGATGATTTTCGAGCCCAGGCGGCCGCCTTCCAGCGTCTCACCGATACCCGCATCCATGATCAAATGGCGCACACCGGCTACCAGGTGATACAGCAGAGCGGACAGGAGGCCCCATGCTACGAACTTGGCCAGCGGACTGGTCAAGGTTGCCTTCACCTCGGCGTAACCTTCCGCGGAACCCAGGGATTTGCTCAATGCATAAAGCATGATGCCCAGGCCCAGGAACAGGATGATGCCGGAAACACGGTGCAGGAACGACGTAACGCCGGTGATGGGGAGTTTGATGGTCCTTAGGTCTAGGTTTACAGGTCGTTGGCTATTCACGGCTTTTTTTCACACTGAAGAGCCCCTAACAATCAGGGCAAAGTTGTTGGGGAGTGCGACTGGTCAGGTAAGCACCACCCAGGGAGTGCGACCCCCAATGAAAGCAAGCCCAAAAGCCCTTGGCGGTCGGTGGCCGAGTATAGACAGTTAGGTTACTAATGACAACGCGCACACCTCACCCTAATAGCGGATTGCGCTGACGGGATAAAAGGCGTAAATGGCAGTCAATTTCGACGAAAAAGTACGGTTAAAGCCTTCTGGAGCAAGACTTTAGGCAAATTGACATCTGAATTTATCTCACTATAGTGGTGCGGGCCCTGCGTGGGGGGTCTGTCTGATGATTTGAAGCATAAATAGGAGGCCACATGGCTGACAAAAAAGCGCAGTTGATCATCGAGGGCGCAGCCCCCGTCGAGCTGCCCATTTTAACCGGCACCGTTGGTCCCGATGTTATCGACGTACGGGGCCTGACGGCCACGGGCCGTTTCACATTCGACCCAGGCTTCATGTCGACCGCCTCTTGCGAGTCGAAGATCACCTATATCGATGGCGATAATGGCATTCTGCTTCACCGCGGCTACCCGATCGAGCAACTGGCCGAGCAGTCGGACTACCTGGAAACCTGCTACCTGCTGCTAAATGGCGAACTGCCAACAGCCGAGCAGAAAGCCCAGTTCGTCAGCACCGTAAAGAACCACACCATGGTTCACGAGCAGTTGAAGACCTTCTTCAACGGCTTCCGTCGCGACGCCCACCCGATGGCCGTCATGTGCGGTGTGGTCGGCGCCCTGTCGGCCTTCTATCACGACTCCCTGGACATCAATAACCCGCAGCATCGCGAAATTTCCGCGATCCGCCTGGTTGCCAAGATGCCGACCCTGGCCGCAATGGTTTACAAGTACTCCATGGGTCAACCCATGATGTACCCGCGCAACGACCTGACGTACGCGGAAAACTTCCTGCACATGATGTTCAACACGCCGTGCGAGATCAAACCGATCAGCCCTGTGCTTGCCAAGGCCATGGACCGGATCTTCATCCTCCACGCCGACCACGAACAGAACGCCTCCACCTCTACCGTGCGTCTGGCAGGTTCTTCGGGTGCCAACCCGTTCGCCTGTATTGCCGCAGGTATCGCCGCGCTCTGGGGCCCTGCCCACGGCGGTGCGAACGAAGCCGTGTTGACCATGCTCGATGAAATCGGCGATGTGTCGAACATCGACAAGTTCATCGCCAAGGCCAAGGACAAGAACGATCCGTTCAAGTTGATGGGCTTCGGTCACCGGGTCTACAAGAACCGCGACCCGCGCGCCACCGTGATGAAGCAGACCTGCGACGAAGTGTTGAAGGAGCTGGGCATCAAGAACGATCCGCAACTCGAACTGGCCATGCGCCTGGAAGAGATCGCCTTGACCGACCCGTACTTCATCGAACGCTCGCTGTACCCGAACGTCGACTTCTACTCGGGGATCATCCTCAAGGCGATCGGCATTCCAACCAGCATGTTCACCGTGATCTTCGCCCTGGCGCGGACCGTGGGCTGGATCTCCCACTGGAAGGAAATGCTCTCCAGCCCGTACAAGATTGGCCGCCCGCGCCAGCTGTACACCGGCTACGAGTCGCGTGACATTACCAAGCTCGAAGATCGCAAGTAAGCATTTAGCTGCAAGCTGTACTGAGAACGGCCTCCCCTAGTGGAGGCCGTTTTTATTTGTGTCGCCTGAGCTGGCCTCATCGGGGGCAAGCCCCCTCCCACACTGGATTGGGTTCACACATCTGAACGTGTGAATACAGTCAAATGTGGGAGGGGGCTTGCCCCCGATGAGGCCAGACCAGGCACCACAAATCTGCAGGCAAAAAAAATACCCCGGCCTTTCGACCGGGGCATTCTTATCCAGCTACAACCTTAGTGATTAACTGCCCCACTCGCCCCCAGGCCAGTCTGCGAACGCACAAACTGCGGGAAGTACAGCGCACGCTCTTTCTCCGCCGCCGCCGACTTGTCGGTGATGGAGAAGAACCAGATACCCACGAACGCGATGATCATCGAGAACAGCGCCGGGTATTCATACGGGAAGATCGCTTTCTCATGGTGCAGGATCGACACCCAGATGGTCGGGCCGAGGATCATCAGACCAACGGCACTGATCAAGCCCAGCCAGCCGCCAATCATGGCGCCGCGGGTGGTGAGGTTTTTCCAGTACATGGAAAGCAGCAGCACCGGGAAGTTGCAGCTGGCGGCAATCGAGAACGCCAGGCCAACCATGAACGCGATGTTCTGGCTTTCGAACAGGATACCCAGGCCGATTGCCAACACACCCAAGGCCACCGTAGTGATCTTCGACACGCGAATCTCATCTTTTTCGTTGGCCTTGCCCTTCTTGATCACGCTGGCGTACAGGTCATGGGACACCGCCGACGCACCGGCCAGGGTCAAGCCGGCTACCACCGCGAGGATGGTGGCGAAGGCCACGGCCGAAATGAAGCCCAGGAAGATACTGCCGCCCACCGCGTTGGCCAGGTGCACCGCCGCCATGTTGTTGCCGCCGAGCAAGGCGCCTGCGGCATCCTTGAACGCCGGATTGGTGCTGACCAGCAGGATCGCGCCAAAGCCGATGATGAACGTCAGGATATAGAAGTAGCCGATAAAGCCGGTGGCGTACAGCACGCTCTTGCGCGCTTCCTTGGCGTCGCTCACGGTGAAGAAGCGCATCAGGATGTGTGGCAGGCCAGCGGTACCGAACATCAGCGCCAGGCCCAGGGAGAAGGCCGAGATCGGGTCTTTCACCAGGCCGCCCGGGCTCATGATCGCTTCACCTTTGGGGTGAACCTTGATCGCCTCGGAAAACAGCGTGTTGAAGTCGAAGTTGACGTGTTTCATGACCATCAGCGCCATGAACGAGGCACCGGACAGCAGCAGCACTGCCTTGATGATCTGCACCCAAGTGGTCGCCAGCATGCCGCCGAACAGCACGTACATGCACATCAGGATACCCACCAGGATCACCGCAACGTGGTAGTCGAGGCCGAACAGCAGCTGGATCAGCTTGCCCGCGCCCACCATCTGCGCGATCAGGTAGAACGCCACCACCACCAGCGAGCCGCAGGCCGACAGGCTGCGGATCTGGGTTTGCCCGAGGCGGTAGGACGCCACGTCGGCAAAGGTGTACTTGCCCAGATTACGCAGGCGCTCGGCGATCAGAAACAGAATGATCGGCCAGCCCACCAGGAAGCCGATCGAGTAGATCAGGCCGTCGTAACCGGAAGTGAACACCAGCGCGGAAATCCCCAGGAAGGACGCCGCCGACATGTAGTCACCGGCAATCGCCAGGCCGTTCTGGAACCCGGTGATCTTGCCGCCGGCCGCATAATAGTCGGCCGCCGACTTGTTGCGTTTGGACGCCCAGTAGGTGATGCACAGGGTGGCGCCAACGAACGCGACAAACATCACGATGGCCGATACGTTCAGGGGTTGCTTGTGCACTTCGCCGGTCAACGCGTCGGCCGCCCAAAGGGCCGGAGCGAACAGCGAGGCGCCAAATAGAGCCAGTAGACGCCGGATCATTGCGCAGCCTCCTTGAGAATCGCATTGTTCAGGTCGTCAAATTCGCCATTGGCGCGGCGCACGTAGATGCCCGTCAGGATGAAGGCGGACACAATCAGTCCGACGCCCAGGGGAATGCCCCAGGTGATCGAAGAACCAGGGCTGAGCTTGGCCCCCAGCACTTGTGGCCCGTAGGCGATCAACAGGATGAAAGCGGAGTAAAGCCCTAGCATGATCGCCGAGAGAATCCAGGCGAACCTTTCCCTTTTTCTTACCAGCTCCTTGAAACGCGGGCTGTTTTGAATCGAGAGGTAAATGCTGTCGTTCATTGTTTTTATCCTCGCAGCACAGCTTTTTTATTATTGGAACGTATCCACTGTATGCGGCTGTGGAAAGGGTTCCAGACGACCTTAGTAGTAGATCGAGTGTAGCGAGGGATTGCTGGAGCACAGAAAAATTTGAGGCGGTGCAAAACTAATGTGGGAGGGGGCTTGCTCCCGATGGCGGTGTGTCAGTTGAAAACTGGCTGGCTGACACGCCGCTATCGGGAGCAAGCCCCCTCCCACAAGGGATTGCATGAACAGGGAGAGTTACTTAGCGACCCACTCGGCCACACGCTCAGGGTGCTTGGCGACCCAGTCCTTGGCCGCCGCATCAGGCTTGGCGCCCTCTTGGATAGCGAGCATGACTTCACCGATTTCATCCTTGGAGGCCCACTGGAATTTCTTCAGGAAGGCCGCGACTTCCGGCGCTTTCTTCTCCAGGCCCTTGCTGCCGATGCTGTTGACGGTTTCAGCAGCACCATAAATCCCTTTTGGGTCGTCCAGGAAACGCAGTTTCCACTTGGCGAACATCCAGTGCGGCACCCAACCGGTGACGGCGATGGATTCCTGCTTGTCTTCGGCACGGGTCAGTTCGGCGATCATCGCGGCGCCGGAGCTGGCTTGCAGCTTGTAGTCCAGGCCGTATTGCTTGATGGCTTCGTCGGTCTTGAGCATCACGCCTGAACCGGCGTCGATGCCGACGATCTTGTTTTTGAAGGTGGTGTCGGTCTTGAGGTCTTCGATGGACTTGGCCTTGACGTATTCCGGCACGATCAAGCCAATTTTCGCGTCCTTGAAGTTGGGGCCGTAGTCGACCACCTTGTCCTTGTTCTTGGTCCAGTATTCACCGTGGGTCACCGGCAGCCAGGCGGACAGCATGGCGTCGAGCTTGCCGGTGGCGACGCCCTGCCACATGATCCCGGTGGCGACCGCTTGCAGTTTCACGTCATAGCCGAGCTTTTGCTTGATCACTTCTGCCGCCACATGGGTGGTGGCAACACTGTCCGACCAGCCATCGACGTAGCCGATGCTCAGGGTTTTGCTGTCGGCACTGGCCAGTGTGGAGCCCATCGCAACTACCAGCGTGGCAGCTGCGCCCAAGAGTCGTCGCATCTTCATAATACTTCCCCGAAAGTGCTGCGCCCGACGGATGCCGAGCGACGTCAACCTGTTGTTATACGGTGCACCGCGCCCCCTTCACGCGCATCGATCCGGTTGCTGCGGCATCAGTGGAGTGCTGACCGTTTTATCATCAACCTGCGTAGGCCTTTACCCTGCTCTGCCAGCGACCTTGGTTGAGCAAGAAACGACATCACATCGCCAGCAAGCCCTTTTGCAGGACATGTCAGCAAAATCCCGCCCGAACTTTGCATGTCAAAATCATGCAGCCCCACTGGAACGCGGCAATTACGGGTAAGATGCGCGCCTTTGCTCCCCCAGATAAGCCGACCATGCCCGCGACTGCCCGCTTCCCTGCCCTGCCCTATTTTTTCGCCCTGATCCTCGGCCTGCTCGCCCTCGTCGGCTACTGGTATGGCCTCGGCCGGCCAGTGGTGCTGCCGGATGTGGCGAGCGCCAGCCACAAGCTGCAATGTGCGTCCTATACACCCTTCGACAAGGACCAGTCGCCGTTCGACCAGCCGTTCACGCTGCGCCCCGAGCGCATGGACGCCGACCTGGCCCTGCTGGCCACGCGCTTCGAATGCATTCGCACCTACTCCATGACCGGCCTGGAAGCCCTGCCGGACATGGCGCGCAAGCATGGCTTGAAGGTAATGGCCGGCGCCTGGGTCAGCAGCGACCCGGTGGCGACCCAAAAGGAAATCAACGAGCTGATCACGGCGGCCAATGCCAACCCGGACGTGGTGACCTCGGTGATCGTCGGCAACGAAGCGCTGCTGCGCAAGGAAGTCACCGCCAAACAACTGGTGACACTGATCCAGACGGTCAAAAGCCAGATCCAGCAGCCGGTCACCTACGCCGATGTGTGGGAGTTCTGGCTGCAACACCCGGAAATTGCCCCGGCGGTGGACTTCCTGACCATTCACCTGCTGCCGTACTGGGAAGATGAACCGTCGGGCATCGACCAGGCGCTCAAGCACGTCGGCGATGTACGCCAGACGTTCGGCAACAGGTTCGCGCCCAAGGACATACTGATCGGCGAAACCGGCTGGCCCAGTGAAGGTCGTCAACGCGAAACCGCCGTGCCGAGCCGGGTCAACGAAGCCAAGTTCATGCGTGGTTTCGTGGCGATGGCCGAAGCCAACGGCTGGCGCTACAACCTGATCGAGGCCTTTGACCAGCCCTGGAAACGCGCCAGTGAAGGCGCCGTGGGCGGTTACTGGGGCCTGTTCGATGCCGACCGCCAGGACAAGGGCATCCTCGCCGGGCCGGTGAGCAATGTGCCGTACTGGCCGCTGTGGCTGGGCGTGGGCGGCATCATCGTGTTGGCGACGTTGGCGCTGGGTGGCCGCGTACGCAGTACACGCAACGCAATGGCGCTGCCGCTGCTGGGCGTGGTCGCCGCGTGCTCCATCGGTACCTGGGCTGAACTCACCCGCGTCACCGCACGCTTCAATGATGAGTGGGTGTGGGCAGGCTTGCTGGTGGTGCTGAACCTGCTGGTACTGGCGCACGCCGCCTTGGCGCTTGGTGCGAGAGACGGCTGGCGTGAACGGGCCTTCAACTGGCTGCAGCAACGTGCAGGCTGGCTGGTGGCGATTGCCGGGTTTGCCGGCGCGGTGATGATGCTGGCGCTGGTGTTCGACCCGCGCTATCGCAGCTTCCCAAGCGCGGCACTGGTGCTGCCGGCCCTGGTGTACCTGGTACGCCCGGTGAGCGGGCCGCGTCGGGAGATTGCGTTGCTGGCGTTCATTATCGGTGCCGGTATTGCGCCGCAGCTGTTTCGGGAAGGTCTGTTGAACCAGCAGGCGTGGGGTTGGGCGCTGGTGAGTGTGATGATGGTTGCAGCTTTGTGGCGGTGCTTGCGGGTGCGCAAGCCCTGACACCGCCATCGGGGGCAAGCCCCCTCCCACATTTGACCGTATTCACAAATAAAAAGGTGTGAACCCAATCAAGTGTGGGAGGGGGCTTGCCCCCGATTGGCCCTATCAGGCGACGCGCGACTTCCTGACCAACCGCAACCCCGCAATCACCACCGCAAACACCGCAAACGTGGTGTTGTACAGCGCCAACGCGGGCAGCCCGAACACCAGCCCCAGCACCGCCAGGCTCCATCCTGCTCGGCCCGGCACGAAAAACGCCAGCACCGACGTGATCAACGCCGCCCAACCCAATACCTTGAAATGAATCATCAGCCCCAGGTTCGAACGCACCTGGCATTCCCAGCGGCTGGCCTCATCCGCACAGATGCCGACCCACTGACCATCCTCCATAAAGCCATAACGTGCGGCGTAACTGGCCGCCAGCCATAATGGCAGGGCGATAAGCAGCAGGATCAACGGCAAGCGACGGGACATGGGGCACTCCGATAGGCAAAAACGGCGCTCAGCTTAATCCCACAGCGGCCGTTAGCAAGGTGTCTGCGCAGATATCTGTTCATCAATGCGTGGCAAAGTGTATCGTCTGGCAGCTATTACTCTGATTCCGACGTTTTTTTCCGACTTTTCGTGCCGAGGGCTGGCACTTCGGTGGCAACGCGGTGGTCATAGCCTGCGAATTTCATTCAGCACCTTTCCTCTTAGGGATTAAGTCATGCTCCGTTCCTTGCGCTGTGCTGCCTTGCTGGGCAGCCTTTTTTTGAGTGCGTCAGCACTGGCCGTCGATATCGACCAGGCCAGCTATGGCTACCCTTTGACCAACCCGTTCGAAGCGACCATCGCCACCACTCCACCCGATCTGCGGCCAAGCTTGCCGACGGATGACGAGATCAATCAGTCCGACTACACCTTGAACATGCGCCCCGAGCGCGAGTTCAGCCTGCCGGACAACTTCTGGGCGGTGAAGAAACTCACCTACCGCATCGCCAAGCAGGACCGCGCCGCGCCGCTGATCTTCCTGATCGCCGGCACCGGTGCGCGGTTTGACAGCAGCATCAATGAATACCTGAAGAAGCTGTATTACCAGGCCGGCTACCACGTGGTGCAGTTGTCATCACCGACCAGCTTCGACTTCATCAGCGCCGCTTCGCGCTTCGCCACCCCGGGTATCACCCAGGAAGACGCCGAAGACATGTACCGCGTGATGCAGGCCGTACGCGCGCAGAACGCCTCGCTGCCGGTGACTGACTTCTACCTCACCGGCTACAGCCTGGGCGCCCTGGATGCGGCGTTTGTCAGCAAGCTCGACGAAACCCGTCGCAGCTTCAACTTCAAGAAAGTGCTGCTGCTCAACCCGCCGGTCAACCTCTACACCTCGATCACCAACCTCGACAAGCTGGTACAGACCGAGGTCAAGGGCATCAACAACACTACCACCTTTTATGAGCTGGTGTTGAGCAAGCTGACCCGCTATTTCCAGCAAAAGGGCTACATTGACCTCAATGACGCCCTGCTCTACGACTTCCAGCAATCCAAACAGCACCTGACCAACGAACAGATGGCCATGCTGATCGGCACCTCGTTCCGCTTCTCCGCCGCCGACATCGCCTTTACCTCGGACCTGATCAACCGCCGTGGCCTGATCATTCCGCCCAAATACCCGATCACCGAAGGCACCAGCCTCACGCCGTTCCTCAAGCGTGCCCTGCAATGTGACTTCGACTGCTACCTCACCGAACAGGTGATCCCGATGTGGCGCGCCCGTTCCGACGGTGGCAGCCTGCTGCAACTGGTGGACCAGGTAAGCCTGTATGCACTCAAGGATTACCTGCACGCCAGCCCGAAGATCGCCGTGATGCATAACGCCGACGACGTGATCCTGGGCCCGGGCGACCTGGGTTTCCTGCGTAAAACCTTCGGCGATCGCTTGACCGTCTACCCGCTGGGCGGCCACTGCGGCAACCTCAATTACCGCGTCAACGCCGACGCCATGCTGGAGTTCTTCCGTGGCTAAATATCTTCTGCTGCTTGCCGCACTGATGTGCGCTGGCGTGGCCAATGCCGACAACAGCAAGGCCCATGAACCGGTCAAGGTCGATGCCGACGGTTTCAAGGAGCCGTTGACCAAACTCAAATTCAACGCAGGCCTGGACCAGCGTGAATTCGAGCGCTCATCGCTGACCGCGCTCAACGTCTACGACCCACTGGAGTCGTGGAACCGCCGCGTGTACCACTTCAACTATCGCTTCGACCAATGGGTGTTCCTGCCCGTGGTGGACGGTTACCGCTACGTCACACCGAGCTTCCTGCGCACCGGCGTGAGCAACTTCTTCAACAACCTGGGCGACGTGCCCAACCTGTTGAACAGCCTGCTGCAACTCAAGGGCCATCGTTCCCTGGAGACCACCGGACGCTTGCTGGTCAACACCACCATCGGCATCGCCGGCCTGTGGGACCCGGCCACCGCCATGGGCCTGCCGCGCCAGAGCGAAGACTTCGGCCAGACCCTGGGCTTCTACGGCGTGCCGGGCGGCGCCTACCTGGTGCTGCCGATCTTTGGCCCGTCGAACGTGCGCGACACCGGCGGCTTGCTGGTGGACTACACCGCCGAGTCGCAGATCAACTTCCTCAACGTGTCCGAAGTCAGCTCCAACCACCCGGAAGTCTGGGCCCTGCGCGCGGTGGACAAGCGCTACCAGACCAGCTTCCGCTACGGCCAGATGAACTCGCCGTTCGAGTATGAAAAGGTGCGCTATATCTACACCGAATCGCGCAAGTTGCAGATCGCCGAGTAATTAAAAGGCGAAAAAAAGGCCATTCAATCGAATGGCCTTTTTTATGGGTGCCGGTTTATGCCCTGAGCGCTTTCCAACCTTTGCCGACCAAGCTGACCACCGCCAGCACAACAGCGCCGGCAATTATCCCCGCCACCGCGTTCAGCAGCGTTGGCATCAACCACGCCAGCCCACCCACACTCTGGCTGACGCTTTCGATCCAGTGATGCACCACCGGCACGCCGTGGGTCAGAATGCCGCCGCCGACCAGAAACATCGCCGCCGTGCCGATCACCGACAGGCTCTTCATCATGTACGGCGCCGCGCGCAAAATCGCGCCGCCGATGCTGCGCGCCGCCTGGCCGGGCTTCTGCGTCAGCCACAGGCCCAGGTCATCCAGTTTGACGATGCCGGCCACCAGGCCATAGACACCGATGGTCATCACAATCGCAATACCCGACAGCACAATCACCTGCTGCATCAAGGGTGCATCCGCCACGGTGCCCAGAGTGATCGCGATGATCTCGGCCGAGAGGATGAAATCGGTACGGACCGCGCCTTTGATCTTGTCCTTTTCGAAGGCCACCAGGTCTGTCGCCGGGTCGGCCACCGCTTCGGTCAACTGCGCATGTTCAGCCTGATCGTCAGCCTTGCTGTGCAAATACTTGTGGGCGAGTTTTTCGAAACCTTCGAAACACAGGTAGGCACCGCCCAGCATCAGCAACGGGGTGACCGCCCACGGCGCAAACGCGCTGATCAGCAAGGCCGCCGGCACCAGGATCAGCTTGTTGAGAAACGAGCCCTTGGCGACCGCCCACACCACCGGGATCTCCCGCTCGGCGCGCACACCGGAAACCTGCTGGGCGTTGAGGGCCAAGTCATCGCCGAGCACGCCGGCGGTCTTCTTGGCGGCCACCTTGGTCATCAGCGCGACGTCATCCAGGACGGCCGCGATGTCGTCGATCAGTACCAGTAAGCTGCTTCCTGCCATGTGCCATTCCTCGAAAAGTTTCGCCGAGGATAGGAGGCTGGCGCCGTTATGGATAGTGGTACGGCGTCAGCGCGCTGCGATCGATGTTTCGGTCCAGCCGTTGCAAAGCACTGGCCAAGGGGCACAGCACACCCACTGAGGTGTGGACGCAGCCCTCAGCCCCGGCCATATCGGCGTGCAGCGGCGGTTGGGCCGTGGTCAGCGGCGTCAACTGGCGAATCTGCTCCAGGGACTGCGCCTCGAACGCCACGCGCAGGAAGTAGCGGCCGGTTGCGACCTGCTTGTAGCGCTCCAATTGCAGGCTGCCCACCGGCGGGATATTGCCCTCCAGGTAATCACCCAGGGTCCAGCGAAAACCCAGCAGCGTGCGCAGGTAGGAAATGTTGGTGTCATGCGCCACCAGCAAGGTGAAGCGCGCGTCAGGCGGCATGCCCAGCGGGTCATCAATGGCCTGGGGCGTGCCTTGTTTGAGCGCCAGGGAAATCTGGTTCATCAGCTGCGAACCGCCACGGCTGGCGATGTAGAGGTTGTCGTTGATGAAGTCGTACTTGGCCTTGGTCAGCGTGGTCAGTTGGGAGACTTGCTGCGCACTGCGCGCGGCGCCGAAGGCGACCTGGTCCAGCGGCAAGCCTTCGCTGTACTCCAGGCGGAAGGTCTCGCCGAGGTTGGCCTGGGTGTTCAAGCCCTTGATCGCCAGGCGACCGTCTTCGTCCTGGATCAATTGCCAGGGCTCGTCGACGTAGGCGCACGGGTTGGAGGCGGTGCAGATCACCTTGCGCAATTGCTGCTGTGCATCGTGGTAGCGGGCTTGAGCGCCGGCCACGCTGCCGCCCATGCGCGCCAGCACGCTGTCTTCGGCGCGCTGAAGGTCCAGACGGGCGAAGGGCATTTTGTCGGCCTGGAACAGCGCATCCTGGTCGCCGTGCACCACGCTCGGTTGCAACCCACAACCAGGGAACAGGCCATCGAGCAGCGCCGAAGCCGTGGCCTGGGTGCGCTGCAGAGGGCTGGCGCGCACATACACTTGGCCAGGCGCCGGACAGCCGCTGGACAGCAGGCCGGCGGCGCGCAAGACCTGGCCGCGGTAACGGCCCATCTCCACCGCTGCGGCGTAACCGTGGCCGGTCAGGTGTCCATCCGGCACCGACCAACCGGGCAGTGCGCGCCCGGTAACCTTGGCCAGTTTCGCACTGTCGGTGGGTGGGCGCACGCCGTGGCGGCTGACCTGCACCACCTTGTCCAGCACAAAGCCGTCGACGGGTTCGGCGTGGGCCTGCAGCGAAACCAGGCTGGCCAGCAGCAACGGGGTGAAGCGTATGAAACAAGCGAACATAACGGTGTCCTGTGTCGGGTCTACGCCGGGCCATTCCCGCCCGCGAGCGGGGATGGCCGCGCCGGGTCAAGGGTAGCGGTAAGCCGTCAGCGCCGTGCGGTCGATGGCACGGCCGGTGCGCTCGACGAACTGCGCCATGGGGCACAGCGTGCCAACGGGGGTGTGCTGGCAGCCGGGTTGATCGAAGTCGACCTGCAACGGCGGATGCTCAGTATCCAGACGTTGCAAGGCGCGTATCTGGTCCATGCCCTGGGTGATAAAGCGCGTGCGGATAAAGCGCTCGCCGGTCTCGGTGTCACGGTAGCGCTCGAACGCCAGGGTGCCGGTGGGCGGGATATTACCCGGCTGGTATTCACCCAACTGCCAGGTAAACCCGAGCATGGTGCGCAAGTGCGAGATATTGGTGTCATGGGCCACCAGCATCAACAGGCGCGCCGGCGGCGGGTTGCCCAACGGATCGTTTTTCTCCCAGGGCGTACCCTGCTCCAGGGCCAGCACGATCTGGTTCATCAACTGCGAGCCGCCACGGCTGGCGATGTGCGGCGTGTCGTTGACGAAGTCATATTTGGCCCGGTGCAGGCGCCCCAGGGCCGAGACCTGTGCGGCGTCCCGCGCATGGCCGAAGGCGACATCGGCCAGGGGCATGCCCTCGCTGTATTGCAGGCGAATGGTTTCGGCCATCGACGACGCCTTGTCCAGGCCCTTGATCTTGAAACGCCCACCATCGCCCTCCTTCAACACCCACGGCGTGTCGAAGAACGGACAGGCCTTGCCGGCTTCGCACACCGCGTTTTTCAGGCGCTCCAGATCCGGGCGCAGACGCTCCTGGGCGGCGTGCAGGTCGCCACCCAGAGCTTGCAGGATCTGCGCCTTGGCGATGGCCGGGTCGACCTTGGCAAACGGCATTTCATCGGTCTGGAACAGCGGGTCCGGCTTGCTGCGGGCCAAGGCCTTTTCACCGCAGCCGGGAAACATGCCGTCCAGCAGCGCGGCGGCGGTGGAGCGCGTGCGCTGCTTGGGGCTGGCCACGGCGACCAGGCTGCCCGGCTGCGCACAGCCGCTGGCCAGCAGGCCGGCATTGCGGTAATACGCGGCCTGCCAGGCGCCCATGTAACTGGCCGCCAGGTAGCCGTGGCCGGTCAGCTCGCCGTCCTGCACCAGCCATGGCGTCCAGGCGCGACCGGTGGCCTTGACCAGCTTGTCGGTATCGGTGGGCGAGCGCACGCCATGGCGGCTGACCTGCACGGCTTTTTCCAGCACGTAATGGTTGGTTTCGCCAGCCTGCAGGCCGGTGCATAGCGTCAACATGGCCAACGCCAGGCCCGTACGATTGAGTAGGGTCATGCTCGGGTTCCTTTCATCAGAATTCGTAGGAGAAGCCCACGCGATAGCGGGCCTGGCGCTGGTCAGTGTCTTTGTCGACATACACGTCGGCCACTTCCAGGTAGGGCGTCAAGCGTTTGGTCAGTTTGTATTCCAACAACAGCTTGTTGCTGTAGTTCTTGCGCGTGCCGTCGAAGACAATCTGGTTGCTGTAAATCTGCTTGCGCCCGACCCCAACCGATAACAGGCCGAACTTGTACTTGGCGCCCAACTCGACCGCGTCGTCGTGCTTGTCGGCCTTGCCGGTTTCGTCATACCGCGTGAGCTTGTGGTAATAGCCCGGCGTAATCGAAAATTTATCGGTGAGGGCATAAGACACTTTCAGCGACGGCTTATAGGATTTCTTATCCTTGCCGTCGGCGTAGGTGAACTTGGGCTTGAGTTTCCACTGGGCGCCCAGCTTGTGGCTGTACTTGACCTTGGCCTTGAGTTCGTCCTTGGTCAGGCGGGAAAACGCCTTGCCGGGTCCGCCATCGCTGTCAGGCGCAGTGGCCATCACGGCTTCGAAGGAAAAGGCCAGGCCATTGTCCAGGGCCTGGGTCAGCATCACTTTGTCTTTATGCTCACGCTCCACTTCGGAGTACTGGTGCTGGTAATCCAGCTCCAGCGCCTGGGTGGTGGTGGAGGCAACCACCAGGCCGATAAACGAGTATCGCCTTAATACTTTCCCACGATGTCCAGCGCTCAACTTCTTCATATTTCACCTGTTATTTTTATTGTGGATGACGACAACTTTGCTGTTTTACGCGCGCAGCGGTACCGCTTCCGATGACTCGGAACGGTTGAAACCCAAGGGTGATCAGTTCGTTAACGGCGTATCGACCAGAGGCCGTTGTTTTCGCTTACGGCGGTGAACCTGCCCGGAAAACAACGCGGTCATCAGCACTGAAATCAATGAGGCGCCCAGCCAGAACAGCGACAGGGTATGAAAGTCGTACAGCTTGCTGCCGTCCTGGGCCAGGGTCGTGCCGTGTTCGATCAGCACTCCGGTGAGGATCTCGCCCGCCGCCGCCCCGGCGTAGCTGGCAATGCCGATCATGCCCAGCGCCGCACCGGCTGCACTTTTAGCGGCAATGTCCACGGCCATCAGGCCACCGAGGAAACACAGCAGCGCGCCCATGGACAGGCCGAACAGCATCATCGCCGCCGCGTCCAGCCAGTAGTGGCCACCGGGCAGGAACAGGAACATTCCCAACGATGCGCTGTTCATCAAACCAAACAGGATCGCCAGGCCATGGCGCCGGCCGCTGAAGAAGCGGTCGGAAATCAGCCCGCTCAGGCCCGTGCCGACGATGCCGAACACACCGGTGATGGAGATCAGCGCCGAGGCCGACAGCGTGTTGTAGCCCTTGGCGTTTTCCAGGAAGAACACCCCCCAGGAAATCACCGCATACCGGCCGATGTACATCAGGCATGAAGCCAGGGCCAGCAGCCACAGCGCCGGGTTTTTAAGGAGTGCCAGTTGCGCGCCCCACTTGCCGACGGTCTTGAGCAGCACTTCCTCGCGGCCGCCGTCCACTTCGGCAAAGCCCGCGCTCTGCGGCGAGTCAGCCATGAACAGGTAGATCAGCAACATGCCAAGCACGCCCATGGCGGTCGCCAGGAAGTAGCCGTATTGCCAGCCCCAGGTCACGATCACGGCGGCGACGGCGATGTAGGTCAGCGCCTCGCCCAGACTGTGGGCAATCGACCAGAAGCCATAGAAGGTGCCGCGTTCCTTGTCGGCATACCAGCGCGACAACGACACCACGCACGGCCCCACGCCCATGGATTGGGCCCAACCATTCAAGCCCCAGGCCAGGGTGAGAATGACCGCGTTGGTGGTCAGGCCCATGCACGCGTTGACCACCGCACTGATCAACAACCCGAGCATCATGAAGCGCCGGACATTGGCATGGTCGGCCAGGAAGCCGTTGACCAGCTTGCCCACCGCATAGGTAAAGAACAACGCCGAACCGATCATGCCCAGTTGCGTAGGGCTGAGCAGGTTCTGGCTCACCAGCGCCGGCTTGGCCACATTGAAAGACAACCGGCATACGTAGAACAGCGCGTAGCTCAAGGACATGGATAAAAAGGTCAGCCAGCGCACCCGGCGAAAACGTCGCCCATCGGGGTCGGCCACCAGGGGCCGCGCGGGCGCGGCGTGGAACAAGGACAGCAGGGATTTCATGGCGGACAGTCTCCTATTGTTATTATTCGCTGTACGTTGAAACACGGGATCGTGAAACGGGCTCAGGCCTCCAGTGACGGGCCGATCAATTCGGCCAGTTGCGGGTACACCTGGGGGCTTGCCACCAGCAACGGGTTGCCGCCGAGCAAGCCATCGCCGCGCAGGAAATCACTGCAACGGCCGCCGGCTTCACTGACCAGCACCAGGCCCGCCGCACAATCCCAGCTATTGATGTGGGTTTCGTAGTAGCCCACCAGACGGCCGGCCGCGACGTAGGCGATCATCAACGCGCCGGAGCCGTTACGGATAAACATGCCGCCGCCCTCCAGCAAGCCACTCAGGAACGGGATGAAATGCTCCTTGCCGCGCCGATGGGAGGTGCCGACACCGGTCACGCCGTAGCGAATATCCGCAGCCGGGCTGACCCGGATTGGCGTGTCGTTCACAAAGGCGCCCAGGCCGCGGCAGGCATGGAACAGCTCGTTGTGATTGGCGTCTGCCACGGCACCGAGCCAGGGTTGGCCGTCCACCAGCAAACCGATGGACACACACCAGGTGTGCAAGCCATTGACGAAGCAACTGGTGCCGTCGATGGGGTCCACGACCCATACACACCGTGCCTGCAAGCCGGCGGCACCGCCCTCCTCCCCTACAAAGCCATCCTCGGGAAACTGCTCGGCCAGGCGCGCCTTGATAAACGCCTCCAGCTCGCGGTCGGCGATGCTGACCACGTCCTGGGGCACCGAATCCTTGTGCTCGACGTTCAGTTGCTCGCGCTGCTGGTAATACGTCATGCCACGCTGCGCGGCCTCCATCGCGACCTGACGCACCAATGCGTAACGCGCTGCCAGGTGGTCCAGGTCCGGTAACGTCTGTGCTTGAGTCATAAAGCCTACCTTCAACGCAGATTGCACACGTGTGCAATCAACTGGGAAAAAAAAGTGAAGGCCTGCCCTTTTGCAGAAGTCAGCCACTCACCACTGCCACCCATACAACACGAAATAAATTTTCACTTCAATACAATATTGAAATTTTATTTCTGAAACTTCGTGGTGCCACGCTCGATCAAGGTGACGGGCACCGGCTCGAACTCTTTGACGCGCATGAAATTCTCGCCTCGCGAAACAATGGCGCTGACCGCGCGTTGCGCCAGTTGCACGCTGTCCTGACGCACGGTGGTCAGGTCATAAGCCAGCTGCGCGGCCTGGGCAATATCGTCAAAACCAATCACCTGCACCTGTTGCGGCACCTGGCGGTGCAACGTATAGCGCAGCGCATCCATGGCCCCGAGCGCCAGCATATCGGTGGCGCAGAAAATTCCATCCGGCCCATCCCCCTGGCTGAACAGTGCCAACAAGGCTTGCATGCCGCCCTGATAACCGGGGGTTTCATTGAACACCGTCTGCGCCTCGACGCCGCCCTCGGCCAGGCACTCGGAGAACCCCAGCCAACGTTCGCGGCTGCTGAAGTTGTGCTCGCCCTGACCGATGAACGCCAGGCGACGCGCCCCGCCCCTGAGCAAGGCTTCGGCGGCCATGCGCCCGCCGGCGCGGTTATCGCTGCCCACCACTTCGGCCCCGGGCAGCTCATGGCCGCGGTTGATCATCGCCACCGGGATCTGTCGGTCCAGGTAGTGCTGGACCACCGACAACGGCGGCGAGGCCGAGGTGAGGATCACCCCGGCAATCTGGTAGCTGAGCAGTGCATGCAACGACTGCTCAAGCTGCGCCGGGTCGTCGGCATTCATCAGCAACGGCATCAAGCCACGACGGCTCAGGCTGTGGGCGATGGGGCTCAAGAGGCTGGCGCGAAAGGCACTGTCGAAACCGGCGGTGACCACGCCGACGAAGTTGCTGCTGCCTTTGTTCATGGTGCGGGCAATCATGTTGACCTGATAGCCCAGAGCCTTGGCCGAAGCCAGCACCTTCTCCCGCGTCGCCGGGGCCACACTGGCGCCGGCGGTAAACGTGCGCGACACCGCCGAACGCGAAACGCCGGCATGCCGGGCCACATCCAGGGACGTAATCACGTTTTTTTCAGAGGAGTCCATCGGCCAGTGCCCACTGCGAAAGATCCGCTACGGTAAAGGCAAACGCCGCCCAGGGAAAGCGTGGCAATGCGCGTTGTTGAGGCCCGCGGATAGCCGGTGCTACCATGCGCAACCGCCTGTCATGGCAAGGAAGTTCCTGGTTTATGAGCACCATTCGCGAGCGCAACAAAGAAAAAATCCTGCGGGCGGCGAGCGAGGAGTTTGCCGACAAGGGCTTCGCCGCGACCAAAACCAGCGACATCGCCGCCAAGGCGGGGCTGCCCAAGCCCAACGTCTATTACTACTTCAAGTCCAAGGACAACCTCTATCGCGAAGTGCTCGAAAGCATCATCGAGCCGATCCTCGCCGCTTCCACGCCGTTCAACCCCGAAGGCGAGCCCAAGGAAGTCCTGAGCAACTACATCCGCTCGAAAATCCGCATCTCCCGGGACCTGCCGTTTGCCTCCAAAGTGTTCGCCAGCGAAATCATGCACGGCGCCCCGCACCTGAGCGCCGAACAGGTCGAACAGCTCAATGCCCAGGCCAAGCACAATATCGACTGCATCCAGAACTGGGTCGACCGTGGCCTGATCGCGGCGATCGACCCTAACCACCTGATGTTCAGCATCTGGGCCGCCACCCAGACCTACGCGGATTTTGACTGGCAGATTTCAGCAGTGACCGGCAAGGCCAAGCTGGATGAAGCGGACTATGAGGCGGCCGCTCAGACCATTATCCGGTTGGTGCTCAAGGGCTGTGAGCCGGACTGATGCACCGCAGTGCCTGGGCTGATCGGGAGCAAGCCCCCTCCCACATTTGACTGTATTCTCAAATAGAAATGTGTAACCCCGATCAAGTGTGGGAGGGGGCTTGCCCCCGATGAGGCCCTACAGCCACTCAATACTTAAGCTGACACCCCCGCATCCGCCATCAACCCCACCCCCTCGATCGCCGTGATCGCGCACTGCTCGTCAATATCCGACGTATCCCCGCTGATCCCGATCGCCCCCAGCACCACACCATCCTGATTCCGAATCAACACGCCGCCCGGAGCGGGCACCACACTGCCCTGCCCCAGGCTGTTCAGCGCTGCGATAAATGCCGGCCGCTGCTGCGCGTCCAGCGCCAGCAGGCGCGAGCCCTTGCCCAGGGCAATCGCACCCCAGGCCTTGCCGATGGCAATCTGCGGGCGCAACAGGCTCGCGCCGTCTTCGCGTTGCAGGGTCACCAGGTGGCCGCCGCTGTCGAGTACCGCAATGGTCAGCGGCGCGGCCGAAATAGTACGCCCTGCGACGAGGGCCTGGCCGGCCAGTTGGGTGGCGAGTTTCAAGGTTAAAGCGCTCATGGTGCCGTCCTTCTTTTGTTATTGGGAATGCGGTGGAGGTCTGTTTGTTCAGATGCTCGATCAAACAAATAGAACACAATGACATTTGTTTTTGTATACAATATTTCCAGACAAACCTTCCATACGTCGAAAAAAGCCGTTCCGACGAACGCAAAGGCCAGTTTATAAAATGCATTGACCTGCGTTGCTCGCCGTGAATACACTTTGTCCAGACACCACTTGTATACAATTACAAAACGCAAGAGGCACCAAAACCATGAGCAAAATGAGAGCAATCGAAGCCGCCGTACTGGTGATGCGCCGTGAAGGGGTGGACACCGCCTTCGGTATCCCAGGCGCCGCGATCAACCCGCTGTACTCGGCCTTGCAAAAGGTGGGTGGCATCGATCACGTCCTTGCTCGCCACGTTGAAGGCGCCTCACACATGGCCGAGGGCTACACCCGCACCAAGGCCGGCAATATCGGCGTGTGCATCGGCACCTCGGGCCCGGCGGGCACCGACATGGTGACCGGCCTGTACAGCGCCTCGGCCGACTCGATCCCGATCCTGTGCATCACCGGGCAAGCACCCCGTGCCCGCATGCACAAGGAAGACTTCCAGGCCGTCGACATCACCAGCATCGTCAAGCCAGTGACCAAGTGGGCGACCACCGTGCTCGAACCCGGCCAGGTGCCCTACGCGTTCCAGAAAGCCTTCTACGAAATGCGCTCCGGCCGCCCTGGCCCGGTGCTGATCGACCTGCCGTTCGACGTGCAGATGGCCGAAATCGAATTCGACATCGACGCCTACCAGCCGCTGCCTCTGGCCAAGCCCTTGGCGACCCGCGTGCAGGTGGAAAAAGCCCTGGCCCTGCTCGACCAGGCCGAGCGCCCGCTGCTGGTGAGCGGTGGCGGTGTCATCAACGCCGACGCCAGCGAGTTGCTGGTGGAGTTCGCTGAACTCACCGGCATCCCGGTGATTCCGACGCTGATGGGCTGGGGCACCATTCCCGACGATCACCCGCTGATGGTGGGCATGGTCGGCCTGCAAACCTCCCACCGCTATGGCAACGCGACGATGCTCAAGTCGGACGTGGTGCTGGGCATCGGCAACCGCTGGGCCAACCGCCACACCGGTTCGGTGGAGGTGTATACCGAGGGCCGCAGGTTCATTCACGTCGACATCGAGCCGACCCAGATTGGCCGCGTATTCACCCCCGACCTGGGCATCGTGTCCGACGCCGGTTCCGCGCTGACGATGTTCATCGAAGTGGCCCGCGAATGGAAAGCCGCCGGCAAGCTCAAGGACCGCAGCGCCTGGCTCCATGACTGCCAGCAGCGCAAGGCCACCCTGCACCGCAAGACCCACTTCGACAACGTGCCGGTCAAGCCGCAGCGGGTGTACGAAGAGATGAACCAGGTGTTCGGCAAAGACACCTGCTACGTCAGCACCATCGGCCTGTCGCAGATCGCCGGCGCGCAGTTCCTGCATGTGTACAAGCCGCGCCACTGGATCAACTGCGGCCAGGCCGGCCCCCTGGGCTGGACCATTCCGGCGGCGCTCGGCGTGGTCAAGGCCGACCCGAGCCGCAAGGTGGTGGCACTGTCGGGCGACTACGACTTCCAGTTCATGATCGAAGAGCTGGCCGTGGGCGCGCAGTTCAAGCTGCCGTATATCCACGTGGTGGTGAACAATTCCTACCTGGGCCTGATTCGTCAGGCGCAACGCGGCTTTGAAATGGACTACTGCGTGCAGCTGTCTTTCGACAACCTCAACGCGCCGGAACTCAACGGCTATGGCGTGGACCACGTTGCGGTGGCAGAAGGCCTGGGCTGCAAGGCGTTGCGCGTGTTCGAGCCGGGCCAGATCCAGCCGGCACTGCGCCGCGCCCAGGAAATGATCGAAGAATTCAAGGTGCCGGTGATCGTTGAGATTATTCTGGAACGCGTGACCAATATTTCCATGGGCACCGAGATCAACGCCGTCAACGAATTCGAAGACCTGGCCCTGGTCGGCAATGACGCTCCGACCGCCATTTCCCTGCTCGATTAAGGAGAACCCTATGCCGCGCTTTGCCGCCAACCTGTCCATGCTGTTTACCGAACAGGATTTCCTTGCCCGCTTCAAAGCGGCCGCCGACGCGGGCTTTCAGGGTGTGGAATATCTGTTCCCGTATGAGTTCAGCTCCGCCGAGATCAAGGCGCAGCTCGACGCCAACGGCCTGACCCAGGTGCTGTTCAACCTGCCGGCCGGTGACTGGGCCAAAGGCGAACGCGGCCTGGCCTGCCACCCCGACCGGGTCGAGGAATTCCGCGCCGGGGTCAAGCTGGCCATCGCCTACGCCCAGGTGCTGGGCAATACCCAGGTCAACTGCCTGGCGGGCATCCGGCCGCAGGGCGTGGATGACGAAACCGTGGAAAAGACCTTCGTCGCCAACCTCAAGTACGCCGCCGAGAAGTTGCAGGCCGCGGGCATCAAGCTGGTGATGGAGATGATCAATACCCGCGACATTCCGGGTTTCTACCTCAACAACACCGCGCAGGCCCTGTCGATTCGCGAGCAGGTGGGCAGTGACAACCTGTTCCTGCAATACGACATCTATCACATGCAAATCATGGAGGGCGACCTGGCCCGCACCATGGCCACGCACCTGGGCGAGATCAACCACATCCAGCTGGCCGACAACCCAGGGCGCAACGAACCGGGCACCGGTGAGATCAACTACCGCTTCCTGTTCGAGCATCTGGACCGTATCGGCTACGCCGGCTGGGTGGGCTGTGAATACAAGCCGTTGACCACCACCGAAGCCGGTCTTGGCTGGCTCAAAAGCCACAACGCCATTTAACAGACACAACACCAAACAAAAGTGGGAGGGGGCTTGCTCCCGATAGCGGTTCATCAGTCGACACACGTTTCGAATGAAACATTGCTATCGGGAGCAAGTCGAGTCGTCGCACCGCCCCTCCCACATTTGGGCCCGCTGTGTTTGGCAGACCTCACCCAGCCTGCCTATCGAATAAAAAAGAGGATTTCTTCATGGCTAAAATCGGATTTATCGGCACCGGCATCATGGGCCAACCCATGGCCGCCAACCTGCAGAAAGCAGGTCATCAACTGTTCCTCTCCGAACATCATGGCAAGGCCCCGGCTGAACTGATCAGCGCCGGCGCCGTGGCCCTGGCCAACCCGCAGCAAGTCGCGCAGGAAGCCGAGTTCATCATCGTGATGGTGCCCGATACCCCGCAGGTCGAAGACGTGCTGCTGCGCGCCGACGGCGTGGCCGCCGGTCTGTCGCCCAACAAGGTGGTGATCGACATGAGTTCGATCTCCCCCACCGCCACCAAGGCGTTCGCGGCAAAAATCAACGCGACCGGCGCGCAGTACCTGGATGCGCCAGTGTCCGGTGGTGAAGTCGGCGCCAAGGCCGGCACCTTGAGCATCATGGTCGGCGGCGAGCAGCAAACCTTCGAACGCGCGCTGCCGCTGTTCCAGGCGATGGGCAAGAACATCACCCTGGTCGGCGGTAACGGTGATGGCCAGACCGCCAAGGTCGCCAACCAGATCATCGTGGCGCTCAATATCCAGGCGGTGGCCGAAGCGTTGCTGTTCGCCTCCAAGAACGGCGCCGACCCGGCGAAAGTGCGTGAAGCGCTGATGGGCGGCTTTGCCTCCTCGAAGATCCTGGAAGTGCACGGCGAACGCATGATCAAGGGCACCTTCGACCCAGGCTTTCGCATCAACCTGCACCAGAAGGACCTCAACCTGGCGCTGGCCGGTGCCAAGGAGTTGGGGATCAACCTGCCCAACACCGCCGGTACACAACAGGTGTTCAGCACCTGCGCGGCGATTGGCGGCGGTAACTGGGACCACTCGGCGCTGATCAAGGGGTTGGAACATATGGCGAATTTTTCGATTCGCGATAAATAAGCCGCAATGAAATGCAAATCAGTGTGGGAGGGGGCTTGCCCCCGATAGCAGTGTTTCAGTCACATCATCTACACCTGACACACCGTCATCGGGGGCAAGCCCCCTCCCACATTCAGCCCGAATTCAAGTCTGAAATTGCTGCAGCCCTAATAACAAGAATCCCCCGGGAGCCCGCTTATGTCGGTCGATCCGCAACACCTGCTTCGCGAGCTGTTCGCCACGGCCATCGACGCCGCCCATCCCCGACAAGTGCTGGAACCTCACCTGCCCGCCGACCGCAGTGGCCGCGTGATCGTGATCGGCGCCGGCAAGGCCGCCGCCGCCATGGCGCTGGTGGTGGAGAACTGCTGGCAGGGCGAGGTGTCCGGCCTGGTCGTCACCCGCTACGGCCACGGTGCGCCGTGCAAGAAAATCGAAGTGGTCGAGGCCGCGCACCCCGTGCCCGACGCTGCCGGCCTCGCCGTGGCCAAACGCGTGCTGGAACTGATCAGCCATCTGAACGATGACGACCGCGTGATTTTCCTGCTCTCCGGCGGCGGCTCGGCATTGCTCGCCCTGCCCGCCGAAGGCATTACCCTGGCCGACAAGCAAAGCATCAACAAAGCCCTGCTCAAGTCCGGCGCGACCATTGCCGAGATGAATTGCGTGCGCAAGCACCTCTCGGCGATCAAGGGCGGGCGATTGGCCAAGGCCGCGTGGCCCGCTACGGTCTACACCTACGCGATTTCCGATGTGCCGGGCGACCAGGCGACGGTGATCGCGTCCGGCCCCACGGTGGGCGACCCCAGCACCTCGCAACAGGCCCTGGCGATTCTCAAGCGCTACAGCATCGACGTTCCCGCCTCGGTGCGTAACTGGTTGCAGGACCCCGCGTCGGAGACCGTCAAGCCCGGCGACCCGTTGCTTGCCCGCAGCCATTTCCAATTGATCGCCCGGCCGCAGCAATCGCTGGAAGCGGTCGCAGTGAAAGTACGCCAGGCCGGCTTCAGCCCGCTGATCCTCGGCGACCTCGAAGGTGAAGCACGCGACGTGGCCAAGGTGCACGCCGGCATCGCCCGGCAAATCGTGCAGCACGGCCAGCCGTTGGCGGCGCCGTGCGTGATCCTCTCCGGCGGCGAAACCACCGTCACCGTTCGCGGCAATGGCCGTGGCGGGCGCAACGCAGAGTTTCTGCTCAGCCTCACCGACAGCCTCAAGGGCCTGCCCGGCGTCTACGCCCTGGCCGGCGACACCGACGGCATCGACGGTTCAGAAGATAACGCCGGCGCAATCATGACCCCCTGCAGCTACCGCCGCGCCGAAGCCCTGGGCCTGAGCGCCAGCGACGAGCTGGATAACAACAACGGCTACGGCTATTTCGCCGCCCTGGGCGACTTGATCGTCACCGAGCCGACCCGCACTAACGTCAACGACTTCCGCGCCATCCTGATCCTTGAGACTGCCAAACATGACGCCTGACAAGAAGGTCAAAATCCTCGCCACCCTGGGCCCGGCCACCGATGGGATCGATGACATCCGCGAACTGGTGGAAGCCGGGGTGAATATCTTCCGGCTGAACTTCAGCCACGGCGACCATGCCGATCACGCGCAACGCTATCAGTGGATTCGCCAGGTAGAGCGCCAATTGAACTACCCGCTGGGCATCCTCATGGACCTGCAAGGGCCCAAGCTGCGGGTGGGGCGTTTTGCCGAAGGCAAGGTGCAACTGGTGCGCGGCCAGGCGTTACGCCTGGACCTGGATGAAACGCCGGGCGATCAACGTCGGGTCAACCTGCCCCACCCGGAAATCATCGCGGCACTGCAACCGGGCATGGACCTGTTGCTGGACGACGGCAAGCTGCGCCTGCGCGTGCTCACCAAACACGCCGACGCCATCGACACCACGGTGCTCAATGGCGGCGAGCTGTCTGATCGCAAAGGCGTGAACGTGCCGCAGGCGCTGCTGGAACTCAGCCCCCTCACCGCCAAGGACCGTCGCGACCTGGCGTTCGGCCTGGAGCTGGGCGTGGACTGGGTGGCGCTGTCGTTCGTGCAGCGCCCGGAAGACATTCGCGAAGCCCGCGCGCTGATCGGCGACCGGGCGTTCCTGATGGCCAAGATCGAGAAGCCCTCAGCGGTGCAGCGGCTGCGGGAGATCGCCGAATTGAGCGATGCGATCATGGTCGCCCGCGGCGATCTGGGCGTGGAAGTGCCGGCCGAAAGCGTGCCGCAAATCCAGAAAGACATCATCAAAACCTGCCGCCAACTGGGTAAGCCGGTGGTGGTGGCGACACAGATGCTCGAATCCATGCGCTTCTCCCCGGCACCGACCCGCGCCGAAGTCACCGACGTGGCCAATGCGGTGGCCGAAGGCGCGGACGCGGTGATGCTGTCGGCGGAAACCGCATCCGGCGACTACCCGCTGGAAGCCGTACAGATGATGAGCAAGATTATCCGCCAGGTGGAAAACGGCCCGGATTACCAGGCTCAGTTGGACGTCAGCCGGCCCAGGGCCGATGCCACGGTGTCGGACGCCATCAGCTGTGCGATCCGGCGTATCAGCAGCATCCTGCCGGTGGCGGTGCTGGTGAACTACAGCGAGTCGGGCGCTTCCAGCCTGCGCGCGGCCAGGGAGCGGCCGGTGGCGCCGATCCTCAACCTCACGCCGAACCTGTCCACGGCGCGGCGTTTGAGCGTGGCGTGGGGGGTGCACTCGGTGGTCAACGATCGGTTGCGCCAGGTGGATGAGGTGTGTTCCACCGCGCTGGAGATCGCCCAGGCCCAAGGCATGGCGCAACGCGGGGATACCTTGGTGATTACCGCGGGGGTGCCGTTCGGGCAGTTGGGGTCTACCAATTCGCTGCGTATCGAAACCCTACTGTAGGAGCGAGCTTGCTCGCGAAAAACGTCAACGATGACGCAGGCATCCTGAATGCACGCGGCGCCCTTGGTTTTTTCGCGAGCAAGCTCGCTCCTACAGGGAGCTGCCATGCACAACCCCACCTGCCCCGACTGGGCCGAAGCCCTGCTTAACGGCTTCAGCCAGATTTTCCTGCAGCGCCATCCACTGTGCGGCCTGCTGTGCCTGCTGGCGATCCTGATCGGCGCCCCGGCGTTGCTCGGCGGCGCCTTGCTGGGCGGCGTCGCGGGTTTGCTCACGGCCCAGCGCCGGGGTTATCCCAAGACGGAACGGCAGGCGGGTTTATATAGCTACAACGGCGTGTTGCTGGGCCTGTTGATCAGCCAGCACTTTGCCTGGTCGGCGCTGGTACCGCCGCTGATCCTGGCGTGTGGCGGCCTGAGCGCGATGCTGGTACGCCAGTGGTTCAAGCATGCCTCCCGCCCCGAGAATCTACCCGCCTACACTGCGCCCTTTGTCGGCCTGGGCTGGTTGCTGCTGGGCAACATCGCGCCAGGCACCCTCGCCCTGAGTGAGCCCGATACGCTGGCGCTGCTCGGTGCCCCATTCACCGGGCTGGCGCAAGTCATGCTGCTGGACCAGCCGCTGGCCGGGGCCTTGATTGCGTTCGGCCTGCTGCTGGCTGACCGCCGCGCCGCGGCGTGGGCACTGACCGGCGCCATCGCCGGCATCCTGGTCGCCGTGCTGCTGGGCGAAACCAGCGGTGCCCTGCTGGGCCTGCACAGTTACAACCCGGCGCTCGCCGCCCTGGCGCTGAGCCAGTCTCGCGGCCGCCCCTGGTTGCCGCTGATTGGCATCGTGCTGGCCATTCTGCTCACACCGGGCTTCGCCGCGCTGCATTTGCCGGCGCTCACCGCGCCGTTCATTCTCGCCTGCTGGCTGGTGCGCGCCAGCCAGCGAATGCTGCGCACACCGCGCATGGACAGCCCGTTCGAATCCCCCTAGGCTTTGCCGATATTCACTTCGGGCAGCACTTATGGACAGCAACAACGACTGGCGCCAGCGGCTCTACGTCATGGTTTTTCAAAGCGACACCGTCGCCGGGCGGCGTTTTGACGGCATCCTGCTGCTGATCATCCTCGCCAGCCTGGTCATCGTGATGCTCGACAGCATCGACCAGATCCACCAGAACTACGCCAACGTACTGGCGTATATCGAGTGGGGTTTCACCCTCATCTTCCTGATCGAGTACGGCCTGCGGCTTTACTGTTCGCCCAAACCGTTGCGCTATGCCTTCAGCTTTTATGGCCTGGTGGATCTGCTCGCCATCGTCCCCGGCATCCTCGCGCTGTATTACAGCGACGCGCAGTACCTGCTGATCATCCGCATCATCCGCATGCTGCGGATCTTCCGCGTGCTCAAGCTCAGCCCCTACCTCAAGCAGGCTAACTACCTGATGGCGGCGTTGCGCGGCAGCAAGCAGAAGATCGTGGTGTTCCTGGTGAGCGTGTGCACCCTGGTGACGGTGTTCGGTACCCTGATGTACGTGATCGAAGGCCCGGAACACGGCTTTACCAGCATTCCAAAGGGCATCTATTGGGCGATCGTGACGCTCACTACCGTGGGCTTTGGCGACATCGTGCCGAAGACACCGTTGGGCCAGGTGATTTCCTCGCTGGTGATGATCACTGGTTACTCGATCATTGCGGTGCCTACCGGGATCTTCACTGCCGAGCTGGCGAGCGCCATGCGCGGTGAACAGCTGCAGACCGACTGTCCGGGGTGCCAGAAAAACAGCCACGAGCCGCATGCCGCATTCTGCTCGCGCTGTGGCAGCAACCTGTTTAAGAAAGTGGAATAAGCAAAGTTCTTTTTAATCTTTAAGCGACTATGTGGCCCCGGCTATAGTCGCTGGCATTGTGCCTCCCCCCTTCTCTCGAACAACAAGGAATGAGCAGTGAAAAACATCCTCAGCGCGTCTCTTCTGGCCGCCGGCCTGGCCCTGGCCGGCGCCGTCCAGGCTGCACCGGTCACTCTGCTCAACGTCTCCTACGACGTGATGCGTGATTTCTACAAGGACTACAACGCCGCCTTCCAGAAACATTGGGACGCCGAGCACCCGAATGACAAGCTGACCCTGCAGATGTCCTTCGGTGGCTCCAGCAAACAGGCGCGCTCGGTGATCGACGGCCTGCCCGCGGACGTGATCACCATGAACATGGCCACCGATATCAACGCCCTGGCCGACAACGGCAAGCTGGTACCGGACAACTGGGTCACGCGCCTGCCCAACAACAGCGCACCGTTCACCTCGGCCACCGTGTTTATCGTGCGCAAGGGCAACCCGAAAGCCCTGAAAGACTGGCCGGACCTGCTCAAGGACGGCGTACAGGTGATCGTGCCGAACCCGAAGACCTCGGGTAACGGTCGCTACACCTACCTGTCGGCCTGGGGCTATGTGCTGAAGAACGGTGGCGATGAAGAAAAAGCCAAGACCTTTGTAGGCAAATTGTTCAAACAAGCGCCGGTACTCGACACCGGTGGCCGCGCCGCCACCACCACCTTCATGACCAACCAGATCGGCGACGTGCTGGTGACCTTTGAAAACGAAGCGGAAATGATCGCCCGTGAATTCGGCCGTGATCAGTTTGAGGTGATCTACCCAAGCGTTTCCGCCGAAGCCGAGCCGCCGGTGTCGGTGGTGGACAAAGTGGTCGAGAAGAAAGGCACCCGCGTGGCTGCTGAAGACTACCTGAAGTACCTGTGGTCGCCGGAAGGCCAGGAAATCGCCGCCAACAACTACCTGCGCCCGCGTGACCCGAAGGTCTTGGCCAAATACACCGACCGTTTCCCGAAAGTCGACTTCCTGTCGGTGGAGAAGACCTTTGGTGACTGGCGCACGGTGCAGAAAACCCACTTCAACGATGGTGGGGTGTTCGACCAGATCTACTCCGGCCAGTAAGCATTTCCTCAATACTGTGGGAGGGGGCTTGCTCCCGATAGCGGTGGGTCAGTCAGCACAGGTATTGACTGATACACCGCTATCGAGAGCAAGCCCCCTCCCACATTGATCGTTCCCACGCTCTGCGTGGGAATGCCGCTTGGGACGCTCCGCGTTCCGCCACCGCTGCAAGTTTCGGCAATTGCGCACAGGTGACGCAGAGCGTCACGGGCTACATTCCCACGCGGGAGCGCGTGGGAACGATCTTAGGGTCATCAAGACGGTTGCTCCCACATTGGTTTTGGGTAAAGTCATTATTTCGCGGCATGTCCATTATCACCACAAGCGGCCTACCCAGCATCGAGCCTTGTCTTTACCCTCTCACGCCATCTTCCTTCGCTTTTATGAGAACACCATGAACGCTACCTCCCAGGCTACAGGCACCATGACCCGAGGCATGGTCATGCTGTTTGCGTTTTGCTGCGGCGCCATCGTCGCCAACATCTACTACGCGCAGCCGATCATCGAACTGATCGCCCCGGACATCGGCCTCACGCCGGCCATGGCCAGCCTGATTGTGTCGCTGACGCAGATCGGCTATGCCCTGGGCCTGTTCTTCCTGGTGCCGCTGGGGGACCTGCTGGAAAACCGCAGGTTGATGATCTTCACCACCCTGGTGGCCATCGCCAGCCTGCTGGGCGCAGCGTTCACCGAGCAGCCCAACCTGTTTTTGCTGGTGTCCTTGCTGATCGGCTTCAGCTCGGTGTCGGTGCAGATTCTCATCCCGTTGGCTGCGCACCTGGCGCCGGCCGAATCCCGTGGTCGAGTGGTCGGCAGCATCATGGGCGGCTTGTTGCTGGGCATCCTGCTGGCGCGGCCGGTGTCCAGCGTGGTGGCGGACCACTTTGGCTGGCGTGCCATGTTCATGGCCGCCGCAGCGTTGATGGCGTTTATCAGTGTGGTATTGATGCTGACCATACCCAAGCGCCAGCCCGACCACAGCGCCAGCTACGGCCAATTGCTGGGCTCGCTGGGCACGCTGTTGCGTCGCCAGCCGGTTCTGCGCCAGCGCGCGTTCTATCAGGGTTGCATGTTCGCCACGTTCAGTCTGTTCTGGACCGCAGCCCCACTGGAGCTGGCACGCAATCACGGCCTGACCCAGAGCGAAATCGCGCTGTTCGCCCTGGTCGGCGCCCTGGGCGCCATCGCTGCGCCCATCGCCGGGCGCCTGGCCGATGCCGGCCACACCCACCGCGCCTCGCTGCTGGCGATGCTCTTCGCTGCGTTGAGCTTCCTGCCTGCCTTCGTGCACCCGCTGTACAGCGTGATCGGCCTGGCGGTGACCGGCGTGGTGCTGGACTTCTGCGTGCAGATGAACATGGTGCTGGGCCAGCGTGCCATCTACGCCCTCGACGCCCACAGCCGCAGCCGCCTGAATGCGCTGTACATGACCAGCATCTTCATCGGCGGCGCCTTCGGCTCGGCGATTGCCAGCAGCGTGTATGAACACGGCGGCTGGCTGGGCGTGATGCTGGTGGGCAGTGCGTTCCCGCTGGTGGCGCTGTTGCGCTTCCTGAGTGCGTCGCGCCAGGGAGCGGTTGCCACCGCTTAGGAGCGCACCAACTTCTCCAAAGCCGCATCGGCCAGAAATGACGAGCGGCTTTTCACATTGTGCTCGCGCACATAACGGTCGATACGCTGGATGACATAGCCGGGCAAGGTCACGTTGACCTTTTCGGTCTTGCCCAGATAAGGCGAGATGTCCAACTCCAGCATGCCCCAGCCCATTGCGGCGTAGTCTTCGTGAGTGTGATGATTGGCAACCGACGTTGGCATTGGAATCTGACCACCCTCCCCGGCGATTTCCTGCAGCAGAATATGCGCGATCTCCACGGCGGCGTTGTAGGCCTCTTCAAAACTGTCCCCGGCGGTGACCGCGCCTGGAATATCGGGGATCTGGATACCGGTGGCGGTAAAGTCATCGCCCCATTCGATACAGATTGGGTATTGCATGAATGCTCTCCTTAAAACTGAAACAGCCCGGCGCGTTTCCTGATGCTTCTGACGGTGCCCAGAGGAAGATCCTTCTTCGGATGAGGCACCGGGATCGTGTACGGGTTATAGCGGTGGGTAAAAATATGATGACTGCCAGTGACCCGATCCAGCACCCAACCCGCCTCTTGCAGCTCCTTGATCAATAGCCTGCTCTGCACCCCTGCCTCCTTGGCTTGGCTGAATAAAAATAACCCTAGAGTTATCTTTACTCAAGCACAAAGTGAGCGGGGTTGACTGACGGTTGTTTTACCGGATGTGCAAAAAATGGAGGCGCGCCTGGCGGTGCGGCGTGCAAAGTGTCGAAGTCGCTAGGGCTCAGACCAGGCGCGCCTGGTCCAGGCAGCACAGCAAACGCTCGACCGTGTGTTCCAGCGGGCCTGAATTATCCAGCACGAATAACCCTTCGCCATTGGCGGTGATCAATTCCTCGGTGAACCGCACGTTGCGTGCCAGGCGTTCTTCAATATCCGCCAATGGCTCCCGTCCGCGCGCGAGCAGACGCTGGCGCAATACAGGTTGATCAACCGTCAGTAACAGGACCAGCAGCGTCGGGTACCGCTCGCGGGTTTGCGCCAGGTGCGCGCGCGAGCCGTTGACCAGCACGTCCTCCCCCACCGCCAGCCACTCATCGACCTGCGCGGGGATGCCATAGCTCAGCCCATTGGCCTGCCAACTGAGCGCAAACGCGCCTTGCGCCTGCATCGCCGCAAACTGCTCCGGGCTCACGCCCACCGCCGCTTCGCCCACCGATTCCGCAGAGCGGGTAATGACCCGGCGCACAATGCGGCAACCGCGCTCGGCCAGCCGCGGGCGCGCGGCGTCCAGCAGGCTGTCCTTGCCCGAACCCGATGGCCCGATGAGATAAATCAACCTGCCTGCCATCACAACACCCTCTTTGTTTGTTTGCGCACTGGTTGGCTTGGTACACAAGAGTATATCCAGCGAGCGCGCGTCAGTCAGGCAAGCGCTCGATCACTGCACTGACCTGTGGCCTGAGAGCGCGGTGGTCACCTGTGGGAGGGGCTTGCCCCCGATGGCGGTGTTCCAGTCGATTAATGTCTAGCTGACATACCGCTATCGGGGTCAAGCCCCTCCCACATTTGAACCCCAGCGCTTGCAAGTACGCATTGGCTGTCATGAAAAAGGCGACCCGAAGGTCGCCTTTTTTCATTGCGCGTACTGCTTGCTCAACCCCGGCGGGACGCCTTGCACGTTGGTCTCTTCCCACGGCCCGTTCGGGCTGATGGAGCGGCTCCAGCCATTGCTCCAACGGTAGTAGGTGCGCTGGCGATAGAAGGTGTCGGGCTGGTCGTCGAGCACGTAGACCTGCATCTTGCCGTCCCAGTGGCTGGCGGCGCCGGGCGGTGGGGCGAAGGTCGGCGATTTGGTCGGCAGTGGTTTGGGCGCCGGGGTGGCCGGGCCGGACGGTTTGGTGGCTGGCTGGGTCGAAGGGCCGGACGGTGGAATGGTCGGCCCGGTAGGTGATGGCGGTGGCCGATGGACCGCACAGGCACTCAAGCCCACGATCAGGCTGAGCAGGGTCATACGTGCAAATGCGGTCATGGCGTTTCCTCGAATTACTTGTCCGGACTGTCGACAGTCAGTTGCTGCAGCGCCGTGGTGCTGCTGGCCAGGGGTTGGCTGCGGCCGATCCACTCACCGGCGGTCGGAAGACCCGCCCGGGATATGCGCGCAACCAGTTGGACTTCAGGGAAGTTGGACAGTTTCAACTGCGGCATCATCGCGTCGGCATCGCCGAGTTCCACCGTGATCGGCAGTTCGGCGACGGTCACACGCTTGGCCGCCAGCGGCGCAGGCGGGCCGCTGACGGCGCGGGCAAAGATGAACACGCTGTCGCCTGGCAGGGCCTTGGCCTTTACTTCGGCGGACAGGTCCACACGTACTTTCAGCACAGCCTTTTGCGCGACAACGCCGCCGCTCTCCCTGAGTTTTTCCGCCGCGCGATCGATGCCGCCTTGCAGCGCAATGCGCGAATTGTCTTCGGGAGGCAGCTGCGCCAACAGGCGATTCCAGTAATCGATAGCCTCCTGATAGCGCTGACCTTCAAAAGCGGCGATCCCCAACAGGCCAAGGCTGGTGACTTCCTTGGGGTCCAGCTTCAAGGCTTCGTCGGTCAGCGCCTGAACCTTGGGTGACCACTGTTTGTTGTCGGCAAAATACTGCGCCTGCGCCCACTGCCCGAGCAGCTCGGGCTGGCGCCCGGCCAGGGCCACGGTGCGCTCGAAGATTTTAGCCGCATCGGCCGCACGGTCCTGGGCCATGTAGGCGCGGCCCAGGAAGTACAGACCTTCGGCCGAATCCGGTTGCGCGGCGGCGGCGCGCTCCAGGCGTTGGGTCATGTCGGCCATGGACACCGGTGGTTGTGAGAACTCACGGGCCAACTCGACTTTGTCGCTGGCGCCAAAATGCAGATACAAGCCAAGCCCCAGCACCGGCACCAGCACCGCCGCGAGTAACGGCAGCGGTTTGCCCAGGCGTGACTCGCGTGGTTTTTCCACGCCTTCGGTGTCGGCCAGCAATTCACGCGCCGCTTCGGCGCGACCGGTATCCAGTTGCGCGGCATTCAACACGCCTTCGTCCTGCTGCACTTGCAGTTCGGCGACACGCTCTTGATACAGCGCCACGTTCAGCGCGGTGCGATCCTCTTCGCGTTGGGCACGACGACCGCGCAGCACAGGGATCAACAGAAAACTCAGGGCAATCAACAGCAGCAGGCCGGCTGCGAGCCAGAAATCAATCATCAGTCTTGGTGTCCAGCAATTGGTCGAGGCGTTTGCGCTCTTCGGGGGACAGCGCGTCGCTGCCATCGGCAGGCGTGGTACGGCGACGGCGCACAATGACGGCCATGACCACCACCCCGGTCAGCAACAGCCCGGCAGGGCCGAACCAGAGCAGCGCGGTCTTGGCGGTGAGCGCCGGTTTGTAGCGCACGAAATCACCGTAGCGGTCGACCATGAAGTCGACGATCTGCTGGTTGTCCTTGCCCTCCCCCAGCATGCGGAAGATTTCCTTGCGCAAGTCGGCAGCGATGGGGGCGTTGGAGTCGGCGATGTCCTGATTCTGGCATTTGGGGCAGCGCAGTTCCTTGGTCAGCTCGCGAAAACGCTCACGCTCGGTGTCGTTGGCAAATTCATAGGTGTCGATGGCGGCGTGGGCCACACCGGCCAGTCCCAGCGCCAGCACCGCAGCTGCTAACAGGCGCTTCATGGTTTGGCCTCATCAACCAGCGCCTGGTACTTGGCCGCCAATTGCTCGCGCCACACCACTTCGTCGATCACGCCGACGTACTTGTCACGGATCACGCCCTTGGCATCAATGAAGAAGGTTTCCGGGGCGCCGTACACGCCCAGATTCAGGCCAAGGTTGCCGCCTTCATCGCGGATATCCAACTGGTACGGGTTGTGGAATTCGGCCAGCCACTTCAAGGCCGCTGCATTGTCGTCCTTGTAGTTGATGCCGTAGATCACCACGCCTTTCTCGGCCAGTTTATTGAGCACCGGATGTTCGACGCGGCAGGAGATGCACCAGGTGCCCCACACGTTGACCAGCGCCGGCTTGCCCAGCAGGTCGGCGCGGGTCAGTTGCTTGTCGCCTTGCACATTGGGCAGCGTGAACTCCGGGAACGGCTTGCCGATCATGGCCGACGGCAACTCGGCCGGGTCCAGGTACAAGCCGCGATAGAGGAACACCGCCACCACCAAAAACGCTGCCAGCGGCAACACCATCAACCAACGCTTCATACCGCAGCTCCCATACCGAGGGCTTCGCGCACCCGGCTTTTGACCTTGACCCGGTAGCGCCGGTCCAGCGCAGCGAGCAAACCACCAAAGCCGGTCAACAAACCGCCGAACCAGATCCAGCGCACGAACGGCTTCACATGCACGCGCACCGCCCAGGCACCGTCGCCCAGCGGTTCGCCGAGGGCCACATACAAGTCACGGGTGAAACCCGCGTCGATGCCGGCTTCGGTCATCATTGAGCTTTGCACCGTGTACAGGCGTTTTTCCGGGTGCAGCACGGCAATTTCCTTACCGTTGCGCACGACGCGCACAGTGCCTTTGTCCGACGTGAAGTTCGGCCCTTCGAAATGCCTGGCGCCTTCAAAGATGAAGTGGTAACCGGCCAGGTCCATGGACTCGCCGGGAGCCAGGCGCAGGTCGCGCTCGGCGCTGTTCTGGCTGGAGAGCACCACGCCCAGGGCGCACACGGCGATGCCGATGTGGGCGATCTGCATGCCCCAGTAGCTGCGGGTCAAGGTCGGCAGGCCTTTGAGCAAGCCCTTGTGACGGGTCTTGTCGGCGATATCGCGAACACCGGCCAGCAACACCCAGGCAGCGAGCAGGAACGTGGCGAGCACCGCCCAATTGAAGTCGCCGTAGGCAACCCCTGCAATCACGGCCAGGGCCACACTGCCCAGCAGCACCGGCATCAGCATGCCGGCCAGCCATTTCACCGGCGTGTCTTTCCAGCGCACCAGCACGCCAACCGCCATCACCACCATCAACAGGCCCATCAATGGAATGAACAAGGCGTTGAAGTACGGCGGGCCGACGGACAACTTGGCACCGCTCAAGGCATCCAGCACCAAGGGGTACAGGGTGCCGAGCAGGATCATCGAGGCCGCCACCACCAGTACCAGGTTGTTGCCCAGCAGCAGGGTTTCCCGCGACCACAGGTTGAAGCCCACCTGGCTCTTGACCACCGGCGCGCGCAGGGCGAACAGCGTCAGCGAACCACCGACCACAAACAGCAGGAAGATCAGGATGAACACGCCGCGCGCAGGGTCCGAAGCAAACGCATGCACGGACGTCAGTACGCCCGAACGCACGAGGAAGGTGCCGAGCAGGCTGAGGGAAAATGCCGCGATGGCCAGCAACACGGTCCAGCTCTTGAACACCCCACGTTTTTCGGTGACGGCCAGCGAGTGAATCAGCGCGGTGCCCACCAGCCAGGGCATGAAGGAAGCGTTTTCCACCGGGTCCCAGAACCACCAGCCACCCCAGCCGAGTTCGTAGTAGGCCCACCATGAGCCCAGCGTAATGCCGATACCCAGGAAGGCCCAGGCGACGATGGTCCAGGGCCGCGACCAGCGCGCCCAGGCCGCATCGAGACGCCCGCCGAGCAACGCGGCGATGGCGAAGGCAAAGGCCACGGAGAAGCCGACATAACCCATGTAAAGCATCGGCGGGTGCACGATCAGGCCGATGTCTTGCAACAGCGGGTTGAGGTCATGCCCGTCCACCGGAACCTGCGGCAGGATGCGGCTGAACGGGTTGGACGTCATGATCAGGAACAGCAGGAACCCAATGCTGATCATGCCCATCACCGCCAGCACCCGCGCCAGCATGACTTGCGGCAATTGGCGCGAGAACACCGACACGGCGAAAGTCCAGCCCCCGAGGATCAGTGCCCACAGCAGCAACGACCCTTCGTGGGCGCCCCACACGGCGCTGAATTTGTAGTACCAGGGCAGCGCGCTGTTGGAGTTATTGGCCACATAGGCGACGGAAAAATCGTCGGTCATGAAGGCGTAGGTCAGACAACCGAATGCGAACAGCAGGAACGCGAACTGGCCCCAGGCGGCCGGCTGCGCCAGGCTCATCCATAGGCGGTCGCCGCGCCAGGCACCGAGCAACGGCACCACGGCCTGGACGATGGCGAAGCACAGCGCGAGGATCATCGCCAACTGGCCCAGTTCGGGAATAAACAGTGCGGATGACATCGATCAACCCTCCTTGGCGGGTGCGGGTGCTGATTGAACGCTGTCTTTCAACGCTTTGGTAACTTCCGGCGGCATGTATTTTTCATCGTGCTTGGCCAGCACTTCATCGGCCACCACCACGCCATTGGCGTTGAGTTTGCCCAGGGCGACGATGCCCTGGCCTTCGCGGAACAGGTCCGGGAGGATGCCGCGGTAGGTGATGGTCACGGCCTTGTTGAAATCGGTGACGACGAAGGTCACATCGAGGGAATCGCCGGAACGCTTCAAGGAGCCCTTCTCTACCATGCCGCCGGCACGAATCCGCGTGTCGACAGGCGCTTCGCCATTGGCGATCTGGGTCGGGGTGTAGAACAGGTTGATGTTCTGCTGCAGGGCACTCAGGGCCAGACCCACGGCAACACCGACGCCGACCAGAATGGCAAGGATGATCAACAGACGCTTTCTGCGCAACGGATTCACTGATCGGTCTCCCGGCGCAGACGACGCGCCTCTTGTTGCAGGTAACGCTTGCGCGCCAGCAGCGGCGCGGCGACGTTGAGGGCCAGCACCGCCAGGCAAATGCCGTAGGCGGTCCAGACATACAGGCCATGATGGCCCATGGCGAGAAAATCGCTGAATGAAGCAAAACTCATGCATGCGCTCCCAGGCTGGCTTGAACTTCAGCCTTGACCCAACTGGCCCGGGCTTCGCGCTTGAGCACTTCGAGGCGCATGCGCAGCAGCAGCACCGCGCCGAAGAAGCAGTAGAAGCCCAGTACCATCAGCAGCAACGGTGCCCACATTTCCACGGGCATTGCCGGCTTTTCGGTGAGGGTGAAGGTGGCGCCCTGATGCAGGGTGTTCCACCACTCCACCGAGTACTTAATGATCGGGATGTTGATCACGCCGACAATCGCCAGCACCGCGCAGGCCTTGGCGGCGCTGTCACGGTTGCTGATCGCGTTGCCCAGGGCAATCAGGCCGAAGTACAGGAACAGCAGAATCAACATCGACGTGAGCCGCGCATCCCACACCCACCACGAACCCCAGGTGGGTTTGCCCCAGATCGCCCCGGTGACCAGCGCCACCGCGGTCATCCACGCGCCAATTGGCGCGGCGCATTGCAGGGCGACGTCGGCCAGCTTCATCTTCCAGACCAGCCCGACGATGCCGCACACCGCCAGCATCACGTAGCAGGACTGCGCCAGCATGGCGGCGGGCACGTGGATATAGATGATGCGAAAGCTGTTGCCTTGCTGATAGTCCGGCGGCGCGAAGGCCAGGCCCCAGACCAGGCCGATGCCGATCAGCAACACGGCGGCGACGCTCAACCACGGCAGCAGCTTGCCGCTGATGCCGTAAAACCATTTGGGCGAGCCGAGCTTGTGAAACCAGGTCCAGTTCATTGCTGTTTCTCACGGTTGCTGCTTGTCGTGGCAAGCAGCGTAGGGTCTTTACTGGCCAAGCGTGTAAAGCCTGACCAGACCTCATTATTCGCCGACGCTGATCTTCAGGCCGGCCGCTATGGCAAAGGGTGTCAGGGTTACCGCCAGGGCGGCCAGGCTGCCAAGCCACAAGAGGTAACCAGTCGCCGGCATGCCCATCAGCGCAGCCTGCAAAGCACCGCTGCCGAGGATCAGAACCGGGATGTACAAAGGCAGAATCAGCAGGGCCAACAACAGGCCACCGCGCTTCAAACCGACGGTCAACGCTGCGCCCACCGCCCCCAACAGGCTGAGCACCGGCGTACCGAGCAACAAGGACACAAGCAACACCGGCAGGCATTCAACCGGCAAACCCAGCATCAGCGCCAGCAGCGGCGAAAGCAAGACCAGCGCGAGGCCGGAAAACGTCCAGTGTGCCAGCACCTTGGCCAGTACCAGAAGGGGCAGAGGGTGCGACGAAAGGACCCATTGTTCCAGGGAACCGTCTTCGAAATCACTGCGAAACAGTCCGTCCAGCGAGAGCAGCACGGACAAAAGCGCCGCGACCCATACCAGTCCTGGGGACAAGGTTTGCAACAGTTTAGTCTCGGGGCCGACCGCCAACGGGAACAGGGCAATCACGATGGCGAAGAACACCAGGGGGTTGGCCAGTTCGGCCGGGCGACGGCACAACAACCGTGCTTCGCGGGCGACCAACAGGGCAAACACATTCATGCCGACCACCGCGCCAAATCCAGCTCACGGTAACCGGCGGGCCTGCGTGTCAGGGTGTGGTGGGTGGTGAGCACCACAAGGCCACCCTGCTCACAATGCCGGGCCAGATGGTCTTCCAATTGGGCCACGCCTTGCTTGTCGAGGGCGGTGAACGGTTCGTCGAGAATCCACAGCGGCGGGCCGGGCAAATACAGGCGCGCCAGCGCGACGCGGCGTTGCTGGCCGGCGGACAGGGTGTGACAGGACACGTCTTCGAAACCCTTGAGGCCGACCGCGGCCAGGGCCTGCCAGATCGCGTCGCGGGAAGCGGGCTGGTGCAGGGCGCTGAGCCAGATGAGATTTTCTTCGGCGGTGAGTACGTCCTTGATCCCGGCGGCGTGGCCGATCCAGATCAGGTTGCGGGCCAACTCGGTGCGCTGTTCATGCAGGGGCTTGCCGTTAAGCCGAACCTCGCCCGCCGTCGGCTGCATCAGCCCGGCCAGCAAGCGTAGCAGGCTGGTCTTGCCACTGCCGTTGGGGCCGCTGACTTGCACCATGTCGCCACCCGCCAGGCGCAGTTCGAGATGTTCGAACAGCAGGCGCAGGTCGCGTTCACAGGCAAGCGCTACGGCTTCAAGAAGAGGGCTGGTCAAGAGATCGCGGGCCTTTACGGTTCAAGTCGGCGGTGCAGCGGCCGTTACAGTGAGATGCACAATAACGGCTTTGGCGACCGATTTTAGAGAGCTGGATCAAATAGTTGTGAGGTTTTTAGCGCTCTCTTTGCAGACGGGCGGCATTATACATGCGATGCCCTACTCTAAAGAGGGCAATTTCCCCTGAGACGACGTGCACGATGACCGGTGAGATCAACCTACCTTCCCTGCCCCCCGCCGCGACCCCGGGCCCTGCCCCGCTGCCGGCAGCCGCAGAGCTGCTCAAGCTGCTGGAGCCGCAGACCGGGTTGATCGCGCCCGGAAAAACCGTAAACGCCGAAGTAATCGCGCTTAAACAAGGCGGCGACGCGTTTCAACTGTTGTTGAAGTTGACCCTCGAAGGCGGTCGCCAGACATTGGTGCAAGCCAGCAGCCTCCAGCCATTGCCGCTGGGCAGTAACGTGGCCGTGGGCCAGACGCCGGCGGGCAACCTGACCCTTTCGCTGCAGCAAGCGTTGAGTGCCAATATCGCCGCCCTTACCCGCATCGACACCACGCAGATGCCGGTGGGTACGCTGCTGCAAGCCAAAGTACTGACCACCCAGATGTTGCCCCAGGGCACCGCGCAGCCGGCGGTCTACCGCTCGCTGGTGAGCGTGCTCAATACCGCCATGGCCAGCACCACCCTCACCGTCGAAAGCCCTCAGCCACTAAGGGTCGGCAGCTTGCTCAGCGCGGTGGTGCAAGACGCGCAGACGCTGAGTTTTGTGCCGTTGAGCGGGCTGAAGGACCAACTGGAGGTCGCGCAGCAGCTCTCGACCCAGCAGAGTCGCCAAGGCTCGCTGGATGCGGTGTTTACCTCCTTGCAAAACCTGCCCCGCGGCGACAGCACCTCCGCCGACCTGCGCGCGGCGGCCGAACGTTTACTGGCGGCTTTGCCCGACCTCGCGCAGGTCAGCAACCCCAAGGTGTTGGCGCAGCTGGTGCAGAACAGCGGGGCTTTCCTGGAAGCCAAATTACTCGTCGGACAGAACCCGCAAATACCACCGCTGGACATGAAGGGCGCGCTGTTGCGCCTGGTCGCGGATTTATTGCCTGCCCTGCCCGCCAGCACCAATCTGAATGCCATCCTCGCGGCCAATACGCTGGCCCAGGTATTGCCCAATTTTGTACGCAGCCCACTGGGCACGCTCGGCCAGGTCGGTGCGCGTCAGGCGCCCGCCAGTTTTCCGTTGCCCGAGCGGCTGATGGCCAAACTGGAAGGCGAAGGCGACCTGGAAAACCTGCTGCGCCTGGCCGCCGGGGCAATTTCCCGGTTACAGAGCCACCAACTGTCGAGCCTGGAACAGACCGGCACCACCGCCGATGGCCGCCTGCAAACCACCTGGCAACTGGAAATCCCCATGCGCAGCCTGCAGGACATCGTCCCGCTGCAGGTGAAGTTCCAGCGCGAAGAACCACCCTCCGATAAGGAGCAGCCCGAACGCAACGAACGTAAAGACCCCAAGCAAATGCTCTGGCGCGTCGAGCTGGCCTTCGACATGGAGCCATTGGGACCCTTGCAGGTCCAGGCGCAGCTGACGCAAGGCAAGCTCTCCAGCCAGCTGTGGGCCACCCGCGCTTTCACCGCCAGCCTGATCGAAAACCACTTGGGTAGCCTGCGCGAGCGCTTGGTGGCCTCGGGCCTCAATGTCGGCGACCTGGATTGCCACCTCGGCACCCCGCCTCGCGGGCCAAAAACCGGACTGGAACAACGCTGGGTGGATGAAACCGCATGAAGAACCCTGACACCCCCCGCCAGGCGATCGCCCTCAAGTACGATGGCCAGCAAGCGCCGACCCTGACCGCCAAGGGCGATGAAGCCCTGGCTGAAGCGATCCTCAAGCTGGCCCGGGAAAATGAAGTGCCCATCTATGAAAACGCCGAGCTGGTGAAGCTGCTGGCGCGCATGGAACTGGGGGACAGCATTCCCGAGGAGTTGTACCGCACCATTGCCGAAATCATCGCGTTTGCCTGGACATTGAAGGGCAAGTTTCCGGTGGGGTATGACCCGAACGCGCGGCCGGTCGAGCGGGATGTGACAGATCAAGGCGAGGATTACTGAGGCCTCAATCAGAGTCGGGCGGGCTTGTCCGTCAATGCGCTGTGTCAGTCACATGTCCAGCAGCCGACACTGAACATTCACGCGCAAGCCCCCAGGGGATCAGTTCAGCATGTCGCTCAGCGGGATGAAATTGACCTGATCACCAGGCACCAGCGTCGTCCCTTCCAACACCTCCACAAACCCTTGCGCCCACGCTGCGCTACGCAATACACCGGAGCTCTGGTTGCCGTAGATGATCGCCTTGCCCTGCTCGATACGCCCGCGCAGGTACTCGCGCCGGTTTCCTGGCTTGGGCCAGACAAACCCCACTGGCACGTTGAAACGCAGCGGCGCAACGTCTTGCACACCTTGGCGGCGCAGCAGGTAAGGCCGAGCCAACAAGGCAAAGGTCACCAGGGTGGACGCAGGATTGCCAGGCAAGCCAATCACCGGCACGCCACGAAAATGCCCGAAGGTCAGCGGCTTGCCCGGCTTGATCGCCAGCTTCCACAGCGCCAGCTCGCCCTCTTCACGTAGGGCAATACCCAGAAAATCCGCCTCCCCTACAGACACACCACCGGTGGACAGGATCAGGTCGACGCCATTGAGATCAGCCAAGCGTGCGCGGGTCTGTTCAAGGTCGTCCGGCAGAATGCCAGCATCGATTACCTCGCAGCCCATTCGCGTCAGCCAGCTGCACAGCACACGGCGGTTGCTGTTGTAGATCTGCCCAGGTCCCAGCGGCAAGCCGGGTTCGATCAGTTCATCGCCGGTCGACAGCACGGCCACCCGCACACGCCGCACCACGTCCAGGCGATCACGCCCCAGCGAAGCAGCCAGGCCCAACTCGATCGGGCCCAGGCGCGTACCGGCGGGCAACACCAATTCGCCGACCGTGGTTTCCTGGCCTTGAGGGCGGATGTTCTGACCCGCGTGCAACGGCTCGCTGAAACTCACGCGTGCGTCGCTGTGAATGGTCGCGTTTTCCTGCATTTGCACGCAGTCGGCACCCTGGGGTACCGGCGCGCCGGTAAAGATGCGTGCGCAGGTACCAGGGGCCAACGGCTCAGGCGCATTGCCGGCGAAAATGCGCTGGCTGACCGGCAAAGGCTCGCCAGCCCAGTCCGCCATGCGCAGGGCGTAGCCGTCCATGGCACTGTTGGGCCAGGGCGGCAGATCGAGGGTGGAGACCAGGTCTTGTGCCAATACGCGGCCATCGCATTGGGCCAGGCTCACCGCTTCGCGCTCAAGGATCGGCGTGGCGCCGGCCATGTCCAGCAAACGTTGCAAGGCCTCTTCCACCGGCATCAAGGCGCCGGTCTTGCCGGGCTTATCCACGGGATTCACAGGGTTGGGCCTGCTTGAGGTGGGGTACGAAGTTGCAGGGCCGATGACGGTTGTCCAGTTGCTCGGCAAGGATCCCGTCCCAACCGGTGCGCACGGCATTGGTGGAGCCCGGCAGGCAGCACACCAGGGTGCCATTGGCCAACCCGGCCAGGGCGCGGGACTGAACGGTGGATGTGCCGATATCGGCGACCGATATCTGGCGGAACAGCTCGCCAAAACCATCCACCTGTTTATCCAACAGGCAGCTCACGGCCTCGGGCGTGCTGTCGCGGCCGGTGAAGCCGGTGCCGCCTGTGATCAGCACGACCTGCACCACGTCCTCGGCGATCCAGTGGGCCACCTGGGCGCGAATTTTATAGAGGTCATCCTTGAGCAGCACACGTTCGGCCAAGGTGTGGCCGGCGGCGGTCAGGCGATCGACGAAGACCTGGCCCGAGGTGTCGGTGTCCAGGGTGCGGGTGTCGCTGACGGTCAGTACAGCGATATTCAGAGGTACGAAGGGCGCATCAGCCTTGGCTTTCATGGCACGGTCCGGTTGTCGAAGGAACAGCCCGGTGTTATATCACAGGCCCCTGTTTACCTGCCGCAGCGAAACCGCCATGTCCGTTGAATCTTCACGCCTGCCTTGCTCGATTCTGTTGTTGGCCGGAGGCCGCGGCCAGCGCATGGGCGGCGAGGACAAAGGCCTGCTGCAATGGCGCGGTCAGCCCTTGATCGCGCACCTGCACCAATCAGTGCGACCGCTCACGGACGACCTGATCATCTCGTGCAATCGCAACCATGCGCGCTATGCCGCCTACGCCGACCGACTGGTGAGCGATGACAGCGCGGACTTTCCCGGGCCACTCGCCGGCATACGTGCAGGACTGTTCGCCGCGAGCCATGGGCATCTGCTGGTTTTGCCCTGCGATGCGCCGCTGATAGATGCGCGACTGGTGGCCGACTTGCGTGCGATAGCGCAACGCAATCTGCAGGTTCCGGTGATGGTGCGCCACGGCGAGTTCTGGGAACCGCTGCTCTGCATCATCCCCACCGCGCTGAAAGACCAGGTGGAGCGGGCCTGGCAGGCAGGCGAACGCAGCCCGCGTAAAATCCTGTTGCAGCATGGCGCCGTGGGCCTGGAATGCCCTGAAGATGACCCACGCCTGGCCAATCTTAATACCCCCGAACTGTTGCACCCACCGGCTGGCATGTCAGAATGAGCCTTGCATCAGGAACTTTGCCGGCGTTGCACACGTCACAAGGTCAGCATTTCAAAAGTACTCTCTCGGAGACACACCCATGACTCAACGGACCATCGCCGCTCTCATGCTTGCACTGGGCCTCGCCACCCTCGCCGGTTGCGCTTCGCCAACAGTGATCACCCTGAATGACGGTCGCGAAATCCAGGCCGTCGACACCCCGAAATACGATGAAGACTCAGGCTTCTACGAATTCGAACAGCTGGACGGCAAGCACACCCGCATCAACAAAGATCAGGTTCGCACCGTTAAAGACCTGTAAGCCACCGCTTGCACAACAAGGCCCGCCTCACGCGGGCCTTGTTGTTTGCGGCGTTTACCAGTCCAGCGTGATTTCACTGCGAAAGCTGCGTTCCTGGCCGCTGACCGGGTCGATAAAGCGCACGCCCTGGGCCAGCAACTTGAGCGGGTTGGCGTAATCGTCCCGGGCGTCCTTGATCACGTCGGGGTAGAACGGGTCATTGCAGATACTCGCCCCGAGCGCCGCCATGTGCACGCGCAATTGATGCTTCTTGCCGGTCACCGGAAACAGGCCGTAGCGCCATAGATCACCGTGTTTCTCGCGCACTTCAACAGCCGTTTCGGTATTGCTGGCACCCGGGGATTCCTGCATACGGAAGAACGGTTCACCGTCCACCAGCCGGCTCTTGTGCACCCGCGGGAAGGTCAGGCCAGGCAAGGCCGGGGCAATGGCTTCGTAGATCTTATCAATGCGCCGCGTGGGAAACAGCTGCTGATAGGCCGTGCGGCTGTCGGGGTTGGCCGAGAACAGCACCAGCCCCGCGGTATGCCGATCAATGCGGTGCAAGGGCACCAGGGCGGGATTGTCCAGACGCCGGATCAAACGACGCAACAGCGTTTGCTCCACATACTCGCCGGCGGGGGTCACCGGCAGGAAATGCGGTTTGTCAGCCACCACCAGGTGTTCATCGGCGTACAGGATGGTTTCCTGTACCGGGATCACTTTCTCGTTGGGCACTTCGCGAAAGTAATAGATGCACAGACCTTCCCTGTAAGCCAGGTCCAGGCTGATGGGATGACCGTTGATATCCAGTACCCGGCCACGGGCAATGCGGTCCAGCCACTGCGCACGGGTGATCGCCGGGAAGTGGTCGCAAAGGCAATCGAGCACCGTCGACCAGGGGCCAGGCGGCAGGTACAAGGTACTGGCTTGGTGCTGCGAAGGGGAAAAACCGGAAGTGGACATGCCGATGCTCAATGCCTGGAATAAACAGGCCGGCATTATCCCGCATGGTGCGGGATTGAGCCTAGGAGAGTTCTCAGGCCTTGGCCAATTGCGCGCGCAAAACCTTCGAAGCGCTCGCCGCCTCGGTAAACTCCTTGAGCCAGCGCAGCACGTCCACGGCCTCCCAGCGTCCCGGGTCGTACAGTGCGTAGAGCAAGCCCTGATAACCCACGACATCCAGCTGCTTGTGGTAGCCGGCACGCTGGAACAGCGCCTCGATTTCGGCAAAGCAGGTATTGAAATGCACCTTGTTGAAGGGCGTCTTGCCTTCCGTGACCAGGCCATCGAGGCGCAGCTCGTTCACCGCATCGCGCACGATGTCGGCGGACATGCGATTGACGCTGCTTTTCAGTTGTTCGACATTCACCACGGGCGTTCCCTCTATTCAATCGCTGTACAAACATACAGTAACGTAATAATCGGAAACCCGCCATCGCCTAAACGTCAGCGCAGAAAGGCAACAACTTGCTCAGTGTCGAAAGGCCAATCCAGTTCAGCCCCCGTGTCTACCCGTCGGAGCACCGGAATCCGCAGGCCGTAGGCCTCGGTCAGGTCGTCGGGGTCGATGATATCCACCAGCTCCACGAGCAACCCGTGCTCGACGAGCGGCATGATTTCGGCTTCGGCAATTTCACACAGATGGCAACCCAGGGTGCCGAACAGCTGGCATTCAGGAAGCATGGCAAATCAACTCGATTGGAAAACACGCCACTATTCTAAGCCCAACATTGCCCGGCAGGCGCGCCGATCAATCCTGACTGACCGCGCCGATCTTGTGGATCGACAGGTCCGCCCCGTAATACTCCTCTTCCTGGCTCAGACGCAGCCCGGACACGCGCTTGATCACGCCGTACACCAGCAAGCCACCGACCAGCGCCACGGCGACGCCGAGGGCGGTGCCGATCAACTGACTGATCAGGCTGACACCGCCCAGCCCGCCCAGGGCCGTCTGCCCGAAGATGCCGCAGGCAATGCCACCCCATACGCCACAGAGGCCGTGCAGCGGCCACACCCCCAGCACGTCATCGATCTTCCAGCGATCCTGGGCGGCCATGAAGCACCACACAAACAAGCCGCCCGCGACCACACCGGTGACCAGCGCGCCCACCGGATGCATCAGGTCGGAACCGGCGCAGATCGCCACTAGCCCAGCCAGCGGGCCGTTGTGCAGAAAGCCGGGGTCATTGCGGCCGATCACCAGCGCGGCGACCGTGCCGCCGACCATTGCCATCAACGAGTTGACCGCCACCAGGCCGCTGACGCCATTGAGGGTTTGCGCGCTCATCACGTTGAACCCGAACCAGCCCACGATCAAAATCCACGAACCCAGCGCGAGAAACGGAATGCTGGAGGGCGCAAACGCCACCAGGCGCCCTTCGCGGTAACGTCCGTTGCGCGGGCCGAGCAACAGCACCGCCGCCAACGCCAGCCAGCCACCCATGGCATGCACCACCACGGAACCGGCGAAGTCGTGGAAGCTGGCGCCAAAGGTGACGAGCAGCCAGGCTTGCAGACCAAAGTTGCCATTCCACACCAGGCCTTCGAAAAACGGGTAGATGAACGCCACGATCAATGCCGTCGCGCACAACTGCGGCGCAAATTTCGCGCGCTCGGCAATGCCCCCGGAAATGATCGCCGGGATCGCCGCGGCAAAGGTCAACAGGAAGAAAAACTTCACCAGGCCGTAGCCATGATCGGCGCTGATCACCGCCGCCGGTTGCAGGAAGCTGACCCCGTACGAAATCCAATAGCCTATAAAGAAATAAGCCAGGGTGGAGATCGCAAAGTCGCTGAGGATTTTCGACAGCGCGTTGACCTGGTTCTTCTGGCGCACGGTACCGACTTCCAGAAAGGCAAAACCGGCATGCATGGCCAGAACCATCACCGCGCCAATCAGGATGAACAGGGTGTTGGAACTATGGACAAGCGTGTCCACAGCACTTTGCAAATTTTCCATGGAGGTTGGCAGGCCTGCAGTAAGGCAAACAGCACCAAATCGGTTCACACCGCGACGGCTCGCACTAAATTGGCACCAAAGCTCGCCCCTTGTTCAAGAGAGCGTGAACCGCTTTAGCGCAGCAATCAGCACAACCGGCGATTCCCGCTAGGGTATTTGCGCGAGTTTCAATTAATTAGGGTAAGGTTTTTCAAGGCTTGCACCTCGACCGCCCGGATTCAGCGCAGGCCTTGGGGCCTGCGCACCAAGGCAAAGCAAAAGCTGTACCAGACAATTGCAGTGAACCTTCGGCGAAGCCCGCGACTCGAAACCACACGTACCGAACAGCCACACACGGAGATACCCATGGCCGGCAAAACAGCAAAGACTGCTCAAGAAATACTGATGGCGGATTTTCAGGCCCTCGTCAGCGATACCGAAAGGCTGCTGGACGACACCGCTATCCTGGCCGGCGACCAGGCCGATGAGCTGCGCACCAGGATCCATGAAAGTCTGCTGAAGGCCCGTGAGACCCTGCAATTGACCGAAGACTCCCTGCGCGAGCGCAGTCAGGCGGCCATTACCGCCACAGAAGATTACGTGCAAGCCAACCCATGGCAGTCTGTCGGCATCGCTGCCGGCGTGGGCTTTTTGATCGGTCTGCTGGCTACCAGGCGCTAATATCATGGCTATCGACGAAACCAGCTCGTCAAAGGGCGCAGGTTCCACCTCCCGTCGTCTGGGCGCTGCCGTGCTCGGCTTGCTGCACAGCCATGTCGAACTGTTTGGCATCGAGTTGCAGGAACAGAAGGCACGTACCGTCAGCCTGCTGCTGTTTGCCGGCCTGGCACTGGTGTTCGCCCTGTTGCTGTTGGTGGGGTTATCGACGCTGGTCATGATCCTGGTCTGGGACACCGGCTACCGCCTGACCGGCATCATCAGCCTGTGCGTGTTTTACAGCCTGGCCGCAGCCTTCTGCGGGGTGCGCTTGAAAGCGGCGGTGTTCGATGAGTCCACCCCGTTCCATGCCACCCTCGAAGAATTGGCCAATGATCGGGAGCGCCTACTGCCATGAGCCTGCCTGAAATCCCGCAAAACACTTCCCGTCGAGAAATGCGCAAAGCGTTGATTCGCCTGCGCATGGAAATGCACCGCCAGGAAATCCGGCATGAGTCCCAGCAACTGATGGGCCCGCTGCACAGAGTGCGCAACCTGCGTCACAACTGGCAGGACAGCCTGGGCATCAAGCACGCGCCGTTGTGGGGCGTGGCGGCGGTGACACTGATGGGGTTCTTTACCGGCAAGGGCGCCAAGGGCGGCAGTATCAGCAGCGTGACGCGCCTGGTACGGCTGGGGGCCGGGTTGATCCCGCTGATCAAACTGGCCATGCAAGGCGCTTCGCGCAGAAAGTAAGCCCGCTTGCGAGCTCCATACCACGACCTGACCGCCGGACAATTCTGCAACGGCGGTCAGCGCCTGCTGTTAGTTGCAATCGACACCCTCGACCTGAAGATTTCCGCTTGCCCCGCCAGCGCGGAAACGGGAAGCTGCTGGTGTCATTCACCGTACGGAGAGTACCTGCCTTGGATTGGCCTACCCTGCTGACCCGCGAACGTCTTGGCAAACCCCTGCACAGCCCTGAAGAACTGGGCCGCAGTCCTTTTCACAAAGACCATGACCGTATTATTTTCTCCGGCGCTTTCCGTCGCCTGGGCCGCAAGACCCAGGTGCATCCCGTTTCCAGCAATGACCATATCCATACACGCTTGACCCACTCGCTGGAAGTCAGCTGTGTGGGCCGCTCCCTTGGCATGCGCGTCGGTGAAACATTGCGCAGCGCCCTGCCCGACTGGTGCGACCCCAGCGACTTGGGCATGGTGGTGCAGTCGGCTTGCCTGGCCCACGACATCGGCAACCCGCCCTTCGGCCATTCCGGCGAAGACGCCATTCGCCACTGGTTTCAGCAGGCCGCCGGGCGCGGCTGGCTGGATGATATGAGCAGCGCCGAGCGCAATGACTTCCTCAACTTCGAAGGCAATGCCCAGGGTTTCCGGGTGCTGACCCAGCTGGAATATCATCAGTTCGACGGCGGCACGCGGCTGACCTACGCCACCCTGGGCACCTACCTCAAGTACCCCTGGACGGCCCGCCACGCGGACTCGTTGGGCTATAAGAAGCACAAGTTCGGCTGCTACCAGAGTGAACTGCCGATTCTGGAACAGATCGCCCATAAACTCGGCCTGCCGCAACTGGAGGAGCAGCGCTGGGCCCGCCATCCGTTGGTGTATTTGATGGAGGCGGCCGATGACATCTGCTATGCGTTGATCGACCTCGAAGACGGCCTGGAGATGGAGTTGCTGGAGTACGCCGAAGTCGAGTCACTGTTGCTCAGCCTGGTGGGTGATGACCTGCCGCAGACGTATCGACAGTTGGGCGCATCGGATTCCCGTCGCCGCAAGCTGGCGATCCTGCGCGGCAAGGCCATCGAGCACCTGACCAACGCAGCAGCGCAGGCATTTGTCGAGCAGCAGGACGCCCTGCTTGCGGGCACCCTGCCTGGCGATCTGGTAGAGCACATGCACGGTCCGGCGAAGCGTTGCGTACTGGATGCAAAGGACATGGCGCGCAAGAAAATTTTCCAGGACAAACGCAAGACCCTGCATGAAATCGGCGCCTACACCACCCTGGAAATCCTGCTGAACGCCTTTTGCGGTGCGGCCCTGGAGCAACACGGCGGGCGTACGCCGTCGTTCAAGCACCGCCGTATTCTCGACTTGCTGGGCAATAGCGCACCAGACCCCGCCTGGCCGTTGCACGCCTCGTTCCTGCGCATGATTGATTTCATCGCCGGCATGACCGACAGCTACGCCACCGAAATGGCACGAGAGATGACCGGGCGCTCCAGCCCTCAATAACCACCCGATCAATGGGCTCTGTTCCCTGGAAAGAATCGCCCTACGATGGGAACAGAGCAGCCTGATCGAATTCGTACACCTCCCCAAGGAATAATCACGCACGCTATCGCGGACCAGCCGAGCAATTCCTACGCCCCATCGACGCTTGAATCACTGTGTGCACCCTATGCCCAGACATCCCCTTCGTATTCTTTTGGTGGAGGACCATCCCTTTCAACTCCTGGCCACCCAATGCCTGCTCAGAAGCTTTGGCTTCCCCCACCTCACCCCCGTCGAAAATGCCGAACAGGCCATACGCACAATGACCCAGTCTCAATTCCCCTTTGACTTGATGTTATGCGACCAGTGCCTGCCTGACCTGCCCGGCATTGAATTGGTGGAAATCGCCAGCCGTGGGCAGTTCATCATCAGCGCCATTCTGTTGAGCGGCCTGTCGACGACAGAATTACTCAAACTGACCACAGAAGCTGCGCAGCGAAACCTTCCACTACTGGGCTGTTTGTCAAAACCATTAAACAAAGATGAACTTGAAGGTTTAATACCCTCAACTTAAGCCTTACCAATGTAGGACTTTAAACTCCCTGGCGGTTGAAAAATAACCTGAGAACCGTCGCAAAACACCTGTGCCCGCTAACTGCGCCAGCCGCACCGAAAACATTCATACTCCGTGTCACGATTACCTAACAGCTTGTAGGCCTCTACCTTTTTTATTGTAGGAAACATCCTGTTTTGTGCTTGCACCCCCCACGCTCCATGCTGCTGCCTGTTCTTCTGAGCTAATGTGACCGCTTTATTTGCACTGGCATGGAATGTAATTATGAACACCGTTTTTATTATCGACGACCACCCCGTTATACGGCTTGCCATACGAATGTTACTCGAACATGAGGGTTACAAAGTCGTTGGCGAAACGGATAACGGGTGCGACGCCATACAAATGGTCCGCGAATGCCTGCCGGACCTGGTCATTCTCGATATCAGCATCCCTAAACTTGACGGCCTCGAAGTGCTCTGCCGATTCAACGCCATGAGCACGTCGATGAAAACCCTGGTTCTCACAGCCCAATGTCCAACGCTGTTTGCCACGCGCTGCATGCGTTCGGGCGCCGACGGTTACGTCTGCAAGGAGGGGGACCTGAGCGAACTGTTGAGTGCTATTCGCGCGGTACTGTCCGGTTACAACTACTTCCCCAGCCAGGCATTGAATGCAAATGGGCTGGAAGGTGGCGACACACAGGAGTTGGAGCTATTCAAAACCGTTAATGACCGGGAACTCATGGTTCTGCAACTTTTTGCACAAGGTCGAACTAACAAGGAAATAGCCAAGGGCATGTTTTTGAGCAACAAAACAGTCAGCACTTACAAAAAGCGACTAATGCAGAAACTAAAAGCCCAGTCTTTAGTCGAGCTCATCGAGATGGCAAAACGAAACGCGCTAGTGTGAGAAAGCGGATGCCCAGCCGTATCAAGGACTATTTGATTATATTGAGTGCCGGTTTGTACTTCAGCACTGCCGTGCTTGCGGACGCCTCCACCGACCCGCAACACCTCACCTTATTGAGTCGCGCGGGAATCGTCCAACTGGACACTCAACTGGACAGGACCCAGCGCCAGTGGCTGCAGCACAAGCGCGAGCTGGTACTGGGTACTGCCGCGCCTGATTACCCGCCGTTCGACCTCACCTCCAGTGGCCGCGATTACGAAGGCCTTACTGCAGACTACGCAGGCCTGCTGGCCAAGGCCCTTGCACTACCGGTCAAGGTCCTGCGCTACCCCTCCCGGTTATCCGCCATTCAAGCCCTTGAAGCCGGCGATATCGATTTGCTGGGTTCCTCCAATGGCTTCGAGGCCGCGAACCCCAATCTCACCCTGTCGGCACCTTACGCCGTGGACCAGCCGGTACTGGTCACTCGCGAGGGGGAAACCCGCAGCCTCAGCGATGGCCTGGAAGGGCTGCGCTTGAGTCTCGTCTATCATTACTTGCCACTCGATGAAGTGGAAAAACTGTATCCCAAGGCCGATATTCGCACCTATCCCTCCTATCAGAATGCTCTGAATGCGGTGGCATTCGATCAGGCGGACGTCTTTCTTGGCGACACGATTTCTACCCATTTCATGATCAACAAGGGCTACCTCAAAAACATTCGCATGGCCAACTTCGGCAAGCACGAAGCCTATGGTTTCAGCTTTGCCCTGCGCCACGACAACCTCATTCTCCTGAGCATTGTCGACACGGTTCTGGCGGCTGTGCCGATCAACGAACGAGATAGTATCGCCAAGCGCTGGAGCGCCGGCAGCGATATCCTGCTGACCGACAAGAAACTGCAGTTGACCCCGCGCGAAGAACGCTGGCTGAAGGCGCACCCGGTCGTGAAAGTCGTCGTGAATGAAACCTTTGCGCCACTCACCTTCTTCGATGCGGAGGGCAACTTTCGCGGTATCACCGCCGACGTTCTTGAGCTCATTCGCTTGCGGACCGGCTTGCGTTTCGCGGTTCAGCGCGGGCGTGAAGTGGACGCGATGATCGAGCAGGTCGCCACGCAGAAGGTCGACATGATCGGCGCCATCGTGCCGAGCAACCAACGGGAGGCGCAGCTCAATTTCAGCCGTCCCTACCTTGAAAATTCCTACGTACTCTTGACCCGCAAAGAGCCTGGAGCGCCCTTGAACCTGGAGCAGATGACGGGCAAGCGCCTGGCGGTAACCCGAGGCACACCGCTGGCCGATACGCTGCGCAGGGACTATCCCCGGATTGATCTGGTGGAAACCGGCGATGCCTTCAGGTCGTCCGAGTTGCTTGCACAAGGGCACGTGGATGGCGCTGTGAACACATTGCTGATCGCCAACTATTTCCTGTCCTCGAAGGTTTTCCAGGACAAGCTGCAGATCACTACCAGCATCGGCACAACACCGGCGACGTTCGCCCTGGCCACCTCACGCCATGCCACCGAATTGAGCTCGATCCTCGACAAAGCGCTGCTCAGTATCGCCCCGGATGAAATGGGTGTGATCAATAGTCGCTGGCGTGGCTACACGGTCGAGTCCGACAGTTACTGGCGCAACTACAATCAGCTGATTGCCAGGATCGTCATGGGTACCGGCCTGTTGCTCCTGGTTTCCCTGACCTGGAACGCCTACATGCGCCGCCAGATCCGGCACCGGAAAATGGCCGAGCGCGCCCTCAACGATCAGTTCGAATTCATGCGCGCGCTGGTCAACGAAACGCCACACCCCATCTACGTACGCGACCGTAATGGCCTGCTGCAAACCTGCAACGACAGCTACCTGCAGGCCTTCGACGTCAAGCGCGAGGAGGTGATCGGCAAGAGCGTGACCCAGATGAGCATGGCCCTGGCACCCGAGGCATCGCAGTACCATGCCGATTACATGCGGGTGGTGGCTGAGGGCAATCCATTGATTCTCGACCGCACCCTGCACATCCATGGAAGGAAACTGACGATCTACCACTGGATTCTGCCCTACCGCGATTCCACCGGCGAAGTTCAGGGCATCATCGGCGGCTGGATCGACATCAGTGAACGCCGCCAGTTGTTTGATGAGCTGCGCGCCGCCAAGGAGCGTGCCGACGAGGCCAACCGCGCCAAAAGCACGTTCCTGGCCACCATGAGCCACGAAATCCGCACCCCGATGAACGCCGTGATCGGCATGCTCGAACTGACCCTCAAGCGCGCCGACCAGGGGCACCTCGACCGTCCGGCAATCGAAGTGGCCTACAACTCGGCCAAGGACTTACTGGAACTGATAGGCGACATTCTCGACATCGCGCGCATTGAGTCCGGCCGGCTCAGCCTGGCCCCGGAGCGCGTCAATCTGCGAGAGGTGATTGAGTCGGTGGTGCGCGTCTTCGATGGTCTGGCCCGGCAGAAAACCCTGAGCCTGCTACTGGAGTTCAAGCCCGAGCTGAGCGACATCGATGTGCTCATCGACCCGTTGCGCTTCAAGCAAGTGCTGTCCAATCTTGTGAGCAACGCCATCAAGTTCACCGAACATGGGCAGGTGAAGATCAAGGTGCAGGTGCAACCGAGCCAGGCGCAGGAACAGGTCGAAGTGAAGCTGGTCGTGGAAGATACCGGCATCGGTATCAACCGGGACGACCAATTGCGTCTGTTCGAGCCGTTCGCCCAGGCCGACAATTCCGGGCACCTGGCCAGAAGCGGTGCCGGGCTGGGCCTGGTGATCTGCCGCAGTCTCTGCGCAATGATGGGTGGCCAGTTGAGTCTGAGCAGCGTGCCCATGGTCGGCACGCAGGTGCACGTCAACCTCAGAATGCCGCGCCTGCACCCGATCGCGCCCGCGGGTGAGCAAACGCCTGCGAAGCCGGCCTCTACCCCGGTGCTCAATGTGCTGGTGGTGGACGATCATCCGGCGAACCGCCTGCTGATGTGCCAGCAACTGGGCTACCTGGGCCATCAATTCACCGCCGCCGAGCACGGCGCCGCCGGGTTCCAGGCCTGGCGCCAGGAACAGTTCGACCTGGTGATCGCAGACTGCAACATGCCCATCATGAATGGCTATGAGTTGACCCGGTCCATCCGCGAGTACGAGCAACGCGAACACTTGACGCCCTGCGTGGTGCTGGGGTTTACCGCCAATGCCCAACCGGAGGAAAGACAACGCTGTGTGGAAGCCGGCATGGATGACTGCCTGTTCAAACCGATCAGTCTCACCGTGCTGGAGCGGCAACTGGCACAGATCATTCCTCAGCTCACGAGCCAGCGGCTGGACCTGGGAAGCCTGGAGGCGCTGACGGGAGGCGATCGGCAAATGAGTCGACGTTTGCTCGAAGAGCTGCTCACCAGCAGCGTTCATGATCGCCAGGCACTCATCGAACTGCTGGATCGCAAGGCTTCACCCACGGAAATCATCGAGCAGGCGCACAAGATCAAGGGGGCCGCGCGGATCGTTCAAGCCAACGCCCTGGCCGGGCAGTGCGAAGCACTGGAGCAAGCCTGCTCCGGCAATGATGATCGGCGAGTGATCGAGACGGGTATCAAATCCCTGGAAAAACTCATGCTTGAGCTGGAGCGGGCACTGCAGATGCAACTGCATGAACTGGACAGCCAATAGGAGGCAGGGCTCGCTGTAGGAGCAAGCTTGCTCGCGAAAAACGTCCAGGCAACGCGTTCATTCTGGATAAACGCGGTGGCCCTGAGTTCTTCGCGAGCAAGGGCTAGCCGCCCGCCTCGCTCCTACAAAAAGCCTTAACTGACTGGCATTAGGGCCCACCCCCGCCTCGTTCCCTCAGCAGTCGGTCAAGCGCAGGAAAATAGCCGCCAGTTGTTCGATACCTGCCTGGTCCTGAGGCGTAAAACGCGCCAGTGACGGGCTGTCGAGGTCAAGTACGCCAATCAATTGGCCGTTCTTGACCAGCGGTACCACCAGTTCGCTGTTCGAAGCGCTGTCACAGGCAATGTGCCCGGCAAATGCATGCACGTCTTCCACTCGCTGGGTCTGCCGGGACGCCGCGGCGGCGCCACACACGCCACGGCCGAAAGGGATCCGCACACAGGCGATCTGGCCTTGAAACGGACCAAGGACCAGCTCCTCATTGCGATTGAGGTAAAAACCCGCCCAGTTCAGGTCGTCCAGCTGATTGAACAGGAATGCGGAGAATTGGGCGCTGTTGGCGATGAAATCCCGCTCATCGGCCAGCAGCGACTCCAGTTGCGCGCAAAGCAGGGCATAGCCATCCAGGCCGGTGCCGGCCTGTTGCAAATCGATCATGGTTGACGCTCCAGCAATTTGAGACCTACCCAGTAGCGGGCGAATTGATACGCGCAGCGGCCATTACGGTTACCGCGTCCGGTCGCCCAGCGCACGGCGAGAATGTCGAGTCGTTCATCGCGCTGCCACTGCAGGCCGGACTTGCCCGCCAACTCCCCGATCCAGTGCTCCACCACATTCAGGAAATGTTCCTGGGTGAACGGATAAAACGACAGCCACAAGCCAAAACGGTCGGACAGGGCAATCTTGTCCTCCACCGCCTCGCTCGGGTGCAGCTCGCCATCCACGCGTTTCCAATTGTCGTTGTCACTCTGGTTTTCCGGCACCAGGTGGCGACGGTTGGAGGTGGCGTAGAGCAACACGTTTTCCGGCGCCTGCTCCAGCGAGCCATCCAGTACGCTCTTGAGCACGCGGTAGTCGCCTTCACCGGCCTCGAACGACAGGTCATCGCAGAACAGGATAAAACGCTGCGGCAGCTTGAGCAGTTGCTCGACCACACGCGGCAGATCGGCCAGATGGTCGCGCTCGATTTCGATCAATCGCAGGCCCGCGTTGGCGTGCTGGGCGAGCAAGGCGCGTACCATGGAGGACTTTCCGGTGCCACGCGAACCCCACAGCAGCGCGTGGTTGGCAGGCAGGCCGTCAAGAAACTGTTGAGTGTTACGCGCCAATTGTTCACGTTGTTTGTCTACGCCGATCAGGTCCGACAGACGCATGTCCAGGCTGACTTCCAGCGGCAACAGGAAGCCGGTGCGGCCTTCGCGCTGCCAGCGGGCGGCCAGGCAGTGATTCCAGTCGATGGCTTGGCGTGGGGCGGGTAACAGCGGTTCCAGGCGTGCGAGCACGGCGTCGGCCCGCTCAAGAAAGGCATTCAATCGAGAATCCACAGCTATTCCTCTGGCAAGTTCTTGTAAAAGATGGCGTATTGGCAACCCTGTGGCAGACCACACAAGGCTGCGTCAAGAAAATCGATTCATGCCGGGCACGTCATCGCTGGTGGATGTTCAGCTATGCTTGCCGGGCGAAGGGAAACGTAAGTGGTTCAACACTCGATGGATATCAAGTTCGCCCACCGCTTGTCTTATAAACAAGCCAGATTGACTGTGCTGGTCGGTTTCGTCTTGGGAACCTTGCTCAGTTTTATCCAAATCGGCATCGATTATGCCAGTGAAGATGCATCCATCAACCGTGAAATACGCTCGCTGATCGAAATCAGCCATAACCCTGCCTCGCGCATCGCCTATAACATCGATGCCGAGCTCGCCAAGGAACTGACCCTGGGCCTGCTACACTCCCCGGCCATCGTCCATGCACAGCTGGTCGACAACAACGGCATGGTGCTGGCGGACGTCGACCGACCGCGCCAGGAAAGCCATTACCGGCCAGTCAGCGACTTTCTGTTTGGCGCCAACCGCCAATTTGAAGACCGGTTGTTCCTCAGCCACATGCCCAACGAATCCCTGGGTGTACTGCGCCTGGACGTAGACACCTACGCATTTGGCAGCCGCTTCCTGCGCCGCGCCGAGATCACCCTGCTCAACGGTTTCGTACGCAGCCTGCTGCTGACCGGGATCCTGCTGGGCTTGTTCTACGTCATGCTCACCCAGCCGCTGGTGCGCATTATTCGAGCGTTGAGCACGCGCAAACAGGCGCGCCTGGACTGCCCGCCGGGGCATGAGCATGACGAAATCGGCGTACTGGTCGACGTTGCCAACCAGCAATTCGAAAACATGGAAACCGAGATTCAGCAGCGTCGTCATGCCGAAGATCGCCTCACCGAATACCTCGGCCAACTGGAAGACATCGTTTCAGCGCGCACCCTCGAACTCAAGACCAGCAACCAGCGCTTGAGCCAGTTCAATGATGAACTGGAAGCCGCGAGACTGACCGCCCTGGGCATGGCTCAGGCTCGGGCGGCGTTTCTGGCCAATATGAGCCATGAAATCCGCACCCCACTCAATGGCCTGCTGGGCATGATTGCCCTTTCGCTGGACAGCCCGCTCAACGCCGAGCAGCGCCAGCAACTGTCGATCGCCCATGATTCGGGCAAGGTCCTGGTGGAATTGCTCAACGATATCCTCGACCTGTCCAAGTTCGACGCAGGCCAGCTGGAGCTTGAGCGCATCCCGTTCGACCTCGGTTCACTGGTGGAAGACACCGCCAACCTGTTGTCGCAAAACGCCGCGCCCAGTGTGGAACTGACCTGCCTGATCGATCCGCTGTTTCCCGCCCAGGTCATTGGCGACCCGACGCGGGTGCGGCAAATCGTCAGCAACCTGCTGTCCAATGCCTTGAAGTTCACCCGCTTCGGCCGTGTGGACGTGCGCCTGAGCCACCACGGCGACGGAGTACGCATTGAGGTCTGTGATACCGGTATCGGGATTGCCCAGGATGCCCAGGTGAAGATTTTCCAGCCGTTTACCCAGGCCGGTGCGGGTATCACGCGCCAATTTGGCGGCACGGGCCTGGGGCTCGCCTTGACTTATAACCTGTGTGAAGCCATGCACGGGCGCTTGAGCATCAGTTCGGAGGTCGGCTTCGGCAGCCAGTTCTGCGCCGACCTGCCGTTGCCCGTTCACCTGCCGGCAATCCCCCAAGCACCATTGACGGGGGACGTGATCGTCATTACCAACCAAAGCAGCGGCCTGGGCGAATTGCTCACCACCCTGCTCCCTCATTGGGGATTGGCGCCGCGTTGCTACTCGATGGAAGACGACCTGAGCGGGCAGCATCCCGACCTGTTGATCACCGACTGCCCGGAATGCCTGTTTCGCCTGAGGCCGGGCATTACCGCGCCGATCCTGGTCGTGACCGCCTATGGCAATTTCATGCCCAGCGAAGAAGTTGCGGCGCTGGCGCCGCTGCAGCAACAAGCCCGCCCGTTGAGTCGTAACGCGCTGTACCAGATCCTGCAGCGCAACCTGCGCAGCGACACGCAACCGATTCTGGACCCGGTGCAAATCGACGCCTCGCCTCTGAGCCATCGTGCGCGCATCCTGCTGGTGGAGGACAACCCGGTCAATCAACTAGTGGCCAAGGGCATGCTCAGCAAGCTCGGCTGCGAGGTCATCGTGGCCGCCCACGGTGGCGAAGCCCTCAAGTTGCTTGAGGACCAACGCTTCGATCTGGTGTTGATGGATTGCAACATGCCTGTGATGGACGGCTACGAGGCCAGCCGGCAGATTCGCCAGAGCGGCCGTTGGCCGGACCTGCCAATCGTCGCCTTGACCGCCAACGCCCTGGCCGAAGAGCGTGAGCGCTGCCGTGCCGCGGGGATGAACGATTACCTGGCCAAGCCGTTTCGCCGTGAGGAACTCAAGGCTCTGCTGGACCTGTGGGCGCCTGAGACGACACGCCTCATTTGAGCAGCGCTTCGATCTCCTGGCTCAGGTCCTGGGGCTTGGTTGTGGGTGCAAAACGCTTGACCTGCCGGCCGTCACGCCCGATGAGGAACTTGGTGAAATTCCACTTGATGTTCTTTGAGCCCAGCAGGCCTGGCGCCTGTTTTTTCAGTTGCACGAACAGCGGGTGGGCATCGCTGCCATTGACGTCGATTTTTTTGAACAAAGGGAAACTGACGCCGAAGTTCAACTCGCAAAACTCGGTGATTGCGCCTTCGTTGCCCGGCTCCTGCTTGCCGAACTGGTTGCACGGGAAGCCCAGCACCACCAGGCCCTGGTCCTTGTATTGCTGCCAGAGCTGCTCCAGGCCTTTGTACTGAGGGGTGAAACCACACTTGCTGGCGGTGTTGACCACCAGAATGGCCTTGCCGGCGAAATCGGCCAAGGTCTTTTGCTCACCCTTGATGGTGGTGCACGGGATGCTCAGCAAGTTGTCGCTCATGTCAGTGCCTCTGATTAAGGGAAGAAGCAGAAAGGTAGTTCGCCATTGAGTTGCGTCAACTCAATTGATGAAAGTGATGGCATGCGATCAACCCAGGGCCCATGTAGATGAGAGTAAGCGTCCATGCCAGCTCTTTGTAGGAGCGAGCTTGCTCGCGAAAGAACTTAGGGCACCGCGTTTATTCAGAACGGACGCGTTGCCCAGGTGTTTTTCGCGAGCCAGCTCGCTCCCACATTTTTGACCGAGAAGGTGCGCACTCAGCGTGGCACCAGGTCCAGGCACACCGAGTTGATGCAGTAGCGCAGGCCGGTCGGTGGCGGGCCGTCCGGGAACACGTGCCCCAGGTGGGCGTCGCATTTTGCGCAGGTAACTTCGGTGCGAATCATGCCGTGGCTGACGTCACGAATCTCCACCATCGCGCTATCGGCAATCGGCTCGTAGAAGCTCGGCCAGCCGCAGCCGGAATCGAACTTGGCGGCGGAATCGAACAGCGGCTCATTGCAGCAAATGCAGTGGTAGACGCCGTCGGTCCTGGTCTCGTTGTACTTGCCGCTGAACGGCCGCTCGGTACCTTTGAGACGGCACACCTGGTACTGCGCGGGATCGAGCATGTCCCGCCATTCTTCGAGCGTTTTCTCCAACTTGTCCATCGATACACCTCGGCAACTGAAAAACCCTGATCTGTGTCTTTTCCGTGGATCAGGCGGCACGTATGATTGCGCCTCTTCAAAACGCCAGTCTGGCACCCGCGCCATCACCATTCAAACGTATTTATGGGTGCTAGCCGCGCAGGATTCAACCGTACGGTAATGCTTGCACCGTCTGGATCGTTCATTTTCGGGATCACATCACCATGCAGGTCAGCAAATCGAACAAGCTCGCCAACGTCTGCTACGACATTCGCGGCCCGGTGCTCAAGCACGCCAAACGCCTGGAAGAGGAAGGCCATCGCATCCTCAAGCTGAACATCGGCAACCCGGCGCCCTTTGGTTTCGAAGCACCGGACGAAATCCTCCAGGACGTGATCCGCAACCTGCCCACCGCCCAAGGCTACAGCGACTCCAAAGGCCTGTTCAGCGCACGCAAGGCGGTGATGCAGTATTACCAGCAGAAGCAGGTGGAAGGTGTCGGTATTGAAGACATCTACCTGGGCAATGGCGTGTCTGAACTGATTGTGATGTCGCTGCAGGCCTTGCTCAACAACGGCGACGAAGTGCTGGTGCCGGCACCGGATTACCCGCTGTGGACCGCCGCCGTGACCCTGGCTGGCGGCCACCCGGTGCACTACCTGTGCGACGAAGGTGCCGACTGGTTCCCCGACCTGGCCGATATCAAGGCCAAGATCACCCCGAACACCAAGGCCCTGGTGATCATCAACCCGAACAACCCCACCGGCGCCGTGTACTCCCGGGAAGTGCTGCTGGGCATGCTGGAACTGGCGCGCCAACACAACTTGGTGGTGTTCTCCGACGAGATCTACGACAAGATCCTCTACGATGACGCCGTGCACGTGTGCACCGCCTCCCTGGCCCCAGACCTGCTGTGCCTGACCTTCAACGGCCTGTCCAAGTCCTACCGCGTTGCGGGGTTCCGCTCCGGCTGGATCGCCATTTCCGGGCCCAAGCATAACGCCCAGAGCTATATCGAAGGCATCGACATGCTGGCCAACATGCGCCTGTGCGCCAACGTGCCGAGCCAGCACGCGATCCAGACCGCCCTTGGCGGCTACCAGAGCATCAACGACCTGGTGCTGCCACAGGGTCGCTTGCTGGAACAACGCAACCGCACCTGGGAGCTGCTCAATGCGATTCCGGGCGTCAGTTGCGTAAAGCCCATGGGCGCGTTGTACGCGTTCCCGCGGATCGACCCAAAAGTCTGCCCGATCCTCAACGACGAAAAATTCGTGCTCGACCTGCTGCTGTCGGAAAAACTGCTGGTGGTGCAAGGCACTGCGTTCAACTGGCCGTGGCCGGATCACTTCCGCGTGGTGACCTTGCCGCGCGTGGATGAACTGGATATGGCGATCGGTCGCATCGGCAACTTCCTGAAGTCCTATCGCCAGTAAGGGAAATGCTGCCGTACGACCTTCATTGGGTCGTACAGCGATTATCTGGCAACACTTCTCTGGCGCTGGCACCCTGAACGGGATGATGGCACCGCGCCAGCCGCTCTACCCCAATGTTAGCGGGGGTGCGACATGCTTGACGGCCAGGTAACACAGGCAATTGTTGTGGGAAAATCCCTTCAAAGCGCTACGTTTTCGCTGTAGGACACAGTTTGAAATAGTCGCTCGGTTGAATCACCCCATGCCGCACCTTATATACCCCGCAGTAAGCGACATATTAAGCATGAGGAGAACTCTACAACCATGATGCGCATCCTGCTGTTCTTGGCCACTAACCTGGCGGTCGTACTGATTGCCAGCGTCACCCTGAGCCTCTTTGGCTTCGACGGGTTCATGGCGGCCAACGGGGTTGATCTGAACCTCAATCAGCTGCTGATTTTCTGTGCGGTCTTTGGTTTTGCCGGTTCGTTGTTCTCGCTGTTCATCTCCAAGTGGATGGCGAAAATGAGCACCAGCACCCAGATCATCACTCAACCACGCACTCGCCATGAGCAATGGCTGATGCAAACCGTGGAACAGTTGTCTCAAGAAGCAGGCATCAAAATGCCCGAAGTGGGGATCTTCCCTGCTTATGAGGCCAACGCCTTTGCCACCGGCTGGAACAAGAACGACGCGCTGGTAGCGGTCAGCCAAGGGCTTCTGGAGCGGTTCTCGCCCGACGAAGTCAAAGCGGTACTGGCGCACGAGATCGGCCACGTGGCCAACGGCGACATGGTCACCCTCGCGCTGGTACAGGGCGTGGTGAACACCTTCGTGATGTTCTTTGCACGGATCATCGGCAACTTCGTCGACAAGGTGATCTTCAAGAACGAAGAAGGCCGCGGCATCGCCTACTTCGTGGCAACCATCTTCGCCGAGCTGGTCCTGGGCTTCCTGGCAAGCGCCATCGTGATGTGGTTTTCGCGTAAACGTGAGTTCCGCGCAGACGAAGCCGGCGCACGCCTGGCGGGCACCAGCGCAATGATTGGCGCGCTGCAACGCTTGCGCTCCGAACAAGGCCTGCCGGTGCATATGCCCGACAGCCTGACCGCCTTCGGTATCAATGGCGGCATCAAGCAGGGCCTGGCTCGCCTGTTCATGAGCCACCCGCCACTGGAAGAGCGGATTGACGCATTGCGTCGTCGCGGCTGATAATCCGGCAATACAAAAAAGGGGCGATTGAATCGCCCCTTTTTCGTGGGCGTGATTTACCGCCTGGTCAGCCGATAAACACGCTCATCAAGCCGAGTAACGCCATCGGCCCTGAATTTGCTGCTTTCACTCAAAATGTCCCGCTCTTGCAGCGTGATCACATTCCAGTGCGGGCCCAGCAGCGACTGCACTTCCTCATCCGGGACAGCGAAGGGCGGGCCAGCCCTCTGCGTCTGGTCGTAGTCAACAGTGATCAACAGCCCCTCACAGGCAGGGGTCAGCAGGGTATCGAGATGCTCGGTGTATCGCGAGCGGATTGGCTGCGGCAAGGCGATCAGTGCCGCACGGTCATACAACGCCGTGCAACCGGCCACAGCACTTGCGTCAAGGGCGAAGAAGTCACCGCACCACACTTCGATCAGGCCCGCCTGATACACCTTGAACACGCCTCTCTGATCGATCTGCGGCGCAAGCCCCTGTTCGCTGAAGAATGCCTCAACGGCTTTATCCGACACCTCCACACCCATCACGCGATGCCCACGATCCGCCAACCACTTCATGTCCAGGCTCTTGCCGCACAAAGGCACGAAAACCCTGGCACCATTGACCAGGGCCAACGTTGACCAATGCCGCTGCAAGTAAGGATTAACGTCGGTCTGATGAAAACCGATCTGATTGGTTGCCCAGCGCTCCTGCCAAATTCTTGCGTCCATGCATCACCCTGAAAAATCGATCAAAAGACACTAAATATTATATTAGATCTGGATTAATGATCTGAATGAAGATAGCCCGATATTAATCTTCAGGACTCTTCTCATGTTGCCCAGCCTGTTTATCTCCCATGGCTCCCCGATGCTGGCTCTGCAACCCGGCGCCAGCGGCCCGGCGCTGCAGGCCCTGGCAGACGCGTTGCCACGGCCCAAGGCGATTGTGGTGGTATCGGCGCATTGGGAAAGCCACGAGCTACTGGTCAGTGGCAGCGCCGCGCCCGAAACCTGGCACGACTTCGGCGGCTTCCCTCCCGAACTGTTTGCGGTGCAATACCCTGCGCCGGGTGATCCACGACTGGCGAATGAAATTGCCGAGTTATTGCAGGCCGACGGCCTGACTGCACAGGTCCACAACCAACGGCCCTTCGACCATGGCACCTGGGTGCCCCTATCGTTGATGTACCCGGCGGCGGATATTCCGGTGGTGCAAGTCTCCCTGCCAAGCCGCATGGGCCCGGCTTTTCAAACCCGGGTTGGACATGCCCTCTGCAGTCTGCGCGATCAAGGTGTGCTACTGATCGGCTCCGGCAGCATCACCCATAATCTCGGTGAGCTGGACTGGCGCGCCGGGCCGGGAACCATCACGCCATGGGCGCAAGCCTTTCGCGACTGGGTGGTCGAAAAACTCGCTGCCGGTGACGAAACAGCCTTGCATGACTATCGCCTCCTGGCGCCCCATGCCGTGCGCAGCCACCCCAGCGACGAGCATTTGTTGCCGCTTTACTTTGCGCGAGGTGCCGGCGGTGATTTCAGCGTGGCGCATCAGGGCTTCACCCTCGGCGCCTTGGGCATGGACATCTATCGCTTTGGCTAACACAGGTGCACAGCCTGAAATCCCAGGCAAAAAAAATCCCCGAACCAGTCGGGGATTTTTTATGTGCGATCAATCAGCCCGAAGGGCGGATCAATCTTCGCGGTAGCGACGCAGCTTCAACTGCTTGCCGGCAACGCGTGTGTCTTTGAGCTTGGCCAGCAGTTTTTCCAGACCGTCTTCCGGCAGCTCCACCAGGGAGAAGCTGTCACGTACCTGGATACGACCGATGGCTTCACGCGCCAGGCCACCCTCGTTGAGGATAGCGCCCAGCAGGTTCTTGGCAGCGATACCGTCACGCGCGCCCAGCGCGGTGCGGCAACGCGCACGACCTTCAGCCAATGGAACCGGAGCACGACGCTCACGATCACCACGGTCTGGACGGTCGCCGGTACGCTCTGGACGATCACCGCGTGGCGCGTTGTTCGGAACCAGTGGGCGTTCTTTCTCGATCGCAGCCAGGGTCAGGGCCTGACCGTTGGTGGCTTTGCGCAGCAAAGCTGCAGCCAGGGCACGCGGGGTGCAACCGATATCGGCAGTCAGGCGGTCCAGCAGGTCGCCGTGGGTCGATTCAGCGTCAGCCACCAGCGGCGCCAGGCTGTTGGTCAGTTTCTTGATGCGAGCATCGAGAACGGCCTGGGCATCCGGCAGACGCACTTCAGCGACTTTCTGGCCGGTTACACGCTCGATCACCTGCAGCATGCGGCGCTCACGTGGAGTCACCAGCAACAGTGCACGACCTTCGCGACCCGCACGGCCGGTACGGCCGATACGGTGAACGTAGGACTCTGGATCGTAAGGCATGTCAACGTTGAACACGTGGGTGATACGCGGAACGTCGAGACCACGAGCGGCAACGTCGGTCGCCACAACGATGTCCAGGCGGCCATCCTTGAGGGAGTCGATTACGCGCTCACGCTGGTTCTGGGCGATGTCACCGTTCAGCGCGGCGGCCTTGTAGCCTTTGGCTTCCAGGGCACTGGCCAGGTCCAGGGTCGCTTGCTTGGTACGCACGAACATGATCAGGGCGTCGAAGTCTTCGACTTCCAGCAGGCTCAATACAGCCGAGGTCTTCTGGTCGGCGTGAACCAACAGGTGAGCCTGTTCGATCGCGGTGACGGTCTGGGTCTTGGTCTGGATCTTCACGTGTTGCGGATCGCGCAGATGGCGTTCGGCAATGGCACGGATCGACTGCGGCAGAGTGGCCGAGAACAGCACGGTCTGACGGGTCGGTGGCAGCGCCTTGAAGATGACTTCCAGGTCGTCCATGAAGCCCAGTTTCAGCATTTCGTCGGCTTCGTCGAGAACCAGGTGGTTCACGGTCGACAGGACTTTCTCGTCACGACGCAGGTGGTCGCACAGACGGCCCGGGGTGGCGACAACGATCTGTGCGCCATTACGGATGGCTTTCAGTTGTGGGCCCATAGGCGCGCCGCCGTAAACGGCCACAACGGTTACGCCTGGCATTTGCTTGGCGTAGGTTTCGAAAGCGGTTGCTACTTGTAGCGCCAACTCACGGGTTGGCGCCAGGATCAGGGCTTGCGGTTCGCGCTTGGCAGGATCGATGCAGTGCAGGATAGGCAGGGCGAACGCGGCGGTTTTACCGGTACCGGTTTGCGCCTGGCCAATCATGTCCTGGCCGGCCATGATGATCGGGATCGATTGCTGCTGAATAGCCGAAGGTTCTTCGTAGCCAGTCGCGATGACGGCGGCGAGAATGTTCGGATTAAGATTAAAAGCGGCGAAGCCGCCGGTTTCCTGGGTCATGGGTCTGCCTCTAAGTGCATCCGCAAAGACCCATGCTCCAAAGCTGCGCATGCCGTGTTGAGACTCAAGAGTCGCCCTGGCTGCTTTGTCGGCGGGGATTTGCGAAAACGAATGAATGAAAAAGATTCGTCAAGGGAGAGTCCGCTGTGCGGACGTGCAGCCGAAGCTGACTTCGGGGAATTGCGCTACCTAAACGCGGCCCGGTTAAAGGCCGGCGCGCACTATACCGGAAATAGCTGAAAAAGGGAGCTTTTTTTATCAGAAAGCCCTGATAAACCGCGCTGCGTTGCGGTCTTTGCAGATAAGTGCGCCAGGGTCTATTTTTCAAAGGCCCGGCCCTGCTGGGCATCACGCTTAAACGGTTCACCTGTACAGACCGGCCCTTTGGTCTGAAACCCAATTCCGCGCCCGAGGGCACAGCCGATGAATCAAGCCAGCACCAGCCGCGTAACGCGTGAACTCCAGGGCCATGTCCTGCTACTGGGGCTGGACCGAGTGGCGAAGCGTAACGCGTTCGACCTGGACCTGCTCAGCGCGTTGAGCATGGCCTATGGTGATTTTGATCGAAACAATGAGGCACGGGTTGCCGTGGTGTTTGCCCATGGCGACCACTTTACTGCCGGGCTCGACCTGGCCAATGTCAGCGGCGTAATGGCCGGCGGCTGGCAACCGCCCCTGGGAGGCTGCGATCCCTGGGGTGTGTTCGCTGGCCCCCGAGTGAATAAGCCGGTGATCGTTGCCGCCCAAGGCTACTGTTTGACTATCGGCATCGAACTGATGCTGGCGGCCGATATCAACTTGTGTGCCAGCAACACCCGCTTTGCGCAGATGGAAGTGCAGCGTGGGATATTTCCGTTTGGCGGCGCGACATTACGCTTTCACCAGATCGCCGGCTGGGGCAATGCGATGCGCTGGTTGCTGACCGGCGATGAGTTCGACGCCCATGAAGCCCTGCGCCTGGGCCTGGTGCAGGAAGTGATGGCCAGCGAAGACCTGCTGCCGCGCGCCATCGAGCTGGCCAATCGCATCGCACGCCAGGCGCCGCTTGGGGTGCAGGCAACGCTGATGTCGGCGCGGTTGGCCCGCACGGAAGGCGAGACTGTGGCGGCCGCCGCATTGCCGCCGTTGGTGGACAAATTGCTCAACAGCGAAGACGCCAAGGAGGGCGTGAGGGCGATGGTCGAGAGGCGGCCGGGGGTGTTCAAGGGTATTTGAGTGGGCAGTGCCGGCCTCATCGGGGGCAAGCCCCCTCCCACACTTGGAACGCATTTTTCAACTGTAGGAGGGGCTTGCCCCCGATAGCGCCGGAACAGACGCCTAGGTCGCCGGCCGAATCGCTTTGATCAACGCCTGCAACGAATAACCCAGTCGCGGCGCCAGGGCCTCGGCGCGCGCGGACAGCGCCTCCAGGTCCAACTCCTGGTCCAGCTCCGAGGGCACCAGCAGGATCACATTGCCCTCCTTCACCGGCAGTTCCCAGTAATGCCGGTGATACAACCCGCGCAACAAGGCCGCGCCCAGCGGCTTGCCATCGTCGGTGGCCCACTGGTTGATCACCAGCCAGCCGCCGGGATTGAGCTTTTTCTGGCAATTTTCGAGGAATGTCCAGGCCAGATGGCCGACGCCTGGCCCCACATCGGTGTACAGGTCGACGAAGATCAGGTCGGCCGATTCGGCGCTGTCGAGCAACTCCAGGGCATCGCCAATACGGATATACAGGCGAGGATCATCGTCCAGGCCCAGGTATTCAATGGCCAGGCGCGGCACGTCGGGGCGCAGCTCGATGGCTTCGACATCGTCCAGCGCCAGGAACTTGAGGCACGCCTGGGTCAGCGTGCCGGCGCCCAGGCCGAGGAACAGCGCACTTTCCGGCTGCTCATGGCACAAGGCCCCGATCAACATGGCGCGGGTGTAGTCGTACTCCAGCCAGCTCGGGTCGGCTGTGAACACGCAACTCTGCTCGATGGCATCGCCAAATTCGAGAAAACGGTAATCGGCCACTTCCAGCACGCGGATCATGCCGAACTCATCATGCACTTCGGCCAGCAGGCGCTCGACACGCTCCTCGCTCATCACTACTCCTAACGGGTTGGCTGCGGGGCAAAGTGCGCGATTGTCGGCCAAGCGGCAGCAACAGGTCACGCACTAATTGCTGCTAACATTGACGCCCGAACGTCAACCTACCCAACGAGTGCACGATGAGCCAACCCTGGAGCCCCGACAGCTGGCGCGCCTTGCCGATCCAGCAACAACCCCGGTACCCGGATGCCGCGCACCTGCTGCAAGTGGAGCAAAGCCTGGCCAGTTACCCGCCGCTGGTGTTTGCCGGGGAAGCCCGCGAATTGCGTCGTCAGTTTGCCGAAGTGACCCAGGGTCGCGCCTTTCTGCTGCAAGGCGGTGACTGCGCCGAGAGCTTCGCCGAGTTTTCCGCCGCGAAAATTCGCGACACCTTCAAAGTGCTGCTGCAGATGGCGATCGTCATGACGTTCGCCGCCGGCTGCCCGGTGGTGAAAGTCGGGCGCATGGCCGGCCAGTTCGCCAAGCCGCGTTCGTCCAACGATGAAACCATCGACGGCATCACCCTGCCGGCCTACCGCGGCGACATCGTCAATGGCATCGGCTTCGACGAAAAAAGCCGCGTACCGGACCCGGACCGCCTGCTGCAGAGCTACCACCAGTCCACCGCCACCCTCAACCTGCTGCGTGCCTTTGCCCAGGGCGGCTTCGCTGACCTGCACCAGGTGCACAAGTGGAACCTGGACTTTATTGCCAACTCCGCGCTGGCCGAGAAGTACAGCCAACTGGCCGACCGCATCGACGAAACCCTGGCCTTCATGCGCGCCTGCGGCATGGACGATTCGCCGCAACTGCGCGAGACCAGCTTCTTCACCGCTCACGAAGCGTTGCTGCTCAACTATGAAGAAGCCTTCGTGCGTCGTGACAGCCTGACCAACGACTACTACGACTGCTCGGCCCATATGCTCTGGATTGGCGACCGTACACGCCAGCTGGATGGCGCCCACGTCGAGTTCCTGCGCGGGGTGAACAACCCGATCGGTGTCAAGGTCGGCCCGAGCATGAACCCGGACGACCTGATCCGCCTGATCGACATCCTCAACCCGGACAACGACCCTGGCCGCTTGAACCTGATCGCCCGCATGGGCGCCACCAAGGTCGGCGACCACCTGCCAGCCCTGATTCGCGCCGTGCAGCGTGAAGGCAAGCAGGTGCTGTGGAGCTCTGACCCGATGCATGGCAACACCATCAAGGCCAGCAGCGGCTACAAGACCCGCGACTTCGCGCAGATCCTCGGCGAAGTGAAGGAGTTCTTCCAGGTCCATCAGGCCGAAGGCAGCTATGCCGGCGGCATCCATATCGAGATGACCGGGCAGAACGTCACCGAATGCATCGGCGGCGCACGACCGATTACCGAGGATGGGTTGTCGGACCGCTACCACACCCACTGCGACCCGCGGATGAACGCCGATCAGTCGCTGGAATTGGCCTTCCTGATTGCCGAGACCCTGAAACAGGTCAAACGCTAGGCCTTTCGTTGCCTGGACCGTCGCCATGGGGGGCAAGCCCCCTCCACCTGTGAAATGCGTGCCCTTGTGGGAGGGGGCTTGCCCCCGATAGCGCCCTAAAGGCCCACATCCATACCCAGCATTGCCACCCTCAACCGCGCAGCACTCGGCCGCTGGCAATTGAGCAGCACCCGCTGCAGCCCCAACCAGTCAGCCATCTGCCGCAGGCTGCGCGCCAACGCCACCATCCCCTGCTCGTCCAGGCCGGGTTCTTCCTCGTGCACCGCATGCACCGCCAGGCAACCGTTGGCCCGCTCGGCGCGCAAATCAACGCGCGCAGCGATCCGCTCGTTGTGCAAAAACGGCAGCACGTAGTAGCCGAACACCCGCTTGTGCTGTGGCGTATAGATTTCCAGCCGGTAACGGAAATCGAACAAGCGCTCGGTACGGGCCCGCTCCCAGACCAACGAATCAAATGGCGACAGCAAAGCGCTGGCTGATACGCTGCGTGGCACTTTGGGCTCCGGCAGGCAATACGCTGCTTGGTTCCAGCCTTGCACTTGGCAGCTCAGCAGCTGTCCATCTTCGACCAGCTCGGCCAGGCGCAGGCGACTGTCGGCGGGTTCGAGACGAAAGTAATCGCGCAGGTCTTTTTCCGTGGCCACACCCAATGCGGTTGCGCTGTGCAACAACAAGCCTCGCTGGGCGTCGGCTTCGCCCACATTGATTTGGAGGATCTCCCCAGGGAGCACCCGTTCAGGCAGATCATAGAGGCGTTCAAACCCACGTCGCCCCGCCACGGTGACCAACCCTGCCGCGAACAGCCACTCCAGCGCATGTTTCTCGTCACTCCAATCCCACCAGGGCCCGGCACGCTCCTCGCGGGTCGACAAGCTGCCCGCGCCCAAAGGGCCTTGCTGCTGGACGGCCCGCAGCACACGCTGCACGGTGCTCTGCTGCTCGCGCCCGAATCGCGCCATTTGCGCGTAAATCCCCTGCCCCTGTTTGGCCCGCTCCATGCGCCAGCGCATCAGCGGATACATCGCCATGGGCAGCAACGAAGCTTCGTGCCCCCAATATTCGAACAGCGAACGCCGCCGCCCCTGGCTCCAGGCGGCCTGTTCGAGCATCAACGGGGAGTAATTGCCCAGCCGAGAGAACAGCGGCAGGTAATGGGACCGCACCACGGCGTTGACCGAATCGATCTGCAGCACACCGAGGCGCGCGATCAAACGGTTGAGGTGCGCAGCTTTTATCTGCGCTGGCGGCTGGCGCCCGGAAAAACCCTGGGCCGCCAGCGCCATGCATCGTGCTTGCTTGAGGGAAAAGGCGAGGACGGCAGGCATGGACCACTCCTTGAATACGCGCCCCCTACCCTACTGCATTCCAGGTCACTTTCGCAGCGGGTCTTCCCAGAAATGCCGATGAATCTCCTGCTCCACATCGATACGGTTCAAGCCGATATCCCTGAGCGCGTCGTCGCTCATGCTCGCCAGCATCTGGCGTTCGCGGTACAACGCCTGCCAACGTGAAATCATGTGGAACAGCCCGAAC